>NZ_JQKG01000001.1:59403-360958 GCF_000745915.1 Deinococcus misasensis DSM 22328
GAGCCGAGAGCCGAGAGCCGAGAGCCGAGAGCCGAGAGCCGAGAGCCGAGAGCCGAGAGCCGAGAGCCGAGAGCCGAGAGCCGAGAGCCGAGAGCATCGTGTATCAGACACCAAAAAACGTCAAGGGTCAATGTAGGGGCGCAGCGTGCTGCGCCCTTTGCATTGCTCTGGCTGAAGCATTCCTTGCCCTCGGCGCTCGGCCCTCGGCCTCTGGCACAAAAAATACAGCCCTCAAAATGCACAGCAATCCACCCTTTGGTCTTTCCGCTGTCTAGGTTGAACCTCCACCCGTCCTCCCAGAACCATTAGCATCAAGGGAGATGAGCACGCAAAGACCAGGCTTCAGCTGCTTTTTTTATTTCGCTCGGTGAATCCCGGGTGCGCTAAGCTTGTTGCAATCACTGCGCTCGGGAGACACCGGGCGCAGTTTTTTTGTGCTTTTCAAGAACGTTCCGATCCATGCTGAGGAGACCGAGATGCATAAACTGGAAAACCTGCACGTCACAGAGGTGCGACCCCTGATCACTCCCAAAGACCTCAAGGCCGAGTTGCCCCGCAATGAAAAGGCAGACAGAACCGTATTCGAGTCCCGTCAGATCATTGAAGACATCCTCACCAAAAAAGACCCCCGCCTGCTGGTGATCACCGGGCCTTGCTCCATCCACGACATCGATCAGGCCGTGGAGTACGCCAAACGCCTGAAAGCCCTCAAAGACAAACTGGAAGACAAACTGTTCATCGTGATGCGCGTTTACGTGGACAAACCCCGCACCACCGTGGGCTGGAGGGGTTTCATCCATGACCCCGAGATGAAGTACCAGAGCGATTTCAATCTGGGCCTCAGGAAAACCCGTGAAGTGATGCTGAAGGTGAATGAACTCGGGATCCCTGTGGCCACCGAATTGCTCGATCCTTTTGTTCCCCAGTACATCGCAGACCTGCTGGTGTGGGGTGCGATTGGGGCCAGAACCACCGAATCCCAGACGCACCGCACCATGGCCAGTGGTGTGTCCATTCCGGTGGGCTTCAAGAATTCCACCGATGGAAACGTGAAAGTGGCAATTGATGCGATCATCGCAGCCCAAAATCGGCACACTTTCCTGGGCATCGACGAGCATGGTCAGGCGGCCATGATCGGCACCGAAGGCAACCCTTACGGCCACGTGATTCTGCGGGGTGGTCGCTCTGGAGCGAATTACTCTGCCCAGCACGTTCAGGAAGCCGCCAGAGAAATGCGCGAAGCGGGCCTGAACCCGGCCATCGTGGTGGACTGCTCCCACGCCAACTCGAACAAGGATTTCCGCAAGCAGAGCATCGCCTGGAACGAGGTCATCGAACAACGCATGGCCGGAGACCGGGATCTGGTGGGTGTGATGCTGGAAAGCCACCTGAATGAAGGGGCACAGAAAATCCCCTCTGACCTGTCTCAGCTCAAGTACGGGGTGAGCGTCACCGATGCCTGCATCAGTTGGGAAGCCACCGAAGACCTGCTGACCTCTGCACACCAGATGCTCAGCCGCGATGTGGTGCAAAAGTAAATCCTGAATCCTGAGAAATTCAAAAAGATCCCTTGCATGCAAGGGATCTTTCTTTTGCTTCTGAGCTGTGCTCAATGCTCAGAGCTTGGCGAATTCAACCGCAATTTGTGCCCCGAGGTGGGCGTTGTTTTTCACCAGAGCGATGTTGGATTTCAGGCTCTGGCCTGCGGTGATTTCGGCGATGCGAGACAACAGGAAGGGGGTCACGTCTTTGCCTTTGATGCCTTTTTCGTGGGCTTCTTGCAGGGCTTTTTCGATGTGGGGGTCAATGGTGCTGGCCGGAATTTCGTCTTCCAGAGGAATCGGGTTGGCGATGCTGAGGCCACCCACAAGGTCCAGAGCCCACTTGTCTTTCATGACTCTGGCGATGTCCGTGGGGGTGTCGAGTTGCATGGGCACCTTGAAACCAGAGGCTCTGGAGTAGAAGGCAGGGAACTCTGGGGTGCCGTAACCAATCACGGGAACCCCGAGGGTTTCCAGTTTTTCAAGGGTCAGGCCGATGTCCAGAATGGACTTCACCCCTGCGCTGATCACTGCAACGTTGGACAGGGTGAATTCCGTGAGGTCTGCGGAGACATCAAAGGTGGTTTCTGCGCCCCGGTGTACCCCTCCAAGCCCGCCGGTCACGAAGACCGAAATGCCTGCCCGGTGGGCAATCCGCATGGTGCTGGCGACGGTGGTGGCCCCGTTGCGTTTCATGGCGGTCACGTAAGGCAGGTCGCGGATGGAGACCTTCAACACGTCTTTGTGGGACCCGAGCATTTCGAGTTCGTCGTCTGAAAGGCCCACTTTGATGCTGCCGTCCAGAATGGCGATGGTGGCAGGCACGGCCCCGTGTTCACGGATGATGTCTTCCACTTCCCGGGCGGTCTGCACGTTCTGGGGGTAGGGCATGCCGTGGGAGATGATGGTGGATTCCAGAGCCACCACGGCTTGGTTGTTGTTCAGGGCTTCTTGCACTTCAGGGTGTAACGTGATCATTTCTCCTGCTTTCCAGTGAACTGACGCTCAGTTCGGGATTGACGGTGTTGGGGCTTTCGAGGGTCAGCACTGCGGCGGTCTGGCCGTAATCGCAGGCGGTTTTGAGGTCCTCGTTGTGGGTGAGGGCGTACAACATCCCCGAGATGAAGGCGTCTCCGGCTCCGGTGACATCCTGCACGTGGGCGGGCATGGACCGGAGTTGGATTTTGTTTTTGGGGCCAGAGACATACACCCCTTCTTCCCCGAGCGTGACCACCACATGCTCCACTTGCAGGCTGTGCAAAATGCGGCAGGCGTTTTTCAGGTCGCGGGTTCCGGTCAGGGCCTCAAGCTCGTCGAGGTTGGGGGTGATGGCAAAGACAGGGGCACTGCCCAGCACGTTTTTGATGAACAGGGATTTGCTGACACTGACCGGCTCCAGGATGACTTTTCCTCGGGCGGTTTTCAGGGCGTATTCGAGGGTGTCCTGCCTGAGGTTGGCGTCCAGCACCAGATAGGGTGCGGCTTTGATGTGCTGTTCGCGTTGCCGGAGCACATCGGGGGAAAGCTCTTGCATGATGCTCATGTCACTGATGGCAATCAACAGGTTGCCATCTGGATTGAGCACTGCGGTGTAGGTCCCAGTGGGGGTGTCGGAGTAGAAACTGAGGCGCAAGTCCACTCCGGCGCTCTGGGTGTGCATTTTCAGGCGTTCACCGCTGGGGTCGCGGCCCAACATGGTGATCAGGCTCACCTGCACCCCGAGCCTTGCAAGGTTTTCCGCAATGTTGCGTCCCACCCCTCCGAAAGCGGAGGTGGTCTGTCCGGGGTTGGAACTGCCCATCACGGGTTGGGCCAGACTGCGGGCTTTGAAGTCCACGTTGGCTCCGCCAATCACCAGCACACTGCTTTCCTGTCGGACGATGTAGCCCCGCCCGAGGATCACCCCTTTCTTGGTGAGGTTGGAAAGGTGCACGGCAATGGCACTGGGTGTGGTTTTGAGTTTGTCTGCCAGCTCTTTGGGAGAAAGCAGGGGGTTGTCGGTCAGAAGGGAGAGCAGCTGTTGTTCCCGCTCGGTCAAGGCCATGCTTAAATCATATAAAGAAATCTTATAAATTTAAAGGGAGGCATTGGCCTCCCTTTGATGTCAGCACCACTTTTCCCTGAAATCATTCAGCATTGATGACTTTGCTGCTCTTTTCGAAGGAAATGATCAACACACCGTTGCGCAATCTGGCCTGCGCGGTTCCGGGCGTGGTGTCCCTTGGCATCTGGAATTCCCGCACAAACTCCTGACCGGGCCTCTCTTGATGGAACACGACACCGGGAATTTCCAGATCTTCGCGCTTTCCAGCCACCGTCAAAATTTCATCCTCTTCTTGAATTTCCAGAGATTCCGGAGCAATGCCCGGCAAATCCATCACCAGAATCACATGCGAATCGGTTTCCAGCCAATCGGAGGATGGGGTCCAGCGGCCTGATCCAGACAGCACTTCAATGTCTTCACGCAACTTCATCAGCGAACCGAGTCGCTTGAGCACCAGATCATCCATACGGGTATTCTAACGTGAAATCTGAAGCAAAATGTGGCCTTGTCGAGGAAAGTGCCAGGCCAAGTGCAAAGTCTGACCTTGGACAAGTCAACTGAGAAAGCGGTCAGCGGTCAGCCATCAGCAGTCAGCAAAAAGCCCACCCAGAGGCTTTTGCTGTAGGGAACAGCAAGAACGAAACAGCAAAGTTGACTCAGCTTTTTCAAGCTCAAGGAATCAGAAGAAGACTTTCCTTCTGGCTGATGGCTAATGGCTCTCTTTGCTTGCATGGCCTCTCTCCCCCCTTGAAACCCTGACCAACCCAGACGCGTACCCTGTACAAATGGAATTTTTCGGAATGCCCAACTGGTTCTGGACCTTGATGTGCTTTGGACTGGCTGCATGGTTTGCCCTGAGGGTGCCTCCACACATCACCCATCCCAGAGACAAATACGGTTTCAGCCTGCTTCTGTTGGTGCTGGGAGGGGCTTTTCTGTTGGTCCCTCTGGCTCCAGATGTGGTTCCATCGCTGGCACTCTTGGCCCTTCTGTTGGCGTCTCTGGTGTTCCGGGGGGCCAAATGAGCCTTTTGGGTTTGCCTTTCTGGTTCTGGGGGATGGTGTGCCTTGCCATTGCCACGGTTTTTGGGTTTGTTCATCCCCAGAAACCTGCAACCGGGCTGCGCTTCTTCATGCAGAGGTGGGGGCACAGTCTGGTGTGGGTGTGTCTGGCTCTGGCCTGTTTTCTGGGGCCGTCCCATCCAGAGTTGGCCCGCAAATTGGCCGCTCTGGGAGGTCTTCTTTATGCAGGCTTCGTGGTCAGCAGTTTCTTTTGAGGGTCAGGTTCCGAAAACCAAGGGTGGACCGCCATAAAGCACGCTGGTAACAGAGGATTTCTCTGGGCACAGTTTCCGCACCAGAGCCACCACCTCCCTGAGGGACAGTTGGGATCCATCCCGCTCAAGGAGCATGACCTGAGCGGGTCCAAGCCTCTCTTGAACCTGCTTTTGCAGCGCCCCATCTCGAACTGGAAAAGGCCGACCTGATGGGGTTTGAATGCGGGTTTTGAAGGTGCTGGCTGCACCCCACAGCAGGCAGGCCGACTCTGGATGTCCTTTGCGTGCAGCCCATTCAGCAAGGTGTTCCAGAGAAGCTGCCACCGTCTGGGGCTGGTTCCAGTCCAGAGCGGTTTTGAGGCTGCGGGCAAAATGGTCGGCGGCCAGATCCCACCCCTGCTGCCGAAACTGAATCACCCCGAGGTCGTACCAGGTGATGGCCCGCTCGAAGGTGTTTTCCAGCCGTTCTTTTTCAAGCAGGCTGCGGGTCATCCAAGTGTAGGCCTCCTCCAGACGCCCCTGATCGAGGCACAGCAACCCGAGGCCTTCATAGACATAGGTCAGGAAGTGGTGGGTCCCTTGTGGTTGGATGATCTGCAAACTCCTCTGGATCAGGCGCTCGGCCTCTTGCAGGTCTCCTTTCAAGCGGCGCACATGCCCGAGTCCCAGATGGCTGAAGGCTTGCTGGTGCCGACATTCCACCTTCCAGCAATCCAGCGCTTGCAGGTTGTCCTGAAACAGTTTTTCGGCCTGTTCGATCTGTCCCGCAATCAGGCACATGGCCCCAAGGCTGTTTCGCGCTGCCGAAGCAGTGTGAATGCTCTGGTGTTGTTCGGCCAGCTGGATGGTTTCCAGATAGTGCTGTCCAGCAGTCTCAAACTGTCCCTGAAAGCGGGCCAGATTGCCGTAATTCAAAAGCAGTTCTGCATAAAGCGGCCCCGAGTTTTGCACATCTGGCAAATCCCGGATTTTGCCCAGCCATTCAGACGCCTGCAAAATCATGTTGCGGGTCACCCACAACAGGCACATGGGGGTGAGCAGGTTCAGAAGCGTGGGGGTGTCTCTGGTGTCATAAAGGTGCTGCAAAGCGATGTGCAGGTTTTCTTGCTCCTGTGTCAGGTGCTGCAAAGCAATCTGCTGATTCGCCAGAGGGGCATACGGATCATGCTTGTTGACATACCCCAGAAAGTAATGGGCATGTCTGGCACGGGTCTCACGGATCTCCTCGGGGTGGGCTTGCTGTTTTTCGGTGACGTACTCCCGGATCAGTTCGTGCACCTCGAAACGCTGGTCGCTGCCCCGCATGCGTTTCACCAGAGAGTGGTCCATCAGGGACAGCAAATCCCGGTTGCTGATGCCTGCGATGCTCAGGGCAGAGAGCCGCTCAAAACTGCCCCTGAACACCATCAATTTTCGCAAAGCCTGCTGCAAATGGGCAGGAAGCAACCGCCACGAGTGCTCAAAGACAATCCGCATCCCGGAGTGTCTTTCGGAAATGCCTGGGAGGGCCCCGGTCAGGAAATCCAGACTTTTTTGCAGTTCGTCGCGGATTTCGGTCCAGCCCAGCATCCTGCGCCATGCACCGGCCAGTTCCAGACCCAGAGGCAGAAATTGCACCCGTTCACAGATCTGCAAAGCCGCTGTTTTTTCTTCTTCGGTGAGTGGGGTTTGGGGCATCACACGGTCTGCCGCTTCCAGCAGCAAGTTCAGGGCTTCGGTTTCCTGCTCCAATCCAGCCAGAGCATGGACCCTCTCTCCGGGCACCCCCAGACAGATGCGACTGGTCAGCAGCACCTTGACACCCGGACAGTCCTGCACCCACGACACAAAATCTCTGGCCAGAGGAAGGATGTGCTCTGTGTTGTCCAGCACCAGCAAGGTGGGCTGTTTGCCCAGCACACTTTTCACCTGCTCTGGCGCACTGCTGGCATGGGAGAGAGGCAACTGCAAATGTTGTGCCAGTGTGAGCACCAGAGGCTGATCTGCAGGATGCCCCACCAGAGACAACACATGGGTTTTCAGGTTCACCCGGCGGGCCACTTCCAGAGCCAGACGGGTTTTTCCTGCCCCTCCCACGCCGGTCAAGGTGATGATGCGCAACTCTGGCTCAGCAAGTTGTTGCAAAAGGGATTGCAATTCTGACTCCCGGCCCATCAGGGGGGTGCTCATCTGAACGGTGGTGCGTGAAGGTCTGGACACCGGCACATCCAGAGGTTCACGCAAGGCAGCAAAAAGGGCTTGCGTGTCTGCTCTGGGCTTCATCTGCAACTGGGCTTCGAGTTCTCTGGCAAACAACAGGTACTGCTCAGAGGCAGCATCCCGATGCCCGTTTTGCAAGGCAAGACGCAGGTAGTCGCACAGCACGTCCTCTGCCAGAGGGTCCACCTGTAAGATGTGCTGGAGGACCTCCTCGGCCTGCTGCACCTGTCCCTGACCCATGAGCTGCAAGGCATGCTGGTGGGCAGCCATGCGCCACTGGCACTGCAATTTGAAACGTTCCATGTCCAGCCACGCGGTGAATTCGTCTGAAGCGTCTGTGGCACAACCCATGAGCAACGTTCCCTGATAGATTGCATGCACCACGTTCCACTGCTGGTGGGCGTAAGCATCCCGGAAAACATGCAGGTCGCAGCCCTGACTCCAGCGCAATTTGCTCTGGTCGATGTCCATTTGAGGGGCCCACCCGAGGTCTTTGATCCTGAGGATCAATTGCCTGAGGCGGGTTCGAGCCACACTGCTGGCTGCATCAGGCCAGAGGATGCGGGCCACTTCCTCTCGAGACACCCAGTTTTCCTGCGCTGCCAGATAGGTCAAAAGCCAGAGTGCCCGTTCATTGGGCAACACCTGACGGTTGTTCTGGACCACCATCGAGGGCTGTCCAAGGCAACAAATCAGGGGGAGAACATGCTTTCTTTTCATGGTTTTATGGTTCATGGTGCAAGTCAGCGGGGTTTCTGGTGTGCTGTTGCGCAAGTGTTTGTGCCCAAACACCAGAACATGCCTTTGCCTTGCGACTTTTCTGGATACAGTCTAACAAAAAGGCACCCCCTGACCGATTTAAGGGTTATCCCTGACCCAACTGAAACCATGCTTAAATGGGCGTATTTTCATTTACAGAACAAGGTTTTTCGATTTACGGCAGATCTACAGGGGTCCTTTACCATGTTCTCAAGTGATCCACACCCAACCCGATCACCCCACCTTTTTCTGTCAACACATTCCAGCACATCGGAGGCATCCATGAAACTGAAGTTGATTCTGTCTGCAGCCCTGCTTTCCCTGACCCTTGCCGCCTGCTCCACCGCACAGGTCCCCACCGCTGTCACCGAAACCGGGATCAGCGCTGAAGACCAGGCCCTCTTGCAAGAACTGGAAACCAACCAGCCTGAAGTGGCCCAGAGTTTCCGCGAAGCCCTGAAACAATCCGCTCAGGCCGACAGCGAAATCACCATTGAACCCCAGAACACCCTGATGGTGTCCATCGCTCTGGGCAGCATGTCCAACTACAACAACCACTACAGCCGCCGTGGCTCTTACACCCAGTTCGACTGGAGCCGCGACGGGTGCTCCGCCCCAAGCTGGGTTTCCAAGCTGTTTGGAGATGCCAACACCCGATTCCGCCCGGCCTGCAACCAGCACGACTTCGGTTACCGCAACTACCGCAAGTTCGGCATGGCCAATGAATGGAACCGCGCCAAAGTGGATTCCAAGTTCTACAGCAACATGCTGTCCATCTGCTCCAGCAACTACAGCTGGTACAACCCCCTGCGCTATGCCTGCAACAAGAGCGCTGAAGCGTACTACCTTGCCGTGGTCGCTGCGGGCTGGAACCACTACTATTGAGGTTCACAGTTTACAGTTCACAGTAGACATCAAGATTTGATCACTCCATACAGCACATCAGGTGTCAACAGTGCTCTGCTGAAATCAAAACGAACCCTCAACCGTAAGGTTCACAGTCTACAGTGCACAGCAGACAGCAAAACAACTGAAAACCCCCAACTTGAAGTTGGGGGTCAAGTTTTTGGATCTGACCAGCAGAAGGTGTGGTCTTCAATCCTGCTGTGCACTGTCAACTGTGCACTGTAAACTTCTCAGATTCACACCTGCGTCAGGGAAAACCTGCGCACCATCATTCGTACAACCCGTAGCTGATCAGTTTGGGCTCCAGATATTCCATCAGGCCCCACTCTCCCCCTTCGCGGCCCACACCAGAGAACTTCATGCCGCCGAAAGGAACGTGTGGGCTTGCAGCACTGGGGACCCCATCGTTCACACCGACAATGCCGTATTCCAAGGCTTCAGAGACTTTGAATCCGGTGGCGATGTCTTTGGTCCACAGGTAAGCTGCGAGGCCAAAGGGGGTGTTGTTGGCCAGTTCAATGGCCTCTTCGGTGGTTTTGAAAGTAGTGATGGCGGCCACGGGTCCGAAGGTTTCTTCGGTCATGATCACCATGTCGTTGGTGACGCCAGAGAGCACTGTGGGCGCATAGAACAGTCCGCCGAGGTGTTCTCCACCAATTTCACAGGTGGCCCCTTTGGAGACAGCGTCCTGAACGTGCCTCTGGACTTTGTCGAGACCGGCCTGTTCCACCAGAGGTCCCACGCTGGTGGTCTGCTCGATGGGGTTGCCGACTTTCAGGGTTTTGACTTTGGCCACCAGTCGGGCGGTGAAGTCTTCCGCTACACTTTCATGCACGTAGAGGCGGTTCACGCAGATGCAGGTCTGGCCTGCGTTGCGGTATTTCGCCAGCATGACTTCTTTCACGGCCAGATCGAGGTCGGCATCCGGGAAGATGATGAAGGGGGCATGTCCACCCAGCTCAAAAGAAATGCGTTTGATGGTCTGGGCGGCCTGCGTGTACAGGATGCGCCCCACTTCGGTGCTGCCCGTGAAGGTGATTTTGCGGCAATCCCGGCTGTCAATGAAGGGTTTGCTGACCGGAACGGGATCAAGGGCAGGAAGCACCTGAAAAGTGCCTTTGGGGCCTCCGGCCTCTTCCCAGAGTTCGGCAAGGTAAAGGGCCGTGACCGGGCTTTGTTCGGCGGGTTTGAGCACCATCACGCAACCTGCGGCAAGGGCCGGGGCCACTTTGCGGGTGATCATGCCTGCAGGGAAATTCCATGGGGTGACCGCGTAACACACGCCCACTGGATCGTAGCGGACCATGCCCCGTTTGTGGTCGAAAGGCATGTGCAGCATGGTTCCGGCGTGGCGTTTGCCTTCTTCGGCGTACCATTCTGCGAAGCTGGCAGCGTATTTGACTTCACCGCGGGTTTCGATGATGGGTTTGCCCATTTCGAGGGTCATGATGCGGGCCAGTTTTTCGCTGTTCTGGTGCATCAAGGCAGCCCATTTGGCGATGATGCGGCCCCGTTCAAAGGGGTTGGTGTGCTTCCAGCTCTGGTAAGCCTCCAGAGCAGCTTGCAGTGCGGCCTCTGCCTGTTCTGCTCCGCAATCGGTGACCTCGAACAGCCGTTCTGCGGTGGCCGGGTTGGTGATGCCAAAGGTTTTGCCTGTGGAGGTCCACTGTCCATTGATGTAAGCCTGGGTCGGGTATTCGGCAATCTGGGTGGTCATGAAGGGTGCTCCTCTGCAAGGATGGTTTTCAGGATCTGGCTCTCGGGGTGGGCTGGAAGGTGGCTGAGCAGCACAAAGTCTGCTTTTTTGCCCACTTCCAGCGTGCCGTAAAGGTGTTCTTGTTGCTGGGCCTGCGCACCCCCGAGCGTGTAAGCGGTGATGGCCTCTGTTAAAGAGATGTTGTTCTCGGGGAGCATGCCTTCGTGCATGGCGGTTTTGATGCCTTCCAGAATGCGCAGTTCTTTGACGACTGGACCATCGCTGGAAAGGGCCACGGTCAGGCCAGCGTCCAGCATCTGCCTGAGGTTATAACATCTGGCCTTGAAACTTTCTGGGAGGTAACGCTCAAAGTTGACCCGGAGTTCGCGCAGGAAAATCGCCTGAGGCACCACCACCACCCCGAGGTCGTGGGCCAGTTTCAGGTGCTCGGGGTCTGGAAGCCCGAAATGCTCGATGCGGTGCCGGACGTCTGTTGGGTGCTCCGTGTACAGCCTCTGGTAAATCCCGAGGACCTGCGTCAGGGTGCGGTCTCCGATGGCGTGGGTGCCAATCTGGAAACCTGCAAGGTGGGCTTCGAGCATCAGGTCATACAGTTCTTCGGTGTCGAAGCGCAGCACGCCCTGCGAGGGCTCGGGGGTGTTCTGGTAAGGGACACTGAGGGCAGCGGTGGCTCCAGAGAGGCCCCCATCTGCAAAGAATTTGACAGATTTTACGCGCAAAAAGGGATGCTCGTAGGGCTCTGGGAGGGGGTAGGTGTCTTTGCCTCCATCGGGCCTGCGGATGTACAGCACATTCACCCGGATGGGCAGTTTTCCCTGTTCAGCAAGGTTGATGTATGCCTGCAAGAGTGGAGGGTCCACGGCAGGATCGGTGGCATAAGTGCAGCCCTGTTCGCGGAGGTAATCACATCCCGCCAGCACCCAGCGTTCGTAATCCTGCACCGACGGTTTTGGCATGGCCTTCTGGATCAGGCCCAGAGCGGTTTCCAGCAGCAAACCGTTTTGGTAATGCACTTCTCCACCGGGCGGATTGGGCGTAGAAGCATCTATCCCAGCCTGCTGAAACGCAAGGGTGTTGGCTGCGTGGATGTGGGCACAGGTTCGGGTGAGCAGGATCGGGTTGTGTGGGGCCACCTCGTCCAGTTCGGTCCTGAGTGGAGGGCGTTTCTCAGCAAGGCTGGCTTCATTCCAGCCTCTGGCATACAGCCACTCTCCGGACTGGAGGGTCAAAAGGCGCGTTTTGATGGCCTCGAAAAGCTCTGGCAAGGTTCCAATGCCACGCAAATCCAGCGTGGTGGTGCGAAGCTGCCCCACCTTCCAGATGTGCACGTGGGCATCGTTGAAACCGGGCAGCAGGTGTGCACCTTGCAGGTCGATGGTCTGGTCTGCCTCTCCTTCAAAACCAAACTGCGCAATGAGGCCGTCTTTCACCAGCACAGAGGTTTCGCTGCGACCCCAGAGTTTTGCGTTGGTGTATAGGGTGCTCATGGTTGCCTCTCGGGGTTCAGCCAGCAAATGAAAACGCCATAATTTCCGCAGGTGGGGTCTTCAAGGTAATCATGGATGATGCCGTGTACCTGGTATCCCCTTTTCAGTTGTACGCTCAGGACTGGATCCCTGAGGTCGCCTGCCATCACCTTCTGCACGTACTCTTCGATGGAAAGCTCTGGGTGCAGGTGATAACCCTTGGGCATTGCTCCGGCCACATGGCCTTTCAGACCCAGCTTACGGATCAGGCGATGCCTTGCGTCGTACAGCAGGGTGCTCAGGCCATGCCCGCGGTAATCGGGATGCACCGCGATGTCTGCCCCATACAGCCACTCCCCTGCTGGATCATGGTTGGTGAGGTAATTGTTGTCCACGGCGTCCATGTAGCGGTGCTGGATGTGGTCAAAATCCACATTCAGACGCAGGTCACTGCTGGAGGCCACCACTTCGTTGGTTTCGGTGTCCAGAACGGCGTGTTGTCCTTCTGGAAAGACCTTTTGATGGGACAGGTAGTGCTCGGGGCGCATCAATTCTTCCTCGCTGAGGTCCGGGAAGCAGGCCCGCTGGATTTCCGCGAGCCTGACCGCCATTTCCGTAGAGGACTGCACCACCACAAAACGTTCAGACACGAACCACCCCGAGGTCCTGATCCACCTGCTGGACCACCTCTGCCACGATCTGCAGGGCTTCCCGAAGCTGGTCTTCAGGGATGTCAAGCTGGGGCAGGAACCGGATGCAGTTGGTGTACAGACCTGCGCGGATCACGATGACGCCCCTCTGGAGGCTGCGTTTCACCACTTCCAGCACAAAATCCGACCACGGTTCCAGCGTGTCATGGTCCTTGACGAATTCGACAGCCATCATGGCCCCGACCCCGCGCACATCTCCAATGGCCTGGACTTTGCCTTTCAGGGGCTCAAAAATTTCACGGACCACACCCTCAATCCGGGCTGCCTGAGCCAGCACCTCCGGGGTGTTGATGTGACGGATGGCAGCCAGAGCAGCCACGCAGGCCACCGGGTTGCCCCCGTAAGTTGAACCCACCCCTCCGGTGTGTGGGGCATCCAGAATTTCCGCACGTCCGGTGACCGCACTGATGGGCATTCCTCCCCCGAGGCTCTTGGCACTGATCACCAGATCAGGAATCACGCCAGAGTGCTCGATGGCATACAGCTTGCCGGTGCGCCCAGAACCGGACTGGATTTCGTCTGCGATCATCACGGCCCCTTCGCGGGTGCAGATTTCACGGATTTTGCGCAGGAAAGGCTCGGGCATGGGGATGAATCCCCCTTCACCCAGCACAGGTTCAATCACGATGGCAGCCAGAGCGCTTCCGTCCACATGGGCCACCAGCGCGTTTTCGAGGTTGCTGCAGCACCACTCCAGATAAGCCTCTGGGGTCATCCCTTTGGGGGTGCGGTAAAAGTTGGGCACCGGAACCCGGTAAATCTCGGAGGCAAACGGACCAAAGCCCTTTTTGAACAGGGCGTACTTGCTGGTCATGCTCATGGTCAGGTTGGTGCGACCGTGGTAAGCCCCTTCAAAGACAATCACCCCTTGCCGTCCGGTGAAACGGCGGGCAAACTTCACTGCATTTTCCACGGCTTCAGAACCGCCGTTGGCCAGCAGGGTTTTCTTCTTGAAATCGCCGGGGGTGATGCGGTTGAGTTCCTCACACAGCTCGACATAAGGCTCGTAGGTGGCCACAATCGAGCACATGTGGATCAGGTTTTCGGCCTGCTCCTGAATGGCTTTCACCACAAAATCCGGGGCATGTCCCACCCCGAGGGTGCCAATCCCTCCGGCCAGATCGATGAAGGTGTTTCCATCCACATCTTCGACCAGAGAACCTTTTGCTTTCTTGACTGAAATGGGCATGGCCTGCCCGAGGGCACTGGTGACCGCATCTGCGCGGCGTTTCATGACTTCTGTGCTTTTGGGACCGGGGATGGGGGTGTTCAGTTGGATGTGGGGCATGAAGTGGAGTCTCCTGTTTTGCCGAGGGCCGAGAGCATAGGGCCGAGAGCCAAAAGCAGCACCTGCTCTGACCTGCATTTCTGGTTGGGCTGAAGAAAAAGCATGGTGGTTGCCCTTGGCCCTCGGCTCTGGGCCCTCGGCACTTCTGACTTTCTTCAGCAAGCCGCCCAATTGAGGCTGGGGGGCGGAATACACGCCGTCAACGGCACCTTCACCCCTGCATCACCTTGACTTCACTTCGGTCCAGACTTCGTCGTACAGGCGGTTGTCTTTGCCGAGGTCCACAATGTACTTGAGGCCCTTCAGTTCTGCTGCACTCGGATAAATCGCTTTGTTGTTGCGGTCTTTGGGGGTGATGAACTGCATGGAGGCTTTGTTGGGGGTGGCGTACCGGATGAAATTGGAGAGTTGCGCTCCCACTTTGGGCTCCAAAAGGTAATTGATGAACTGCATTGCAGCGTCTTTGTTGGGTGCTTTGGCCGGGACCATCAGTGAATCCACCCAGATGCTTCCCCCCTCTTTGGGCAGCACAAAGCCCACTTTCTTGCTTTCGTCCATGGCTCGGACCGCATCACCGTTGTAGGCAATGGCCATCTGCACGGTGCCCGCAAGCACCTTGTTCTTGCCCACCACTCCGGCATCAAATCCCAGGAAATTGGGGTTCTTTTTGGTGTCCAGCAGAAGTTTTCCGGCAGCTTTCACTTTGGCCGGGTCCTTGGTGTTGATGTCTGCCCCCTGATAGGCCAGAGCAATGGACATCATCTCGCGGATGGAATCGAACATCACGAACTTGTTTTTGTTCTGTTTGGGATCGAAAATCACCGCCCAAGTGGTGGGTGGGGTTTTGATCAGGTCTTTGTTGTACACGATGCCGATGGTGCCCCACTGGTAGGCCACCGAGTATTTGTTGGCCGGATCAAACGGCAGTTTGGTGAACTGCGGATCGAGGTTTTTGATGTTGGGGATTTTTTTCAGGTCCAGAGGCTGCACCAGTTTCAGGTTGATCAGGGTGGGCACAATGAAGTTGGAAGGCACAATGATGTCGTACTGGTTGACCCCTCCGGCTTGCAGTTTCGCGACCATCTCTTCATTGGATTCGTAGAAGTCGGTGCGGACCTTGATGCCGGTTTTCTTTTCAAAGTCGGTGAGGATTTTGGGGTCCATGTATTCGGACCAGTTGTAAATCCTCAGTTCTTTTCCTGCACCCAGAGAGAGACCGGACATGAGGGCCAGTGTGAGCATCCATTTTTGTTTCATTGCGACTTCCTCCTTGACAGGCGTTCGGCCACGAGGACCAGAATGACGGTGGCCAGAAAAATCAGTGTGGACAGGGCATGAATCTCGGGGGTGACCCCACGGCGCACCGAGGCGTAAATGAACAGGGGCAAAGTGGTGCTGGTCGGTCCAGAGGTGAAAAAGCTGATCACGAAATCGTCCAGAGAGAGGGTGAAGGCCAGCATCGCTCCGGCCACAATGCCGGGGGCCAGAAGGGGCAAGAGGACCCGTTTGAGTACATCGAGGTTGCTGGCATAAAGGTCTCTGGCAGCCTCTTCAAGATCACGAGAAAACACCTTCATGCGACCTTGCACGACCAGGGTCACAAAGGCCACCTGAAAAGTGACGTGTCCGATGACCATGGCAGGCATGCCCAGTTCAAAGTTGCTGAACACCAGTCGGATCAGGCTGAACCCCACCACCAGAGAGGCCGCCAGAATGATGTCCGGGGTGACCACCGGCAAATACAGCACGGTGCTGAAAAAGCCCTGTGCCCGTTTGCCCCATGGGTAGCGTTCCAGCGCAATCGCCAGCATGGTGCCCAGCACGGTGGCAATCAGGGTGGAGGTGACTGCCAGAAAGAGGGTGTTTCTTGCCGCCTCCAGAATGGCTTCGTTTTGAAAGAGCATCCGGTACCAGTCCCAGGTGAAACCCTGCCAGACCAGACCGTATTTGGCCTGATTGACCGAGTAAACCGCAACCGCCAGCATGGGCAGGTACAAAAAGGCCAGTGTGCCCAGAGCGATGATGGACAGCAGGTGTTTCCTCATACGAGGTCCACGTCCTTGGCTCTGGTGCGGTAAATCCTTAAAGCAAACAGGGTCATGACCATCAGGCCCAGTGCAATGGCAGCTGCAAAAGGCCAATCCCGACTGGCCCCGAACTGTTGCTGAATCAGGTTGCCCACCAGCAGGTATTTGGCCCCGCCCAGCAGGTCCGGCACCACAAACATCCCCATCGCAGGAATAAACGTCAGGATGACCCCCACGGTCAGACCGGGCAGGGTCTGGGGCAAAATCGCCTGCATGAACACCCGGATGGGGTTGGCGTACAGGTCCTGAGCGGCTTCCACCAGACGCCAGTTGAGGCGCTCTACACTGCTGTAGAGGGGCAGCACCACAAACGGCAAAAAGGCCGACACCATCCCGAGGTACACCGCAAAGGCGCTCGGGTAAAGGGCGTCACCGGGTTGCACCAGTCCCAGAGAGGCCATCAGGCGCACGAAAGGCGACTCGGGGGCCAACAAGAGAAACCATGCGTAGGTGCGGATCACCAGATTGGTCCAGAAGGGAATGATCACGAGGGTGAGCCACAGGTAACGGGTGCGCTCTGGTCGGGTGGCAATGAAAAAGGCCAGAGGGTAAGCCAGCATCACCGACACCAGACTGGTCACCCCGGCCACCACCACCGAACGCCACAGGATCAGCAGGTAATCCGGGCTCCAGCCAAACAGCCCGAAGCCCATGGCCCGTTTGTAGTTTTCGATGCTCAGGTTCCAGACCACATCGCCGTAGGTTCCCCGTTCCGCAAAACTGACTGCAATCAGGAGGAGGCCCGGCAAGATCAGGAAACCCAGCAACCAGAGCAGGGCCGGAAGCAGAAAAACCAGTCCTCTGCGCCGCAGGCTTCCGGCAGAGGTCAGTTCGCCGTACCAGACCAGCACGTTTTTCATGAGGAGGCCTCCAGAGGGACCAGTGCCTCTCTGGGGAAATGCACGTAAATGTCCTGCCCCACGGTCAGGTGCTGGTGTGGAGGGGTGCGCACCCGCAGGTCTTCACGGTCCAGCCACACCTCAAGGTAAGACCCCCGGTACACCACATCCCGCACTTTGGAGGGAAAAGTGTTGACCAGAGGGGGATCTTCGCAAAGCTGCACGCTTTCGGGGCGGATCACCAAGAGGCCCTCCTGCCAAGAAGGGGCGTTGGAGAGGTGCAAACGACCAAATGAGGTGGTGGCAGTGCGGTCCTCGATTCTGGCCTGAATCAGGTTGGCGAGGCCCAGAAATTCCGCGACAAAACGGCTTCTGGGGGTGGCGTAGACTTCTCTGGGCACCCCCACCTGCTCGATGGCCCCTTTGCGCATCACTGCAATGCGGTCTGACACGCTCATGGCCTCGTCCTGATCGTGGGTCACCAGAATGAAGGTGGTCCCGAGCTGGTGTTGCAAACGGCGCAATTCCACCTGCACTTCGGTGCGGAGTTTGGCATCCAGAGCGCTTAAAGGCTCGTCCAGCAGCAGCACTTCAGGCTCGTTGACCAGTGCTCTGGCAAGGGCCACCCGTTGCTGCTGCCCACCAGACATCTGGTGCGAGAAGCGTTTGCTGAATTCCGAAAGGCGCAGCATTTCCAGAGCGTTCTTGACCCGGCGGTCCACCTCTGGGCCAGACACTTTTTTGCTGCGCAGTCCGAAGGCCACATTTTCGTAGACATTCAAATGCGGAAAAAGCGCATACGACTGGAACACCGTGTTGACCGGCCTTTGCATGGCACTTCTTCCCGAGATGTCATTGCCGTGCAAGACCACTTTGCCCCGGTCTGGGACCTCAAACCCGGCAATGATCCTCAGAAGCGTGGTCTTGCCACACCCGGAAGGCCCCAGCAAAGTGAAAAACTCTCCGGCCTGAATGTCGATGTGAATGTCTCCGAGGGCTTCGACCCCGGCATAACTTTTGTGGATCCCCTGTAAGCTGAGTCCCTGTGCGCTCATGTCACCCCACGGCTGCCGTCATGGCTTCGTTAAGAAGGTTTAAACCACGCTGTACATCCTTTAAGTCTGCTGTGACCGGCACCAGGACCCGGATCACCGAGCCATGCATGCCCGCTTTGAGCAGGAGAAGACCCTTTTCCCGGGCGATTTCCACAATCCGCTGGGTGAGGGCCGCGTCAGGGGAACGGCTTTCTCTATTCTGCACGATTTCCAGAGCCATCATGGCCCCGAGACCGCGCACCTCGCCGATGAAGGGGTGTTTTTCGGCAAGATTTTCGAAGGCTTCTTTCAAAACCTGTCCGAGGGTGTCGGCCTGCGTCAGGGCCTCCTCTTCCAGAATGTCCAGCACCGCAAGTCCGGCAGCGCAGGCCAGCGGATTTCCGGCATAAGTTCCCCCGAGACCTCCGGGGGCAGGGGCGTCCATCACCTCGGCACGGCCCGTCACGCCAGAGAGGGGAAGCCCTCCGGCAAGGCTCTTGGCGATGGTGATCAGGTCTGGCACCACACCCGAGTGCTCGATGGCGAACACTTTTCCGGTGCGACCAAACCCGGACTGGATCTCGTCTGCAATCAAGAGGAAGCCATGCTGATCGGCAAGGGCACGCAGGCCCTGCAGGTATTCCGTGGGAAGCGGAATGAACCCTCCTTCACCCAGCACGGGTTCGAAGATGATGGCAGCGATGCGCGAAGGGTCGATGGTGGTCTGAAACAACTCTTTTAAGGCTTCCAGAGCTTTCTCGGTGCTCCATCCCCGGTAAGCGTGGGGAACGGGAGCATGGTAAACCTCTGGTGCGTAGGGGCCAAAATTCTGTTTGTAGTACGAGGCTTTCCCAGTCAGGCTCATGCCCAAGAGTGTCCGTCCGTGAAACGAACTGGTCAGGCTGACGATGGCCGGACGGTTGGTATAGGCTCTGGCAATCTTGACGGCATTCTCGACGGCTTCGGCTCCGGTGGTCAGGAAGATGGTTTTCTTCTCGAAGTCGCCGGGGGCCAGACCATTGAGGCGCTCTGCCAGTTTGACGTAAGGCTCGTACATGGTCACCTGAAAGCAGGTGTGGGAGTAACGCTCCAACTGGGCCTGCACGGCCTGCACCACCCGTGGATGGCTGTGCCCGATGTTCTGAACCCCAATTCCGCCCACAAAGTCCAGATACTCCTTGCCGTCCACATCCCAGATTTTGGCCCCCTGTGCGCGGGCTGCGAAAATGGGGTGCGCGTTGCTGACCCCTCTGGGAACGTGTTTGGCCCTCAAATCCAGCAAATGTCCGGTGCGTGATTCAGCTCGGGTCAAAGGACACCTCCAAATGTCACTTTTATGACCATCAAGTTAAACCGCAGAAGGGTTACATGCTATGGATTTTTCAAACAAAACTAGACGTATTTTTTGTGGTTTTCCAACAACAGGTAACTGGCCAGTTGCAACTTGAAGCGGATTTGTGGATCGTCCAGATCCCACCCTGTTTGCTCAGACACCCGTTCCAGACGATAACGGAGTGTGTTGATGTGGACTTTCAAGTGCTCTGAGGTTTTGCGCAAATGGAACCCACAGCGCACAAAAGCCAGCACCGTGTCTTGCAACTCCTCGCGAGGAATCCGCTGAAAGAGGTCCTCCAGAAACGCTTCTTTGGCCCCTTTGTCTCCTTCCAGCACCCTCGGGATGATCAGGGCCTCGTAATGGTGGAGTTGACCCTCTTTCAGGTAAGGCAGCATCCTTTGCAGGTCCTGATAGGCTGCCCCCACTTCTTGCAGTCCAGAGAACACCCTTGAAAAACCCACACTGGCCCCTCCCCTGTTCAATCGGACCCAGAGTTGCTCTGGATGGTCCCTTTCTGGCAGCACAAAAACCACATGGTTTTGCTGCAAAGACAGCAGTTGAGGGGCACCCAGCCTTTTGAGGGCATCTCGCAAATCGGCAGCGAGGGTTTCTCTGGCCTTGAACGCCCCTTCAGACAGGGGAACCGGAGTGTGCAACTGAAACACACCCAGTCGGAACCGCAAATTTTCCCGGAAGCCCAGACGGGCAGCCCGTTCGATCACATGGGCCGACATCCCCTCTGAAGCGTCCAGCAAAGACTCAAAGAATGCATACCCGAGGCGGGCCTCCTGCAAACTGAGCGCCCGTTCGTGAACAATCTGCAACGCCGCCACCACCGAGGCATGCTCGGCAGCACGCACATCCAGTTCCGTGAGAGGTCCTTCCCCACCCCGGATCACCACCCAGCCTGCCAGTTGATCCCCCACGCGGATGGGAGCCACCACACAGTCTTTTCTTAAAACTGCCCCTTTCAGGCTGTGGGCAAACTCGGGCAATTTAAAGTGCTCGGTTCTGGGATGTGCACCCAGAACTTCCGAGGCAGCCCCTGCAAAAATCACCTCCCGAGAAAGCCGTTCAGAGAGCACCCGCGCCAGTTCCCCAAATCCGGCCAGTGTTGCCACGGCCTGCGTCAGGGCACGGTGAATCTGCTCTGAGCGCTCCAGCAAAACATAATGTTCACGCAAAAGCTCTTTGTGGATGGCCTCGGTCAGGACCCCAAAAGGGATTTCCCACGGCAACTCAAAAGCTGCAAGACCACAGTTTTCGGCCTCCTCGCGGGCAGCCTCGGGGAATTGCTCAAAGAAATGGGGCACCGCCAGAGCAATCCCCACCGGCTTTTTCTCCGCAATCTGCCGAATGAACAGGCGCAACTCCTCGGGGTCATGGGGCCAGGTGTATCCGGTGGTGAGGAGGAGTTGCCCCTCCTGAATCCAGTTGAAGGCATTGGGGATGTCAATCACTGCCACCCAGCGGATCTCCTGATCCAGAGACACAGCAGTGACAGGCTTGAAGTGAAAAGCACTCAGGTCCAGCAGGTGGGAGAGCTTCATTGGGTTTATTGTATGCCGAGGGCCTTGTAGGGGCGCCCAATTGCCGAGAGCCGAGAGCCGAGAGCCGAGAGCCGAGAGCCGAGAGCCGAGAGCCGAGAGCCGAGAGCCGAGAGCATCATGTGTTACACAGCAAAAATGGTCAAGGGAAATTGTAGGGGTGTAGTGTGCTGCGCCCTTCATTGCCTTTGCCCTCAGCCCTCAGCAGACTTCATTCCCTTCAGCCACCCGAGCCTTTTTCATCCAGCCCTGATGTGCACCTCACACCCGCCTGCGATAAAGAAAGCATGGAATGGCTTGTGCTGCTTTTGCTGATTTTGCCTCTGGTCAACCTGTGGCTGGGACATCTGGAAAAACCAGCCCCCGGAAGACAGGTTTTGCCCAGAGAACCTGTCTCTCAGGTGCCTTCTCAAGCCCAAGCAGATTGAACCGTCCAACACTGCAACAATGCAGGCCGAAAAGCCAGAGGCCCTCTGGTATCACAGGGTCATGACCGAACCCCAGAAACCCAAAAGCATGGTCCCAGCAGTGCTGGGCATGGCTGCGGTGGTGGCTGTTTTTGCTGTCGCCATCACCACGGTTGGCAAGCCCTCCAGAGCCACATCCAGCAGCCAGAAATGGAGCCCGAACGAGGTCTTCAAAGTGCTGGATGTTCAAAAAAACAACTCTGGGAAGTGCAGCCTGTTCGAAGAAGATGAGCAGGCAAAACTGCTTTCTGTCCTGCAAACCAACGGCAAGGACCACGTTCGCAAAAGTTTCTTGCTGACCGCTCCAGCCAACCTCAAAACATTGACCAAAACGCTGCAAAACCAGAACTTTCGACCTCTGGAGGCTGCATTCAGAAATTCAGTGTCCAGCAGTCAATTTCTGGTGTCTCAGGATGCATCCAAACGCATTGTCTTTGTGCAAACCCATGAGAATTGCCTGACCCTTGCCACTCTGGAAGCCGGAACGGTGGTGGCAGATGTGGTGGCCGCACAGGTGAAACCCAACGACATGGAAATCACCACAGCCCCCACCCCTTCAGTCGAACCCGAGATGAACCCTTCCGCAGGCGAGACCGTGGAAAATCAGGACACCCCTTCAGATGAGGGGGTCCCTTTCAATGAAACCTCGGAATCTGGCGCAAATGACGCTGCCGAACCTGAAATGGAAGCCCCAACAGAAGACAATCCATGAAAAACCTCCCGAGGCTTGCTCAGGAGGTGATGGTTTTTGCTGATGGCTGAAGGCTTTTACGACACCACGTTGCCGTAGGTCTTCTGCACGTAATTTTCCAGAAGTTCCTGAAACTCCTCCACAATGCGGGGACCTTTCAGGGTGGTGAGCAGTTTGCCATCCTGATACACCGGGGCTCTGGGATCCTCTCCGGTGCCGGGCAGGGAAATTCCGATGTTGGCGTGCTTGGATTCGCCGGGGCCGTTCACGATGCAGCCCATCACCGCCACCTGCATGGTTTCCACGCCAGAGTAGGCTTTTTTCCACTCGGGCATGCGTTCACGGATGTAATCCTGAATGTCTCGGGCCATTTCCTGAAAGAGCGTGCTGGTGGTGCGTCCGCAGCCGGGGCATGCGGTCACCTGAGGCAGGAACTGGCGCAAACCCAGACTTTGCAGGATCTGCTGGGCCACCTCCACTTCTTTTTTGCGGGGAGCACCGGGCTCTGGGGTGATGGACACCCGAATGGTGTCCCCGATGCCTTCCGCCAGAAGCACCGACAGACCTGCAGTGGAGGCCACCACACCCTTGTCTCCCATTCCGGCCTCGGTCAGGCCAAGGTGGAGGGGGTAATCGCATTTACCAGCCAGCAAGCGGTACACCTGCCAGAGTTCCGGCGCACTGGACACTTTCGCCGAAATGATGATTTTGTCGTGGGCCAAGCCTAGACTTTCTGCGTAGTGGGCACTTTCCAGAGCCGACACGATCATGGCATCGATCATCACGTCGGTGCCAGAGCGGGGTTCTGGCAGTTTGACGTTCTCGTCCATCATGCGGGCCAGCACGCTCTGGTCGAGGCTTCCCCAGTTGACTCCGATTCGCACGGGCTTGTCAAAGTCTTTGGCGACTTCGATCATGGTGGCGAAGTTCTCATCGTGGCGGTCCCCCACGCCAACGTTTCCGGGGTTGATGCGGTACTTGGCCAGCAATTCCGCAGTTCTGGGAAATTCCCGAAGCAGGATGTGGCCGTTGTAGTGGAAGTCTCCCACGATGGGCACAGAAATCCCGATGTCGGAAAGGCGCTGCACGATCTCTGGAACCGCAGCAGCACTCTGTTTGTTGTTGACGGTGATGCGCACCACTTCGCTGCCAGCGTTGTAAAGCTGGGCCACCTGAATGGCGGTGGCTTCGGCATCGGCGGTGTCGGTGTTGGTCATGCTCTGGACCCGCACCGGGTAATCTGAGCCGACCCACACGCCACCCACGTTTACGTTTACGGTCTTGCGACGCTTGATCATACGGGTCCATTGTACTCGGGGTGGGGGTGGGAATTAGGGGTCTGGGGAACGATGGCACCTATGTGATCGAATCACACGATTGATCCTTTTGTTCAGAATGCTGAAACAATCTTCAGCAAACCCCTTTAAAATTCCTAAAATGGATTTTGATGACTCAATCCGTGAACGTCTTTTCCATTCCGAGTGCCTTGCCACAAGAGATCAAAAGACCCCTTCTCATCCAAAAACTGCGAGAGGCATCACACCTGAAAATGATTGCCTTGTTGGCACCATCTGGGTTTGGGAAAACCACACTGCTCGCCCAATTTGCCCGTCTGTCCAAACAAAAAACCATCTGGGTGTCTCTGGGCATCGAAGATTCCGACATTGCTCCTTTTGTGCAAAAACTGATTCAAGCGCTACAAAACCACAAGGTGTTTCCCACCCTCAAATTCCAATTCTCAAACATGCATTCTCTGTCCTTCAATCAATTGCAATTGTTGATCTTGCAGCATTTGTCTGATCTGCGCGAAAACATCAAGATCATCTTTGACAAAACCGAGCACCTTTCTGAAGAATCCGTCAAATGGCTGCAAAGTTTCATGGTTCGTTTGCCAGAAGGTCACCAAATCCTGCTCTCTGGTTATGACACTTCTGCATTGCCTGTCCAACAATGGAAAGACAGCACGCATGTCCTTGTGCTGGGCATTGAATCGTTGGCCTTTACTGAACAGGAAGCCAAAGAGTTCACCTCCAAAAACAAGCTGACTTGGAGCAACAGATGGTTTGAGCAAACCCAAGGGTGGCCGGTGGGCTTGGCCCTCAAGCTTTCCAGCAACACACATGACTTGGATGCCATCGATTTGGTTTTGCATGCAATGGAGGAATTGCCTCAGGACGTCAAAACAGGACTGATGCAATTGGTAGGAACACCCGTTTGGAATACAGATTCAACTCTGTTGGATGGCACCCCCATGCCATCTCAATGGCTTGATCAAGTGCGGGCTTGTGGTTTACCACTTGCCCACATGGAAAACCATCAATATGTTCCTCACACCCTCTTGTTGCAAGCATTGGAAAAACTGTTGTCCAGAGATCCTGTTCTGCACCGAAGTGTCCACCTGCACCATGCACAAAAGCACGAATCCAAAGGGCTCTGGTTGCAAGCACTGGAGCATCACCTCAAAGCCAACAACATTGACGATGCCTTGCGTGTTCTGGATCATCTGTTGCCTGCATTGTTACAGAGACCCAACCTCAGTGCTTTGCGTGGTGTCTTGCAAAAGTTCAAAGTGACAGATTTGACGGACAGGCTTCAAGCGTACCTTGCCATTGCTTATCTGGATACACAAAATCACAAAGAAGGCTTTCAAATTTTGGAAGATTTGGAGCAACGTGGCATTGACAACGCCGTGTTTTGTTTTGGCAAAGCAACCATTGCTCTGAAACAGAGCAACTCACATGAGGTTCTCTTTTGGCTTGAACGCGGATTGGAAATAGCAGAAAACGATCAAGACCGGGGTCGTTTGCGTAGACTCAGGGCTTTTGTCCTGATTCGAGTTAAAAGGTACCAAGAAGCCCTGTCAGAATGCAATTTTTTACTGCAATCTGCCATAGAATCACAAAACCATTGGGAAACCGCGCGTCTGTATATTTATTATGCGAACATATATTTTGAATTAGGCCACAGCCAGATTGACGAGGAATATTATCGGAAAGCCCTTGAAATATCACGTATTCATCAGTTTGATACAATAATAGCTCAAATTGCCCAAAATTTCGCTCCAAATTTAATGGAAGCCAACAGACCTACTGAAGGAATCGCTTTGCTGAATGAAGCACTCGAAATACCTTCCGAGATCCTTCTCATCTGGGAACCCAGCCTCTTTGGAATGCGAGGCGCTCTTTACGAGTACATGGGACTGTTCGAATTGGCCATTCAGGATTACAAAAAAACAATTGAACTGGCTGAGAAATACGGCATGCAAGATGCCGTCCTCAGGCATACCATGGCAATCGTGATCAGTGCATCCATGTCCAACAATGTTGATCTGGCTCGCAAAAATCTTGCTCTGGTTGAGATAAAATTGAATCAAAACGAAGAATCATACGCCGCATATTATAATCAATGCCTAGGTCTTTACAATCTTGCCATCAATAAATTGGAAAAGGCCAGAGAAGCCTTTGTTGCAATGGATACTCCCGCACTGACAGATTGGGAAAGGTCCCAGATTCCTTTTTTTCTGGCAGAAATATCGCGACGTCAAGGCACACTCCATTTTAAAGAAATCCAAAATGCTTTTGAACGATTAGACAACATCAAAAGCGATGCCCCATTGTATGCAATAAATCGATCGTTTTATGATCTCATGCTTCACTGTATTCAAAACGATTGGTATACAGAAAGATTGAAACCCATCATCAAACAGAGAGATGATTTCGTAAATCCTTTCACTTCTTGTTACGAGATACACATCCAAGGGTTCAACAGGTTGAGTGTCACTTCTTCCAGCAAAAGACTCAAGGTGTCCCTCAAAAAAAGCTTGGAACTGTTGGTCCTGTTGGCTTTGCGAAAAAAACAAACCCGAGACCAGTTGATCGATCAGTTGTGGGATGGAAAAAACCACGAGAAGATCCAAGATCATTTTCGGGTTTTGATCCGAAAGCTGAGAAGCGATCTCTCCAAAGCTTTTGACACGTCTCTAGACCTCGTCCCATACCAGAATGGAATGTACTCTCTGGACCCATCTGTCAAAGTAGAATTTGATGTTGCAGATTTTCTTGGGCTCACCTCCTCAAACTGCACAACCTCTACAGCAGCTTTGTTGCATTACAGCGAAGTGATTTTACCCACCATTTCATCTGAATGGGCCGAAAAATGGAGACAACAATGTAAATTTCACCACATTCACTTGCTGCTTTCACTGCCAAGCGATGATCCAGCCACTTTGGGTCTGGTGCGAAAAGGGTTGGAACTCCATCCAGAAGCAACTGCATTGCACGCATATTTTCAACAATTGTCTGTTCAACATCCTCCAACCACATTTCTTGTTTGATGGTTGTCCTGATCAGGCGATGAACCTGCATATACTCCAACAAACAGGATTGTAAAGTGAGCTTCTCCAAAAAAGACCACTTTCTTGTAAACTCCTGTGCAAGATGACCCAGCAACCCACAGCCCACCCCAGAGCCAACCGTCTGAAACGTTCTGTCCCTTTTCTTGTGGCTCTTGGCCTGATTTTTGGAGTGCTGTACTGGATTTTTCGCACGGTGTTGACTGTTGGGCCTGCTGATGCTTTTTCCTCTGGAGATGAACTGCTCAAAAAACGCAATGTGCTGGTGGTGGTGGGGCATCCTGACGATGCCGAATGGTACATTGGCGGCACCCTGAAACGCCTGGCCGATCTGGGCGCAGAAGTGCATGTGATTGTGGGGACCTCGGGCGAAAAAGGACCCAACCATTTTGATGTGCCCAACCTTGCAGAGGTCCGTGAGCAGGAACAACGTGCTGCTGGGGCAATCAATGGCTACTCTGACATTTACTTTTTGCGTCTGCCAGATCGGGGGGTTGCTGCAGATCCGAAATTCATGCCAGAGGTGATTCAGATCTACAACCGTTTGAAACCCGATGCTGTGCTGGCCTTTGATGCGTCACTGCCTTCTTTGCCTTATCTGCATGTGGACCATCAGGGAACAGCAAGGGAATTTCTGAAATTCTGGGAAACCCTGCCAGACAACCGCCCTCCGGTTTACCTGTTCCAGACCCGCAGGCCCGACACCGCCATTGACATCAGCACCGTGATTGAAACCAAAGCCAGAGCCCTGATGCAACACCGCAGCCAATTTGGCGAGCAGGACAGCAATGGAGGCCGCATGCAGGAATCCTTCAGGGGGCAGGGACGCAGGCTCGGGGTGGAGTATGCAGAGATGTTCCGGTTGCTCCGTTGATCAGACAGAAATGGATCAGACAGAAGAACCTCCACCTCCACCGCAATGTGGAGGTGGAGGTTCTTTTTTGAGGTTCAGTAGGTTTTGTACGGCAGAAACTTGCCACTCATCACGATTTTGACCCGGTCCCCTTTGGGGTCTGCTTCTCTGGAGAGGTCCATGGAAAAATCGATGGCGCTCATGATGCCATCTCCAAACTCTTCGTGGATCAGGGCTTTGAAGGTGGTTCCGTACACCTGAATGAGTTCGTAGAAACGGTAAATCAGGGGATCGGTGGGCACTCCCGAAGGAAGCGACCCTTTGTAGGGCACCACTTGCAGTTGCAGGATGGCTTCTTCAGGGAGGTTCAGCAGGGCGCCCACTTTTTCGGCCTGCTCCTTGGTCAAGGTCATCTGCCCGAGCAGGGCGGCAGTGCTCCATTCCTTGCTGTGTCCAATGGCAGATGCAAGGTCTTGCCAGCTGAGGTTTTCGCGGAGTTTGGCCTGCAGAATCAATTGGGTCACTTCATCTCTGGTCATGGGTGCTCCTTTTGAGTGGATACTTTAGCACAAACATGAATTTTTATACAGGGCAAATTTTCAGATCTCCCAGACAATTCAAAAGCCAGGAAAGCGGCACCAGAGGAACCTCTTTCCTGAAATCGCATTGGAATTTTGATGAATGGCTTAAATTTCCAGAAACTCAAATCCTGAATCTTTCAGGAGCAACAGGTGGGTGGCCACGTTTTCAATCAAACGCTGGTCGTGACTGGCAAACACCATGCCTCCACCAAAATCCAACAGAAAATCTTCAAGGGCCTCAATGCTCTGGACATCCAGATGGTTGGTGGGCTCATCCAGCAGCAACAGGTGGGCATCTGTGACGCTCAGGCAGGCCAGAGAAAGCCGGGTTTGCTCTCCCCCTGAGAGGTCTTCGATTCGGGAAGTGGGGTCTCTGGGGAGATCCAGATGGCCCAGAATCTGGTACATCTCAGCCATTTTCAGGCCGGGATTGCTGTAAAGCAGGGCATCTTTGATGGTGAGGTGCTGGCCCAATTCCTCATGGTGCTGTCCACAGAAGTAGGTTTTGACATGCAAACCGCGCTGCACAGCAGGATCTTCAGAAAGAAAAGCCTTCATCAGGGTGGTTTTGCCTGTACCGTTGTCTCCCACCAGAGCCACCCGCATCCCTTTGCGCAAAAAGACACTGATGTTTTGCGTGCAGTGGGTGCTCAGGTTCTCGGTACGCAACAGGTCATTGGGGTACAGGATGGGCAGGGACTCGGGAATGACCAGATGGTGCCGGTCCTGAAAGGGCTTGTCTGGCATCTGTTCCCGCATGCGTTCCATGCGTTTCTCAAGGGCACGGGCCTGTTTGTCGGCCTGATTTCCAGCGTGTTCGGCCTTGTTCTTGGCCAGAATCAATGCCTGATTGCCTGCCCTTTTGTGGTTGAAGGTGTTGCTGGAACGGGCAGAACTTTTCAGGGAACCCACCTCAGAAGACAGGGCTTCCAGTTTCCGGCTCTGGGACTGGAAATCCCGCATGCGGGCCGCTTCGAGTTCCTGCTTTTGCTCCATGGCTCTGGAGTATCCTCCTGCATACACCTCGATTTTTCCGCGCTCGATCAAGACCGTGCGGGTGATCACCTCATCCATGAACGCCCGGTCATGGGACGCCATCAACACGGTGGCAGGTGTGGCGCGAATCCACTCTGCCAGAGCTTTCTTGCCTTTGCGGTCCAGGTGGTTGGTGGGCTCATCGAGCAGGTAGATGTCTGCGGCTTCCAGCATCACGCGGGCCAGCATCACCCTGCGGAGTTGGCCTCCAGAAAGTTGGTGCAAACTTTGCCTTTCGGGGAGGTCCATTTCTGCCAGCAACTGCTCCATGCGTGCAGCAAAATCCCAGCCTCCCAGAGCGCGGAACTGTTCTTCTGCTCGGGCATATTGGGCGAGGTGTTCATCGGTGGGATCAGACAGCAGGGTTTCGGCATGGTCCAGAGCGGCTCTGGCCTGCCTGAGAACAGAAGGGGTCAGATGCTTTGCGATGGGCAGGTGCAGGTCTGGAGGCAATTGTTGCACCATCGCCACACGACCGCTGCACGAAACCGTTCCAGCATCGGGCTGGATTTCGCCAGAGATGAGTTTCAGCAAGGTGCTCTTGCCACTGCCGTTTTTGCCGATCAGGGCGACTTTCTGGTGGGGCTCGATTTCCAGAGACACCCGGTCCAGCACTTGTTTTTGTCCCAGAAAATGGGACACGTTCATGACATGAATGTGCATCAGCAACTCCTTTTTAAATGTGGGAATTTAAAGGGATTGCTGCTGTCTCATGTCACGTCCTTTGCTGAATCGAGGAAAAGCCTGACCTCAGGAAACCTGAGCGGGTCAGTTCTCAGGTTAGCAGATGATGGACCGAATCAGGATGGTTCAAAAGGCTTATTGGGTGAAAGCAATCAGCCCTCAGCCCGTAAGGAACATCTGTTTGATCTCCTTTGAGTTTGAAAAATCAAGTCAACTTTGCTGTTTGGTCTGGCTGTTCCTACAGCAAAAGTCCCTGGGTGCGCTTTTTGCTGAATGCTGATGGCTGACTGCTTTTTCAGTGGATGGGCCAAAATTCAGAATTTGGGCTGACACAGCCTTGACACTGCTCTCTTGATTCAATCCCCCAGAGCAGGGTGTTCTTTCAAAAACTCCACCAACTGGGCTTCCTGCAAAGGATGGGCCATCAGGAAACCCTGTACCCCATCACAGTTGAGCTTGCGAAGCCAGTCGTGCTGGGCTTTGTCTTCGACCCCTTCAGCGACCACCATCAGGCCAAGGCTGTGCCCGAGGGCAATCACGGCTCGGGTGACGGCCTGTCCCCTCTGGTCTGCCACCAGATTGGTCATGAAAGAGCGGTCCACCTTCAGGCGGTCCAGAGGGAGCCTCTGGAGGTAGGTCAGGCTGGAGTATCCAGTGCCGAAATCGTCCAGAGACACCGTAACCCCCAGATCACTGAGTTCTCCCAGGAGGTCAATGGCAGTGTCGAGGTTGCTCATCAACAGGCTCTCGGTGACTTCCAGATCAAGATAATGCGGTTCCATTCCGGTTTCTTTCAGGGTTTCGGCCACCGCTTCGATCAGGGAACGGCTGCGGAAATGGATGTCACTGAGGTTGACCGACACCGGAATTTTGCCCACACCGGCATCTTCGAGCCTCTGGTTCATCTGGCAGACTTCCAAAAGCACCCAACGGGTCATGTCCTCAATGATGCCCATTTCTTCCGCAATGGGAATGAAACGTGCAGGAGGGACTTCACCAAGTTCTGCTGAGGTCCAGCGCATCAGGGCCTCCACACCCATGACCCTGGAGGTCTGCAAATCCATGATCGGCTGGTAATGGAGTTGCAGTTCATGGCGGTGCAGCACAGAGCGCAGGGCGGTTTCGATGCGCAAACGGTCCATGGCCTTCAGGCGCATGTCTTCGGTGAAAAAAGAAAACTGGTTGCGACCTGCATGTTTGGCGTGGTACAGGGCCGTGTCGGCATGCTTGCGCAGCAGCTCAAAGCTGGTGGCATCCTCGGGGAACAGGCTGATGCCGATGGAGTGTGCAGCGATCAATTCGTGACCATCGATCTGAAAAGGGGCCAGAGAATCGTGGATCAGGCGTCTGGCCACTTCGGTGGTTTCAGGGTAGGAGGTGTCTGGAATCACCACAATGAACTCGTCGCCACTCTGGCGGGCCACCAGACCCTTGGAGGGCAAACTCTGGCGGATGCGGGCCGCCACCTGAATGAGCAGTTTGTCTCCAGCAGCATGCCCGAGCGAGTCGTTGACGTTCTTGAAGTTGTCCATGTCCATGTACAGAAAGGCCAACTGTTTGCCGGTCTGCTCCGAGACTTTCAGCAGTTCCGTGACCTGATTTTCGATGGCCACCCGGTTGGGAAGGCCGGTCAGGGCATCGTAAAACGCCAGTTTGCGGATGCGCGCTTCTGAAGCTTCCCGTTCCAGCACGATCCTGACCAGATCCACGCAGGTGTCAATCATGCGCCGCTGGAAAGAACTCGGGGCTTTGGGCTGACGGTAATAAATGGCGAAGGTGGCCAGCACCGTCCCAGAGCGGTCTTGCACCGGGTTGGACCAGCAGGCCCGCAGGTGGTGGGTCCGGGCCAGCGTCCGGTAATTCTCCCAGAGCGGATCGGTCTCGATGTCTGCCACAATCACGGTGCGGCCAATGTAAGCTGCAGTGCCACAAGATCCAGCCTGTGGCCCAGCATTCAGGCCATTGACGGCATTCATGTAAGCCGTGGGCAAACTGGGGGCAGCAAGGTGCCAGAGGGTCTGGTTTCGGGCGTCGTAGCGCAGCACCGAACACAGGGCTCCGGGGTTGATGTCTTCGATCATGGAACACAGGCCCAGCAGGATTTCACGGGTGTTCTCTGAACGGGCAGTCAAGTACAGGATGTGCTGCTGGATGGCGTTCAGTTGCTCGATTTGTTTGCGTTCGGTGGTGTCCCGAACAATGGCCAGCACTTTTTCGCGGGTGTAAGGCACGAAACGCGCCTCGAAATAACGCCTTTCGGAGTACTGGTCGAGGGCATATTCCAGCACCTCGGGCTCGCCGTCCTGATGGACCGTTTCGATGGCCTCCATGAACAGGTGGGCGAGGTGCTCAGGAAAGACTTCTCTGGGGGTGAGGCCCAGAAACTGGTGGGGCATGCCGTGCAAATCCCGCTCGTCCTGCAAACTGTAATCCAGAAAGCGACCATTGCGGTCAATCACCAGCATCAGGTCGGGCAGGGCACGGAGCACCGCATTGGTGCGCGATTCGGTGTCCTTGATGCGCTCAGCGGCCTGAGCGTTCCAAGCCTCCTCCTGCTCCAGACGGTTCTTCTGCTCTGCAACTTTCATTTCCAGTTCGGCGTTCAGGTTCAGGAAACGCCGTTCTGAATCTTTGCGGCGGGTGATGTCCTGCGCCGTCACCAGCACCCGGTTGGTGCCCGAGACACTGTCTTTGACCGGAACAAATGTGAACTCAAACCAGCGGGGTTCTTTGCCTTCAATTTTTGCTTCAGTGAGGCTGTGGTCCCCATCCAGAGCTTTCTGAAAGTGCTTGAGGAAAGCTGCATTGAGTTGCTCTGGCACATAGTGAAACATGTCTTCGCCAAGGACCAGTTCTTTCTGGGACATGGCAGCAAGCGCATACTGGGCGTAGGTGTTGAACACCAGCAATTTGCGGTAAGGGTCCAGCAGCACAAAAGCCTGATGGGTGTTGTCCACGATGGCTTTGAGGTTGGCTTCGGAATGCACAAGTGCGGTCTGGGCTTCTTTGACAGGCTGCAAGTCCTGAATCACGGCGATCATGCTGCCCAGTTCGCCCAGAGCAATTTTGAGGTTGTACACCGACAGCATGCCCCAGACCACCCGGCCATCTTTGCGCACATAGCGTTTTTCAATGGTGAAGTGGTCCATTTTGCCGTCCAGAAGGTCCTGATACAAACGGGAATTCTCTGGCACGCTGGAAGGATGGGACACGTCTTCCCAGTGGAGGCCTTTGAGTTCTTCTTCTGAATAACCCAGAAAATCGCAGAACTTCTGGTTGGCCCGAACCAGCCTCTGGCGGTGGTCCAGCACCACGATGCCCAGAGCGGTCTGGGAGAAATTCAGTTCCAGAAAACGAGCAGCACTTTCAAGCTCACCCACACGGTTGCGTAAGTGGTTCAGTTCTTGCTGGGAGTCCACGTGGTGCTCAGTCATCAAATAACCTCAACTTCTGCCCAACTGCATTCTGGAACGTGCAACCATCCTCAGCTGCAACACATCTCAGGTTTACCTTTCTCAGTTTAATGCACAACCCTCACCAGAGTATGACTGTGTGGGTTGAATCAAGCCCAAAAAAATGCTCCTTTGCAGGAGCATGGGAAAAACTTCTCTGGTGGAGGTCGGGTCAACCAAAGTAGGTCAGAACGTCCATCAGGACCGCCGGATAATCGTCTGGTTTGAGGCCCTTTTTGTCGATTTTGACGCTCGGGGGAAACTGGGCCACTTCGGTTTTGTGTGGAAATTTCTTGAGGGAAGCCGCATCGAAATCCAGCCCTTTGTAACTGAAGCTGACCACCAGATGGGTGAAGTTCTCGGTGATGCTGAGTGCCCGCTTGTTGAGGGCAATGATCCGGAGTTTGGCAAGGTCCAGAAAATGCTGGACTTCCAGAGGGGGCATCCCAAACCGCTTGCGGAATTCTTTTTCGACCCTCGAAATGGCAGGCAGGGTGGTGGCTTCCGAAAGCAAACCGTAAGCCTGAATCCTTGCAGCCTCATCACCGAAGTATTCTGCGGTCAGGCGGGCATTGACCGGCAAATCAATGGTGATCTGGGTGGGCTCTGGGAGCACATCCCCTTTGAGTTTCGCGACGGCTTCTGCCAGCAGTTCGGTGTACACCTCGATGGAAACCGCCTGAATCTGACCGTGCTGTTCGCTTCCAAGGATGTTTCCCACCCCACGGATTTCCATGTCCTTCTCGGCCAGACGGTGACCCGAGCCGAGGTCCTGAAGGTCTGCAATGGCCCACAACCTGCGACTGGCATTTCCGGTCAGGCGTGGAGGATAGAACATGTAAGCGTAGGCCTCGCGGCTGCGCCGTCCCACCCGTCCACGAAGCTGGTAAAGCTGTGCCAGACCCAGACGGTCTGCACGCTCAATCAGGATGGTGTTCGCTTCTGGGATGTCCAGCCCGGTTTCCACGATGGTGGTGGAAAGGAGCACATCAAAGGCCCCCTCCTCAAACCCAAGCATGATCTCTTCAAGCTGCTCCTCGTCCATGCGTCCGTGGGCAACGGCGACTCGCGCTTCTGGAACGATGTTTTTCAGGTACAGGGCTCTGGCCCCAATCGAGGCGATGCGGTCATGGATGTAAAAGACTTTGCCTCCACGCTCCAACTCCGAAATGATCGCATGGCGCACCACCGTCGGATCGTAAGGCGAGAGGATGGTCTGGATGGGCTTCCTGCCTTTGGGTGGCGTCTGGATGCTGGACATGTCCCTCAGGCCCACCATGCTCATGTACAGGGTTCTGGGAATCGGCGTGGCAGACATGGAAAGCACATCGATGGACACCTGATTTTTCAGTTCCTCCAGAGCGTCTTTGGCAGCCGTGTTCAGGGAAGCCTGCTCCTGTTTTTTGGGCCGCCCGCGCCTTCTGGGAGAGGTGTCCGTGGCCTGAGCGGGCTCGGGTTCTGGCAGACCTTCCAGTTTGCCAAACGCCTTGAGGGCTTTGAGTTTTTCTTTTTGCAGCACCCCAAAACGGTGCTCTTCGTCCACGATGATCAGCCCGAGGTTCTTGAACTGGATGTCCTGCGAAAGCAAACGGTGCGTTCCGATCACGATGTCCACGGAACCGGCCTTGATGCCTTCCAGAATCTCTCTGGATTTGGCTGGACTGGTGAAACGGCTCAGGCCCTCAATCCTGACAGGCAGATCCTTGAACCTTGCCACGAAGGTGCTGGCGTGCTGCTCAGCCAGCAAGGTGGTGGGGACCAGAACCGCCACCTGTTTGCCGTGACCGACCACCCGGTGTGCAGCCCGCAAAGCCACCTCGGTTTTCCCGAACCCCACATCCCCCGAGATCAGGCGGTCCATCGGGTAGGTTTTTTCCAGATCGTTCAGGGTTTCCCGGAGAGCCCGCTTCTGGTCAAAAGTGAGTTCATACTCGAAATTCTTTTCGATCAGGGGGTCCCAGTCTTCCAGAGGCGTGAACCCATAACCGGGTGTCACCTGCCGGGCTGCGTACTGCACCAGCAATCTGGCGGCAAGGGCCTCGGCACTCTGGCGGGCTTTCTCTCTGGCTTTCTGCCATTCCTGCTTTTCAAAACGGGACAGGCTGGGCGGATCGTCGGTGGTGCCGGGATGCCTGCGCATGATGGGCAGCAGCTCGATGGGCAGATAAATCTTGGCCCCTCCGCCATATTGCAGGTTCAAGTAATCCCTTTTTACGCCCAGCACTTCACGGGTTTCAATGCCCAGAAATTGCCCGATGCCGTGCTCTGGATGGATCAGGTAATCCCCAATTTGCAAACCCAGAGCGTCCGTGACCGGCTTCCCGGACAGCTTTTTGCTCCTTAAAGCCGATCCTCCCTGAAAACCGTACAGCAGGTCCTCGGTGAGCACCACGGTTTTCTGGTCTGGAACCTCAAAACCACCCTCACCGATGCCCACCAGAAAACTGACCTGACCCGGCACCATCACAGGGTTTTTCACCCATTTGATGTTCAGGTTGGTCAAGAGTTTTTCCTGCAAATACTTGCCTGTCCGTTCATGGCGAAGCAGCAACAGCACCTGCTGCCCGGCTTCCAGCCAGCGTTCCAGATCTCTGGCAAACACCGTCAATTGCGCCCGGTAAAAAGGCAGGGCTTTGACCGGAGCCACCAGATCCGGCAATTCCAGAGGGGTACGCCCAAAAGACACCACCTCTCTGGACATCAACAACTGCCAGAGTTGCCCGGTGTTCGGCTCCAGCACGCTGTTGTACAGCTCTGGGGCATCCAGATACACCCGGTACCCTTCCAGCAATTCCAGACGGGTCGCATCCCAGCGGGTGGGCGGCAGAAACCCTTCAGCAGGCGGCACGATGAAAGAGCGGATTTTGTTGCCCTCGTTGTCCCGAAGGGTGTCGAGTTCATCGCCAAAAAACTCGGCACGCAGGGTCTGTTCGCCATTCAGGTGGATGGAGAGGGTGTCCCCCTGCACGGTGTAACCCGGTTCCTCTTCCCTCTGGTAACCCAGAGAGATCAACTGGTCCAGCAGACGGTCCCGCGGATAATCCCGCCCAATCTGCAAATTCACGGTCAGGCTTTCTGGATCCCTGGGGAACAAATCCAGAGCGGTGGACACATCCAGCACCACCTTGTCCCCTTTGATGGCCCACTCGGGAATGCCGGGATTGATGGACACCTCTGCACCCCAGAGCCCCAGAGTCTGGTAAACCGCCAGACGCTCCGGGGTGGTCAGCAGCACCGCTTTGCCGTCATGTGCAGAAAACAAGAGCTGCCGCGCCACCTGCGGCACCCCCTGCAAGGTCCCCGGAAAACTGGCAGGCATGAGATCTCGAATTCGCGTCACGGGGGATATTGTACTGCTCTGGATGCTGGGTACGCCAAAGCATCTAATACAAAGGGGCCGAGGGCCGAGGGCACAGAGCCGAGGGCATCTTGCGATACCTTCAGCAAATACAAGGGGACTTGTAGGGGCGAGGCATGCCTCGCCCAAAGCTTCAGCCAAAGCCTTCTTTGCCCTGCGCCCTCGGCTCTGTGCCCTCGGCAATCAAATGCACACCCCTCCATCCACCAGAATGCTCTGTCCCGTCACATAAGCCGCACCCGGCGAGGCCAGATACGCCACCGCTGAGGCCACCTCTTCTGCCAGTCCCACCCGACGGGCTGGAATGCGGGCAGCGATTTTCTCCAGATCCTCGGGGTTGGGGTGCAGTTGTTCCAGACGCTCTGTGAGGGTGTAACCGGGAGCCACTGCATTGGCGGTGATGCCGTAAGGGGCGACCTCCAGAGCCAAGGTCTTCAGGTAGTTTTCCACGCCAGCCCTCAGGGTGTTGGACACGGTCAGGTTGGGCACAGGCCGGGTGACGCTCAGGCTGGTGATGGCAATGATCCGGCCCCACTTCTCCCCCATCATGTGAGGCAGAACCCCTCTGGCCAGTCGGATGGTGGACATCAGGGTCAGCTCGAAACCCGAGAGCCACCCCTCCTCGGTGATCTGGGTGGGTGTGCCGGGCTTGGGACCTCCTGCATTGCTGACCAGAATGTCCACAGCCCCCACCTTCTCCAGCACGAGGTCCACCCCTGCTCTGGAAGCCAGATCTGCCACGATGTACCGGCTGCCTTTCAGGGTGTTTTGCGCCTGCTGCAACGCTTCTTCATTGCGGGCCACCAGAGTCACTTCTGCCCCGAGTTCATGGAGCAGTTTGGCCGAAGCGTATCCAATGCCTTTGCTGGCTCCGGTCACCAGAGCCTGTTTTCCTGTGAGGTCAAAGAGGGTGTGCATGGGGACATTTTAAAGCGCAGAAGGCCATGCCACAGCAATACAGGGCGCAGCACGCTTCTTGTGCAGAACAGTTCACCAAGTTGTGGTGAACTTGCACGCCCCTACGTTGATGGCAACGGTGTGTTTCTGCTTTTGGCCCTTGGCTCTCGGCCCTGTCTTGACTCCAATACGCGCTTGCGGGACGGCCCGCTTCGCGCTGAGTCGCTTGGCCCTCGGCGGGTCGCAGACCCTTCTGCTTTACTGCAACGTGTCTTTCACCGCATCAAACATCACCTGAGCAGGGACGCTCTGACCGGTCCAGCGTTCAAATGCCAATCTGGCCTGATGGACCAGCATTCCGATGCCTGTCACTGCGTTGTACCCTTTGGCCCGAGCGTCCAGCAGCAGTTTGGTGTGGAGGGGTTTGTACACCATGTCATACACGGTGGCCCCTGCTTTGAGGTCAGGGAAAGCCAGGGTGAGGGGGCTTTCCAGAGGGTTGCTGAGCCCAGCAGAAGAAGAATTCACCAGGAGACCCACCTGCTCAAAAGGAATCTGGTCCTGTGTGGCGTACACTTTGCCGGGAATTTGCATGCTGTCCAGCAGTTGCTGTGCGCGTTCAGGGGTGCGGTTCTGAATCCAGATTTCGAGGCCAGCCTGATGCAGGGCGTACACAGCGGCTCTGGCTGCCCCTCCGGCCCCGAGGACCAGCGCAACACCTTCTGGGCGATATCCTCCCTCAAGGAGGCTCTGGTAAAAACCGTCTGCATCGGTGTTGGTGCCCAGCAGCTTGCCATTTCTGGGAATGATGGTGTTGACTGCACCGATTTTGCGGGCCACAGGCTCAATTTCATCCAGCAAGGGAATCACGGCTTCTTTGTGGGGAAGGCTCAGGTTGGCACCGATCACCTCGGGTTCCCTCAGGCGCAGCAGGGCTTTGCCCAGACAGGTGGGTTCGATGTCTACAGCCTGATACACCCCATCCACACCAATCGATTGAAATGCAGCATTGTGCATTCTTGGGGACAGGGAGTGTCCAGCAGGGTGGGCAAACAGAAAGGCACGTTTCATGCCTTTTACCATATCGGCTGGCATGTGGGTCTGTCAGTGAGGGTGTCTATCAAGTGGGCACATGCAAAGTCGCTGTTTGGACAATGCAAACAGCGAGAGCCATCAGCGGTCAGCTTTCAGCAGTCAGCAAGAAGGAACGTCTGCTGTGAAACCACAGACATGAAAACGGAACAACCCCATATGGATTGGCTTTTCTTGCAAGCCATTTGTTTGAGCCAAAGCGTAGAAGTGGGTTTTGTGCTGATGACTGAACGCTGATGGCTGACGGCTTCTTGAACGCCATGCCAGATTTGAACCTTTGAACTGACCTCGGTCCATCAAGTGGCTTGAAGTCAAAGGCACCTCCAACAGATTCCTTAGGGTTTTTTCATGATTCTCGCCTTTTTTCACAAATCAAATCCTTTAAACTGTGACCGTAACAGAATCTCTGGCTCCTTGGGGCCAGCATGTGATGAGGTCCAATGTCGTCTGCAAAAAAGAATGTGCGTCGTAAACCGGGTCCCACGCCACCTCCCAGAAAGAAAGCCAGCAAGTGGAAAGTGTTCTGGATGGTGGCTGGAATTGCATTGATTTTCCCTTTGATTTTCGTGGTCAAATGGACCCTCGAATTGCCAAATTACCGTGAGCTGGAACGCATCAAGTTGGCCAGCAACACCAAGGTGCTGGACCGCAACCTGCAATACCTCGGGACTTTGCCTGTGACTTTGCCCACCGGGGTCAAGATTGACCGCAACATCGTGGGCCTCGAAGACATGAGCCCTTACCTCCCCATGGCGATTGTCACCAGCGAAGACCGCAGGTTTTTTCAGCATTATGGTCTGGATTTCATTGGTCTGGGTCGCAGTTTGCTGAAAATGGTGATGGGTGAGCGTTTGGAGGGCGGATCCACCATCACCAATCAGGTGATCAAAAACACCCTGCTTTCTGAACTGAGCGGTGGCCGCACACTTGAACGCAAGTACAAAGAGTGGATTTTGAGCGTGCAGGTCGAACGGTATTTCTCCAAAGACGAGATCCTGATTGATTACCTGAACCTGATTTATCTGGGCAGTGGTGGGTACACCGACCTGATTGGCGTGGACATGGCCGCCAGAGGTTACTTTGGAAAGCCTGCCAAAAACCTGTCCCTTGCAGAGAGCGTGTACATTGCCACTCTGGTGCCTTCTGCACGGCGTTATTTTGATTACGAAGCCTACCGCCCCCTGATGAAAAGCCTCCTGAACCGCATGGTGGAAGATGGGCGCATCACCCAGCAGCAGGCCGATGCAGCATGGAAAGAGCAAATCCGGCCTGCTGGATGGAGGGTCCGTTACGACCGTGAGGGCAACTTGCTGGCCGCTGAACTGGTCAACGACAAGGCCAAAAACATCCGTCCCAACCGCAACACTTTTGCCAGCCATTACCTGCAGCAACTTGAGAAACAACTGCGTGACATCCTGCCTTCCAGTGCCTTCACAGGAACCGGAGGTCTGAAGGTGATCACTGCCATGGACAAACAGGCGCAGGAGTCCATCGAGCAGGCTTCCAGAAATGCCAGAGTGCCCTCTGGGGCGACCATGGGTGCAGCCATCGTGGACCCTTACACCGGTGATGTGCGGGCCATGGTGGGTCAGAAACTGGATGTGTTCAGTCGGGAGTGGAACAACGCTGCCCAGTCGAAACGTCAGGTGGGTTCCAGCATCAAACCTTTGCTGTACGCAACTGCCATTGAGGAAGGCTACCAGCAGTTCCACACCGAACTCGATGCTCCGGTCAGTTTCAAATGTGCAGGATGCCCCAACGGGGTGTACAGCCCGAAAAACTTCAGCCAGACCTCGACGGGTCAAGAAACCACCTTGCGTTCCAGTCTGGACCAGAGCCTCAACCTGCCCACCGTGCGCCTTGCGGACCGCATCGGCATTGACACCTTCAAAGACAAGTTGCGGGACCTCGGATTTGAAGTGCAGGGCAATGAAGGTTTGAGCCTTTCGATTGGAACCCTGGAATCCAATCCGCTGAAGATGGCTCTGGTGTACGCCAGTTTTGTGAACGGTGGCAAACTGCACGAGCCCAATTACGTGCTGAAAGTGGAAAACAGCAACGGTCAGGTGCTCTACGATGCCGAAAACCACCGCACCGACGGCAAACGGGTCTGGAAGGAACAAACCGCCTTTGTGATGTGGGACATGCTGCGTGGTGTGGTGTATGACCGCACAGGTGGACTGGCCCGCAATGCCCAGATTTCCGGTCGTCTGGTGGGCGGAAAAACCGGAACCACCAACGATGTGAAAGACCTCTGGTTCGTGGGCGTCACCCCCGAGCTTGCCGGGGCAGTGTGGGTCGGCAAAGAAGAAGGTGGAGCCATGCCCGAGAATTCCTACAGTGGCGTGATTGCTGCTCCCATCTGGCGCGACATGATGGCAGGTGCGCTCAGGGGCAAACCTTACAAGAATGTGGTGCGTCCCTCTGGGGTGGTTTTTGAGTCCCATGCAGGGTACCGGATGGCCGTGGTGAAGGACATTCCTCCACCGCAGCAGAACAACAACACGCAAGTCCAGACCGAGGAAACCCCTCCTCAGGAAACCGTGCCTGATGCCACCACACAGGAAACCACCCCCACACCGGACACCGATCCCAACGCCGACGACGGAACCATGCTGGTGATTCTGGACAAAACCACCGGTTACCTTGCGGACGCCTCCACCCCTGTGGAAAACCGTGTGGAACGGCGCATCCGCAAAGAGGATCTGGACAGTTTCGTGAAACCTCAAGAGGTTCAACCCGATCCCAGTACAGATCCCAGCACCCAACCGGAGCCTTCTGTAGAAGAGGTGCCCATCGAAGATCCCACTGTCTATCCAGAGGATTCCACAGCACCAGACCCAACAGTGGAAGAAGTTCCTCTGGAGCAGGGACAACCTGATCCTGCTTTTGAGAATCCAGCGGGTCAGGCCCCTCCTTCAGAAGGCTCTGGATTCACGGGAGAGTGATCTTGAAACAAAAACAGCCTCATGGAGAGGCTGTTTTTGTTTTGATGGCTGCATTTGATGGTGCAGAGGGTTTGGATGGGCTAGTCCAGGGCACTCAATTTGCGTTCAAGTTCATCGCCACAGGTGAGGCAACTGAGTTCAGCATCTTCAAGGGTCGCCATGTCTTTGAGGGCGTAGGCGGTGCCAATCACCACCGTCAGTTCTCCAACCAGAGATTCCAGACGGTCGTCTCCGGTCTGTTCGACATAATGGGTGAAACGGTCCAGCGCCTCCAGGGCACGAAAATAAACAGATTGCAGGGTGACTGCCATTCCCATAAGTTACTGTAGTGGGATTTGGGCAATCAAGGAAAGTGTTTATATCACACAAAGGAGAAGGCTCTGGATGGGCCTCAGGGTGCCAGACGCTGGGTGGTCCAGCTTCCATCTTGAAGCACATAAACAAACCGGTCGTGCAGGCGGGCAGGTCCCCCCTGCCAGAATTCAAAATACTCTGGAACCAGACGGTACCCCCCCCAGTGCTCTGGACGCGGCATGTCTTCAGGGTACTGGGCTTGCAGTTCAGAAATGCGTTCCAGCAAAACGTCTTTGTTTTCTATCACCTGAGATTGGGGGCTGCTGGCGGCAGAAAGCTGGCTGTCTCTGGGACGGGAAGCAAAATAGGCGTCCGAATCTTCCGGGCTGACTTTCTCGATGCGCCCTTCAATGCGCACCTGACGTTCCAGCACAGGCCACCAGAAGTTGATGCAAGCCACAGGATGCTCTGAGATGTCCTGCCCTTTGCGGCTCAGGTAATTGGTGTAAAACACGAAACCTTCGGTGTTGAAGCCACGCAGCAACACCACCCGACTGGAAGGTCTGCCCTGTGCATTCACGGTGCTGAGGGTCATTCCATTGGGCTCTGGGAGCTTGGCGTCGATGGCCTCGTGGAGCCACTCTTCAAACTGCTCGACGGGGTCGGCGAGAACGGCAGACAGGCTGGCTGCGGTGTAATCTGTGCGCAGGTCACGGATGGAGTCGTTCATAAGCTCACCTCTTGCTGGTGCATGTGGAAGCAGACTGTTTTTGGCAAGGTGATTTTCCAAGGCGATCTCCCAAAGTGGTTTTTGGAGTCAGCCCTGCCCTTTCAGCAAAACCTCTTGAGGCCAGTGTAGAAGGTCTGCTCAGGGCTTTTGGCCTTGGAGGGCCTCCAGAATCTCGTCTTTTCTAGGCATGCTGGCCTGTGCCCCCACTTTGGTGCAGGCCAGACCCGAGGCCACCACAGCAAAACGGGCTGCCACTTCCACGTTGCTGCCTCGCATCCATTCGGCAAGGAAGGCACCCACAAAGGTGTCTCCTGCACCTGTGGTGTCTACGGCTTCGATGGGAATGGCAGGTACAGTGACCGTTTTCTCCTGCGTCACCAGCAGGCAACCGTCAGACCCGAGGGTGATGATCACCATGCCCACCCCTTTTTGCAAAATGGACTGTGCCGCATCTGCAAAATCGGTGTGCGCTGGGGCATTGATGAAAATCTCGTGCTGGTTGGTGACCATCACATCCAATTGGGGGAAAAGCTCTTCTGGGAGGCGGGTGGCTGGGGCAGCATTCAAGACCGTTTTGAGCCCGGCAGCTTTGGCACGGGTGTAATAGGAGAGCACCGTGGGCATGGGGGTTTCCAGAGGCATCACCAGAGCCTTGAAGCCTTTGAGGTCCGGCAGGTGCTCAGGTTTGAGGGTGTTGTTGGCCCCGGAAGCCACGGTGATGGCATTCTCCCCTTCTGGAGAAACGGTGATGAAAGCGGCCCCTGTGGGTTCGGTGACCCGTTTCAGGTAACGGGTGTTGACCCCATCGGCCTGCAACGAATGGAGCAGCATGTCTCCGTACAAATCCCTGCCCAGAGCCCCCAGAAAAGCCACTTTCCCTCCGGCTCTGGCACAGGCAACGGCTTGATTGGCACCTTTGCCCCCTGCAAACGTCTCGAAGTTTTCTCCGAGCACGGTTTCTCCGGGGGCAGGAATGTGGCTTGCACGCACGACGAAATCCAAGTTTGCGGAACCAGCAACCAGAATCATGATGTGTTTAATCTACCCCGAGAGCCTCTCGAATGTGAATCAATTCCTCTGGAGGAATTTTCTCATGCATGCCTGCATACAGCCGCAAGCTGGATTTTGCACCCAGCAAACACAGCTTTTCATGGCTTGCACGCACCTTCCACGCTGGGATGAGGGGATCGTTTTCGCTGGAACAAAAGAAGTACTGGGTGTCTTTGTGAGGAAGGGAAGGTGTTTCATCCATCAGGACCCCATGAAACGACAGCACAGCACGGTAAGGTCTGGGGTGACGCATGGCGTATTCCAGAGCCAGACAGGCCCCCTGTGCAAAACCAGACAGGATCACCTGCTCGGGGGGATGTTTCTGCAACACCTCCTGCATGAGGGTTTCCATCTGTTCCAGAGATTGGGAAAGGGCCGGTTCATTCATGGCCCTTGGAGCGAGGGTGCTGTAAGGGTACCAACTGCCCCCTTCGGCTTCAGGGGTGATCAGGGCTTCATGATTGAGGGAAAGTTCTTCTGCCAGAGGCAGCATGCTGAGCGCAGGCCGGTTGCGGCCATGCAACAAAACCAGCACAGGTCGCGTGGCTCTGGAAGACCGGTTGGGTGCAAAAAATTCCGTCCACATCAGGGGCATTATTCAGGGTTTTGCACCCGGTGAATGTAAGCATGCTGGCTTGTTTTTCATGGTCAGTTGCGTTCTGAAAAGTTATACTTTCCCATCATGACCCGCCTTGCCATCATTCACACCGGAGGAACCATTGCCTCCAAGCCCGTGGCCTCCGGGGGGGTGGCCCCTCAAGCCAGCCCTCTGGACCTGATCCACACGCTTCCAGAGCTGGAACAGTACAGCCTGAGTGTGCATCAACCGTACCAGTTGCCCAGCCCCCACATCACCCCCCAGCACATGCACACCCTGCGCAATCTGGTGCTGGAACTGGCCCCCCAAAACGACGGAATCGTGATCACGCACGGCACCGACACCCTTGAAGAAACCGCTTTTTACCTGCACTTGACCCTGCGCGAGGAGGTCAGTGTGGCCCTGACCGGCAGCATGCGACATGCTCTGGAACCCTCATGGGACGGTCCCGGCAACCTGTGGGGTGCAGCCGTGGCCGCCACCCATCCCCTGAGCCGTGGACGGGGTCCTCTGGTGGTCTTCGGAGGGGATGTCTTCGATGCCCGCACCGTCACCAAAACCCACTCCACGGCTCTGGACAGTTTCGGAGGTTATCCCGGCCCGATTGGCCGCGTGGATTCCAATGGGGTCTCTCCGGAGCTGCATTACTTCAACAAACCCGAGCGCATGCAGGCCTTCGATCCGCCCCACGCAGATGCCCATGTGGAAATCCTTTACACCTATGCAGGCTGGAAAGGCGAAGGGGTCAAAGAAGCTCTGGAGCGCAGCGACGGTCTGGTGATTGCTGCGATGGGCACCGGAAATGTGCCTGCCGAAGTGCTGCCACTGGTGGCCCATTCAGGCAAGCCTGTGGTGGTGGCCACCCGAACCCACGCTGGCCCTGTGCTGCCCGTGTACGGCTATCCCGGTGGCTTCAAAACCTTGCTGGATGCGGGATGCATTCCGGCCAGTTTCCTGAGCGCCCACAAAGCCCGCATTCTGCTGATTGTGCTGCTGAGTCTGGGGTATTCCCATGAACAGATGATGGACGCCTTCAAAAAGGTGGTTGCTTGATTCAGGTCACTTTTGAAGATGGATTTCAGGATCAGGCCCACGCCCTCTCTGAAAAACTGGGCCTTCCATTGCTGCAAGATCCTCAAGGTGTTCAATACGGTCTGAGGGTGGCAGCAGGTGGCCTTGAAATCGTGGACCTCCACAAAAAACAACGCCCGGTGCGGGTGGATTTTCACCAACTGAATGCCGAACGCTCTGGCGGAGACCTGACCAAAGCCGTGAACACCCGAGTCCACAAAACCGTGCTGGATGCCACAGGGGGCCTGGGTCGGGATGCTTTCACACTGGCCAGAGCAGGATGCAAGGTGACGGTTCTGGAGAAAAACCCCATCATCCATGCCTTGTTGGAAGATGGTTTGCAACGGGCACAGGATCTGGAAGCGGTCCAGCGCATGACCCTGATTCATGCAGACAGCATGCAGGCCCTGAGAAACCATCAACCTGAGGTGGTGTATCTGGACCCGATGTATCCTGCCCGCAAAAAAGACGCCCTGCCCAAACTGGAAATGCAGGTGTTCCATGCCCTGCTCGGGGCCGAACAAAACGAGCAGGAACTGTTGCAGGTGGCTCTGGAACAGGCCAGAAAACGGGTGGTGGTCAAACGGCCCATCCATGCACCAGTGATTCAGCCTGCATCACTGCAATTCAAGGGGAAAACCACAAGATTTGATGTGTATTTGAAGTAGGGTCAGCAACTGGAACAGTTGGAGTAAACAATGTAAGCCCTCCACAGCCACCACAAGCCCCATCCTCCCACCAGACCCACAACAACCAATCCAACAAAAATTCCTCTGGATCTCTGGGAGGGTGCCTTACCGTGCCAAAAAATTGTCTCAATCAACATTGCAATATACACCAGCACACCAAAGACCGCCACCACACCCAATGGGTAAAAACCCATCAATGCCATGGCTTTAAGAATACTTCATCAAATCAGAGTGCACCTCCAAAAACACAGCTTCAGCACAGGTTTAAGACACATGCCTGTCATCTTGAGGGTCTAGGCTGAGGGTACTTGCAGGGCATGTGTGAAACACCATGTGCAAGACACACTGCAAAATTCACCGTTCATTGCCAAAGGAGGCCCGAGATGTTCCCTGTCACTTTGCTGTTCATGTGGTTGATGGGTTTGGTGTCGGTGGCCATTGTTTATGGGGGTGGATATTACCTCTGGGCGTGGTACACACAGGAAATAGAATGCACGTGGCCTCTGGTTCTGGGCGTGGTGTTTCTGGCCTTTGCTTTGTTGGGCCGTTTTCTGCTGGTTCCCTTGTTGGGCAAGCGTCCTGAGCATCCAGAGCAAGAGCCTCGCATGGAGCGTTCCAGAGAAACCCATTTGCTTGCAAGGCCAGACGGCACCGAGTTGTTCATCGAGATGGCGGGGCCAGAGAACGCACCTGTGCTGCTCATGACGCACGGTTGGGGCATGAATGCCACCGAGTGGTTTTATGCGAAAAAGCACCTGACCGACAGTTACCGTCTGGTGATGTGGGATTTGCCGGGACTGGGCAACTCCAGAGGCCCAAAAGACCGGGACTGGAGCATCGAAAAAATGGCCCGCGATCTGGAAGCCGTGCTGGACTTTCTGGAAGACCGCAAAGTGGTGCTGGTGGGTCACAGCATCGGGGGCATGATCACCCTCAAGTTCTGTGAACTGTTCCCAGAGCATCTGCAAAGCCGGGTGGTGGGTCTGGTTCTGAACCACACCACGTTCACCAATCCGGTCAAAACCGCCCGGGGAGGAGGTTTCTGGCGGGCCATTCAGGGGCCTGTGCTGAAACCCATCTGTCACCTGACCCTCTGGACCTGGCCGATCAGTTGGGCGATGAACTTTCTGAGCTACCTGAATGGCGGTTTGCACCTGCTGAACCACCTCACCCAGTTCGGGAAATCCGAGACCCGAGGGCAACTGGAATTTGCGAGTCTCTACAATGTGCTGGCCTCCCCTGCGGTTTCGGTACGGGGCATGTTTGGCATGATGAAATACGATGCCGAAGAGGTGCTGGGCAAGATTCCTGTGCCTGCTCTGGTGATTGCAGGGCAAGACGATGTGGTGACGGTACCAGAGGCCAACCACCACATTGCGAGACACATTCCGCAGTCCAGAGAAGTGGTGCTGAATCCGGGGGGGCACCTCGGGTTGATCGAGAAACATCCATTCTGGCTCAATGAAGTGAAGGCTTTTTCCAGAGAGTGCTTCGATGCCTCTTTTCGTGCCCGGTCTTACAGTCAAAAGGACCTGAAAGCAGCCCACAAACCCCGTGGTGTCACCGGGTCATGAGCCCCAGCTTTTCTGCGACGCATTCGGCCTTGAGATGGTGTTCATGGTTGCCACGTTTCCTGACAAAAAGGATTAAAATGAAGGTGTGCAGAAAACGCATGCAAGACTGGAACACAACCCCAAAAGGCCAGGTCCAAACGGACCCTGCTCGGGATGTGTCTCTGGCTGTGCGCCGCAAGGACACCCCTTCTCCGAAAGGTCCGGAGCGTGATGTCCTTGCAGGGAGTGGCCGTTTGAACTGCACCGTCAAACCGTCCGGTAAGCCAATTCTTGTAACGGCGCTCAGGCATGATGCTGACGCGCCACGTCGTTCCATCCTGCACAATGAAGGCGGTAAATGTTGAAAGAAACCCTGATCCAAAGCACCATCCGTCTGAAGAACCAGCAAGAAGCCATCCAGCTTTTTGGTGAGAACGACAAGACCCTCAAGCGGATCCGCACCTTGAGCAGTGCCAAGATCATCGCTCGGGGCGACACCATCACCATCAGCGGCGACACGGAACAGGTTCAGCAGACCGAGAACTTCATTCGCGACCTCCTTGCCATCATCCGTCAGGGGGGCCAGATTGAAGACACCCTCGAACGCGCGAACGAACTGTCCGGTCAGGGCAAAAGTCTGTCACAGGAGACCACCGTTTCCGGTGACCTGGTGCTTCCCAACAAACTCCGTCCCAAAACCCCGAATCAGGCCCGTTATCTGGAAGCCATCAACCAGAGCGACATTGTGTTCGGGATCGGTCCTGCCGGAACCGGTAAAACCTATCTGGCAGTGGCCATGGCTGTGGCTGCCCTCAAAGCCCGCAAAGTCAAACGCATCATCCTGACCCGCCCTGCCGTCGAGGCTGGCGAACGTCTGGGCTTCCTGCCCGGTGACCTGCAAGCCAAGATTGACCCTTACCTGAGACCCCTTTACGATGCCCTGTACGACATGCTGGACAGCGACCGCTTTGAAAGCTACCTGCAAAGTGGCGTCATTGAAGTGGCCCCTCTGGCCTTCATGCGTGGGCGCACCCTGAACGATGCTTTCATCATTCTGGACGAGGCCCAAAACACCACCCCAGAACAGATGAAGATGTTCCTGACCCGCATGGGTTTCTCCAGCAAAGTCGTGGTGACCGGGGACGTGACCCAGGTGGACCTTCCCCGCAACGTGAAAAGCGGTCTGGCCGTGGCCCGCAAAACCCTTGAGAACATCGAGGGCATCCACTTCCACCACTTCGCAGAGTCCGATGTGGTCCGTCACCCTCTGGTCGGCAAAATTGTCCGTGCCTATGAGGTCGCCGAAGACGAAGCGCAGGCCATCCGTGAGCAGAAAGCCGCTGAACGGGCTGCAAGCCCTCAGGTCAGCGCAACAGAAACTTTCGGAGAGTAACCCCCTGCTTCTCGCAGGCTTGAAGTGGTCCCCCTTAACAAAGGGGGACTTTTGCATTTCCCGAGGCAAAACCATCGAAATGAGTCCCCCTTAACAAAGGGGAACAGTGCAAAGCGAAGCGATGCAAAGGGGGATCTTGTCCCTCTTCTCTAAGGCATAAACCCCAAGCGTAGCGAGGGCAGGGGGATCTGGGGTATGTTGAAAGCGTGATTGAACTGGTGGTGAATCAGGAACCTCCCAGAGGTTTGAAGACAAAAGTGCGTCAGGCCACCAGAGCCGTGATGCAGCATTACAACATCGACAGGAAAAGCGTCACGCTGGTCCTGACCGGTGACGATGAAATCCGTGCCCTGAAAAAAGAGCACTGGGGCGAAGATCAGGCCACCGATGTGCTCACCTTTCCAACGTGGCATCCAGACGATCCTTTCATGCCTCCGCACCTTGGAGACATTGTGATCAGTCTGGACACCGCTGCACAGCAGGCCGAGGCCCGAGGCCACCCTGTGGTGCGTGAAGTGGCTTTGCTGGTGTCACATGGCCTGACCCACATCATGGGATTTGACCATCCCCACAGCGAAGATTTTGGGTTCGATGAAACCACCAGCGATCCAGCGTGGCAACCTTTCATTGAAGCCTCCAGAATCGCCTACCGTGTGATTGACCAGCAAACCCGGTAAAAACCATGTCCACAGATGAAACTTCGTTCAAACGCACGCGGTTCAAACAACATCCCCACACCCAGCTTGAAGCTTTCAAGTTCGCTTACGAGGGGATCATGTACTGCATTCGCACGCAACGAAATTTCAGGATTGAACTGGGCATGGCCGTGGTGGCCCTGTCCCTGAGTTTGTGGCTCAAAACCGGCATCGCAACCATCGTGGCCTGCATCGTGAGTGTGCTGGTGCTGGAAATGCTCAACACCGCCATCGAGGCGGTTGTGGATCTGGTCACCGAGGAGTATCATCCTCTGGCAAGAATTGCAAAAGATGTGGCTGCTGGCGCGGTGCTGGTGGCTTCTCTGGGGGCTGCCCTGATCGGGGCGGTCACCCTGATTCCCCCCCTTCTGGAGAAACTGACATGATGGATCCCGTCCTTGCAGAACAGGCCAAAGTGGCCTTCAAACAGGCTTACGCTCCTTTTTCCCGCTTCCATGTGGGAAGTGCCCTCAGAACCAAATCCGGCAAAGTGTTTTTTGGGGCCAACGTTGAGAACAGCAGTTATGGCCTTGCCCGTTGCGCCGAGCAAAGCGCGGTCCAGAGCATGGCCAGCAACGGTGAACGCGAATTCACCGAAGTGGTGGTTTACTCGGAATCCTCCCCTCCTGCTTCTCCTTGTGGGGCCTGTCGTCAGATCCTTTTCGAGTTCTCTCCAGAGGCAAAAGTGTACTGTTACAACCACCTCGGGGAGGTCATTGAGGGCACGGTGCAGGACTTTCTGCCACACGGTTTCCGCTTGAACCCTGACCGTTGATCTGACCTGCATTTCCATTTTGCTTGAGGATGTCCCCCTTTGTTCAAAAGGGGGATTTTGACTGGTCCGAATGCCAAAAACACAAAAAGTCCCCCTGAAATCAGGGGGACCGCTTCGAGCATGCGAGAAGCAGGGGGTTTACTTCCAGTTGACGAACTGGACGCTCTTGCTGATGATTTTGCCGTTCTGGAACTGGGTGTAGCCCTGAGATCCTCCAGTGCGTTTTTGCATGTTGTCCATGACGTTCACCAGAGAGGTCACCAGTTTTTCCTGGTCTTTGGGTTTCATGTCGGTGGCTCCGGTGGCCAGAGCCAGTTCCAAGGTGCTGCGCAAGGATTCGCGGGTTTGCAGAGGGGGCTTGGCCGAGAATTCGATGGACTGGGCACCTCTGGGGTATTTGGCGTTCTTGAAGGGGGTGCTGTCCGAGAGGCGCATTCCGCCTGCGGTCAAGGCTTTGATGTCGGCTTCGCTGAAGGCCAGCAGCATGAAGTTGTTCTTGAAGGTGTAGTAAACGCTGAAATCCTGATCTTTCAGGACCGTGACGGTGCTGCCATTGACCGTCAGGGACTGCTGGTCAATGGGGGCTTCACTGCTCTGGGTGAGCTGGGAGAGCAGGTCCTGCATGCCTTTGCTGGCTGCGCTCTGGCTCTGGACTTCCAGCACCAGAGCGGTTCCGGTCAGGGATTCGAGGGGATCAGGGCTGTTCAGTTTGACGGTGGAAGCACTGGGCAAGGTCACCACGGCCACTTCTTTGCCCAGCCATGCAGCGTTTTTGCTGAGGGCCAACTCTGGGATCAGTTCGGCAGGGACGCTGGGATCGTTGCTGTCTCCCACGCGGTTCAGCCAGCCATCGAGGTAACGGGCAAAGCCGGGCAGGTCTGCGGCAGAGGTGCTGAAGGACAGCACATTGGCAGGAACCACTGTGGCGGCATTCAGGTCTGCTTTGTTGTAGGTGAGCAGGCTGTACAGGGCTTTGTCTTTGGTGCTCTTGTTGGGGAAGAACACACTGGTGCTTTCCATGCCCTGAGCGGTGACACTGGCTCCAGCCCCCCACTGCCCGAGGGTTTTGACGGCGTCCACGGCAGCATTGATGAGGGGGTCTGAACCTGCGAAGGCTTTGATCCAGTCTCCGGCAGCATTAAAGTTGACATAAAACTTGAAGTTGCTGTTCTGGACGTTGCCCATCACACCTTTGTAGGCTACACTGGCACTCAGGCTGCTGCCTGCTGAACCCGAGAGTTTGCGCAGGAAAGCCCGCAAGGTGGTGGGGTCCGTGGACAGGTAAGCCACGTTGTTCTGGAAGCCATAAGCACTGTCTTTGGTCTGATTGAAGCTGTATTTGCCTTCCTTGACGGTGCTGACTTTTCCTGCTTTTTTGTCAGCGGCAAGGGTGCTGTCCATCATGCGTTTTGCAACGGCAGAACCCGAGGTGCTGGTCACGAACAGCACGGCAGGCTGGAAGGTCTTTTTGTTGATATGGACGCTGATCACTCCATCGGTGCCCAGAAATTCCAGCACGTCTTTTTCGGTTTTGACGGCTGCTGCATTGGTGGCACCCACGGCATCCTGAATGGCCTTCACCAGAACAGGACGGAAAGCTCCCATGCGGTTGAGTGCGCCTTTCAGGTCTCTGACTTCGAGGGTCAAGAGGGCATCATCTGGGACAGATTGGGAAAGAGGGGCAGCAAATGTGGTGCCAAGCACCAGGGCTGCACTGGTCATCAGGAGCTTCTTCATACGCTTTTATTTTACGAGAGCACAGATGAAAAGGTTGCATTTTTTCAAGGTGAAAACAGAAGCGGGTTCATCAAGTTCTCTGTCAACAAAGCCATCTGAATTCACCACCATGCTGGGAGTGCCATCCCACTGCAAAATCAAGGCAACAAAAAATCAGGGAGAAGGTTCTCCCTGATGAAATCACCACGTTGGGTTCAGTGTGCAGCAGCAGCAACAGTGGGGAAATAGAAAAAGGCAAAGCCCAGAATGATGTAAATGCCCAGCAACATCATCCCTTCCAACCAGTTGGTTTCTCCATCTCTGGCGATGGAATTGGCAATCACAATGCCTGCAACCACCGCCACCAGTTCCAGAGGGTTGTGCAGCACGAGGTCCATTCTCTGTCCCACAGCAAGGCCCATCAGGACCAGCAGTGGAGCCACCAGCAAGGCCACTTGAATGGTTGAACCAATGGCAATGGTGACGGCCAGATCCATTTTGTTTTTCATGGCGAACATCACTGCACTGGCGTGTTCGGCTGCGTTGCCGATGATGGGAATCAGGATGATCCCCACAAAGAATTCGCTGAGGCCCAGAGCGCTGGAGGCTTCTTCGAGGCTTCCCACCAGAAATTCGGACATGAAGCCCACGGCCACGGTGCTGGCCAGCAGAACACCGACGGCCACAGGGACACTCCATTTGGCAGCTCCGTGCTCTTCATCGTCGTGGGCAGAGAGGATGTCTTTGTGGGTCACCAGAGAGAAATACACATTCCCGAGGTAGATCAGGATCAGCACGATGGCGACGGCCACACTGAGCCGGAAATCCAGATCGGCAGGCTGTGCGACGTTGGCAAAGTTCACCGAGGCAAGGTCAAAAACCGCTGGAATCATCAGGCCCAGCACCGAAAGGGTCAGCAGTGAGGTCAGAATGCCAGCATTTTTGGCATTGAACACCTGCGTTTTGTGTTTCAAACCGCCCAGAAACACTGCAAGGCCCAGCACCAGCAGAATGTTCCCAAGGATGGAACCGGTGATGCTGGCCTTGACCACTTCCAGTTTTCCGGCCTTCAGGGCGAAGAAAGCAATGATCAACTCGGTGGCGTTGCCAAATGTGGCGTTCAGGAGGCCGCCGATGGTGCTGCCTGCCCGAATGGCCAGTTCTTCGGTGGCTTTGCCCATGATGCCTGCCAGAGGCAGGATGGCCAGCATGCTGCAAATGAAAATCCACACTGGATCTCCATGTGTGAACTCCAGGAACACCGCAATGGGAATGAAGATGAGAAGCCAATTCAACATGCGAGTAGCTTACCCGATGAATTTCCGGTGAGATGGTGTGAATGTCAAACAAATCCTGATTTGACCCCAATCATGAGCGATTGATGAAGAAAAGATCATGATTTGGATTCTCTGGAGCAGGGTCAGCACAGGATCAAGGATGGGGATGATGTTGTGGAATGGATGTTCCAGCCCACCTTCCAGGGCCTCAGGTGCGCCATTACGCTACTGGCATAATGTACACTGTTGAACAGTGGCTACGCTTCAAGAATTGCAAGACAAATTGAGAAAACCGCTGGAACGCGAACTGCTGATGGGATGCCAGAACAAGGTGGTGGCTGGAGGTCTGGAGAAACTGCTCGACAACCTCGGGAAACCTTTCCCTAAAGTGCGCGAAGTGCTCAGGCATTATGAAACCCTGCCTGTGGAGGAACGGGAAACCAAACTCAGGCAGGCCCTGCAACTGTTGACTGCTCCCTCCAAAAGCGACCCTCCACCCAAACCGACCATGAAAGTGAGCAAGGAAGTGGAGGTGGTGGTGCCCAAAAACTGGCAGGAAGACACCTCTGTGGAGCACATCGCCCTACCCACACAGGCCGTCAAGAAACTGCATGCTCTGGGCCTCAGAAGCCTGCGGGACATCCTGCACAACTATCCACGCAAGCACGAAGACCGCCGTGCCCTGCCCAACCTGTACGACATCGAAGATGGACAGAAAGTCACCGTGGAAGGGGTGATCATGTCCAAAAACCGCCGTGCCCCCAAACCCGGCATGCTGATTCTGGAAGCGGTGGTGCAAAACGCTTACGGCCACAAGGTGAAATGCACCTGGTTTCAGCAACCGTGGATCGAGCGCAGCCTGAAGGTCGGTGCCCATGTGATCGTGACGGGTCGGGCCAAAAAGTTTGGTCGGCAGCTTCAGGTGAACGTGGAATACATGGAAGAGGACTCCGAATCCAGCCTCTCCACAGGCCGCATCGTGGGGGTCTACGACCTCAAAGAGGGCATCTCGCAGGCATTCATGCGCAAAACCGTGCACGATGTGGTCACGCACACGCCCATCCACGATTATCTGGGCAGCAAAACCTTGCAGGAACACGGTCTGATCAACCTGCCCGATGCCCTGAACGGCATCCACTTTCCCAGAGATGAAGTCCATCTGACCAAGGCCACCGACCGACTGCGCTTCGATGAGTACCTGTTTCTGGAACTCCGGATGCTGCTGCAAGGGGGGCAAAATTCCCTGCTGGGAAAACGGTTCACAGCCAAACGGGAAGACATTGATGTCTTTGAAGGGTCTTTGCCGTTCCAGTTTACAGGTGCCCAGAGGCGCGTGGTGCACGAACTGGCCTCGGACATGCGCAACGAGAAGCAAATGGCCCGTCTGGTGCAGGGGGATGTGGGCTCAGGGAAAACCGCTGTGGCCGCCTGTGCCCTGTACCTTGCGACCAGAGACCAGTATCAGGGTGCTTTGATGGCCCCCACGGAAATTCTGGCCAAACAGCACTACGCCAACCTGACCAAATACCTCTTTCCTCTGGGGGTGCGGTCTTGCCTCCTGATTGGTGCCATGGGTGCCAAAGAGAAACGGGAAAACTTGCAGCGCATTGCCACCGGCGAAGTGGATGTGGTGGTGGGCACACAGGCCCTGATTCAGGAGGCCGTGCAGTTCAACAACCTCGGGCTTGCGGTCATCGACGAGGAGCACCGTTTCGGGGTGGCCCAGAGGCGCGCCCTGCTCAAAGACCGTCCAGACGTGATCGTGATGAGTGCAACCCCCATCCCGAGGTCTCTGGCCCTCACCCTGTATGGCGATCTGGAACTGTCCATCATCGATGAGTTGCCCCCCGGACGCACCCCCATTGCCACCAAGTTGCTGCACGATTCCAGCCGTTTGCAGGCTTACAGTTTTGTGATGCAGCAAATCCGTGAAGGCAGGCAGGCTTACGCGGTCACCAGCCTGATCGAGGAATCCGAAACCCTGACCGAACTGCTGGCCGCCACCCAGCTTGCCGACAACCTCAAAGAAATCCTCCCAGAGGCCCGCATTGATCTGCTGCACGGCAAAATGTCTGCTCAGGAAAAAGAAGAGATCATGGACCGTTTCCGTCGGCATGAATTCGATTTGCTGGTGTCCACCACCGTGATTGAAGTGGGCGTAGATGTGCCCAACTCCACGGTCATGGTCATCGAGAACGCCGAACGTTTTGGTCTGGCCCAACTGCACCAGCTTCGCGGGCGTGTCGGACGGGGCAGCAACAAGAGTTACTGCATCCTGATTGCTGGAGACACCAGCCAGAAAACCCGCAAACGCCTGAAGGTCATTGAAGATTCCACCGATGGTTTCAAAATTGCAGAAGCAGACCTGAAAATCCGTGGCCCCGGCGAATTGCGTGGCACCCGCCAGAGCGGCATTCCTGACCTGCAACTCGGGGACCTCACCAGCGATGCAGACATCATCGAGCAGGCCCGCAATCTGGCCAAAAGGATTCTGGAGTTTGATCCCACCCTTGAAAAACCCCAGAGCAACCGCCTCAAACAGGAACTCCGGGCACGCAGTTCCCATGTGGCCGTCCGTGAAGTGATCTGAATTGCAGTCAGCAAGGATTTCTTAAAAAAACCTCACCTGAACAGGGAACTTCTCAAGCAAAGACAACAGCAAACTCACACAGGTTTCCTATGGTGGAAGATCAGGAGGTCTGTGTGTTTTTCTCTTCACGTTCAAACGCACCTGCAGGTTTGCGTGCGTCTTTGTGTTCAATGGTGGGTTCAGTGGTGTGTTCCATGGTGCTTGTGCTGGCTTCTCAGGCACAGGCAGCCACCACCATCCCCCAGATGTGGGACCAGCAATTTGGCTCTGGTGCTTTCAAGGTGGTCAAAACCCTTGAGAAAAACAGCCAGTTCACCCGTTACCTGATCGAATATCCTTCTGAGGGCCTGAAACTGCAAGGCTTCGTGAATGTGCCCAACAAAACCGCCCATCAGGTGGTCATCATGCTGCACGGTTATGTGAACCCCTCTGGCTACAAACTGCTGACCTACACCACCCGTTATGCAGACGATCTGGCCCGCTCTGGGTTCATCGTGTTCCATCCCAATTTCAGGGGGCACGGAAGCTCAGAGGGCAAAGCCGATTCGGATGCTTTCCGGTCAGATTACGTGCGGGACACCCTCAATCTGGTGGGCCAGATCCGCAAGCAAAAAGGCAAAGGCATCCTGAAAAACTTCAATGGAAACATTGGACTCTGGGGCCACAGCATGGGTGGAGGGGTGGCCCTGAAAACCCTGGTGACCGATCCTCGCATCAAGGCTGCGGTGCTTTATGCCCCCATGAGTGGAGATGAAGCCAAAAACCTCAAACGCATCCAGATGTGGTCGGGTGGCACCCGAGGCAAAGAACTGTCCAGGGTGCCCAGCAAAACCCTTGCACAACACTCTGCCCTGAACCATCTGGAAAACGTGTCCACCGCCATCCGGGTCTACCATGGCACGAAAGATCAGGAGGTGCCGTACCTCTGGAGCAAAGAGTTGTGCGAAAAATCCAAAGGCCTCGGGTTGTACATCCGTTGCACCAGTTATGCCAATGCAGGACACCTTTTCTCTGGCAAAACGGATCAGGCTTTCCGGGCAGATGTGAAGCTGTTCTTCAAACAACACCTTTAACCCCTTTGAAAACCGTTTGAAAGTGGGAGGCTTTTCAGAAACCTTTCACCAGAGACCTGCGTATTCCAGAGCAACAGTTTGACAGGCAAACCCGTTTGCCCCCTGCAACCCAGATCTGACCATCATCAGACTTGAATCAGCATTTTCTGTGATCATGATCACAGAAAGTACAACATCAGGTATGATGTTCAAAAGCTGTTGGCTGTGGATGGTCTGCTGTCAACGCCTGTGTTCTCTGCAAAGGTCTCAAGAATGGATCACAACCCTGCTGCTGTCCCCCGCCAGAACGGTTCTGCTTACACCCATCAAGCCCAGATCGAGACCCTGCTCAGGGCGTCCAGAAGCCTCCTCGAAAAACACCCTGCCCACTCGCTGTCCAGAGCACAAGAAGCCCTGACTCTGGCCGAACAGACCGGCATTCTGATTGCAGAAACGCTGGTCCATCTGTCCGACAGTTACCGCGGAATCGGGCAATTCCAGAGCAGTGTGGATGTGGCCAAACGGGCCCTTGCCCTGATGTCCGAGCACCACCCCGAGTACCCCCGGTTGCTCATGAGCCTCGGGGCCTCCACCACCTTGCTCAGTTTGCATTCTGAAGGCATGTCCTACCTGATGCAGAGCCTTGAACTGTCCCGTGAACGCGAAGACCACAGTCTGGAATTCCGTGTCCTGAACGGAATTGGGGCCAATTACGTGGATGTGGGAGATTTGCAGGAGGGGGCAGACCACTTCCGCAAAGCCCTGGAAGTGGCAGCAGGCAGGCCAGAGATCTCTCGGGACTCGGTGAGCATGCTCAATTACAACCTGTCGGTCACCCTGCAAATGATGGGAAAAGTGCAGGAAGCCGTGCTCCCCGCAGACACTGCCGTGGAACTGGCTCGCCAGACCGGAAGCGAAAAGCGCATGGCCGCAGCCTTGCTGCAAAAAGGCTTCCTCTTGGTCGAGTTGCAGGAACCTCAAGCAGCAGAGCAGGCTTTGCTGGAAGCCCTCAAGCTCAGCACCGAAATTGAAGATCCGGTCACGCAGCAAAGCTGTTACTTCGGGCTGGGCAAAGTTCAGGTTCAATACGGCCAGCCCCGCGAAGCCATCCCCCTGCTGGAAGCCGCCATTGATCCCAAATACCAGACCCACTACGAAACCCAGAGGGCCTATCAGGACCTGATTGCCCTGCACAAGCAACTCGGGGATTTTGAACAGGCCCTGAAGCGCCACGAAGAAAGCATCCAGTTGGAACGGGACCTCACCAGCAAACAAAACGATGACCGTTTTCAGGAGCTGGAAGTCAAATACCGCACCGAGCTGGCCATGCGCGAAAAAGAGCAGGCCGAAAAGGAACGGGAATGGCTCAAAGGCCGCAACCAGATGCTCAAGGACCTCGTGCAGCAACGCACCGAAGCTCTGGAACGCAGCCAACTGGAGATGCTCGAAGCCCTGACCACCGCCGGAGAACACCGCGACGGCGAAACTGCCCAGCACACCGAACGGGTGGGGGAACTCTCCAAGAAGATTGCCTTGCGGCTCGGGATGTCCGAAGTGCTGGCAGAACGGGTGCGGGTGGCCTCCAAGTTGCACGACATCGGGAAAATTGCCATCCCTGACGAGATCCTGCTCAAACCGGGCAAACTGACCGAAGAGGAATACGCCCACATGAAGCAGCACACCCTGCTCGGGGCACAAATCCTCTCCAAAAGCACTTCGATCATGCTTCGTCTGGCCTGTCAGATTGCCCTTTCGCACCACGAACGCTGGGATGGCCGGGGTTACCCCAACGGCCTTTTTGGGGAGCACATTCCCATTGAGGCACGCATCGTCTCCATTGCCGATGTGTTCGATGCCCTGACCCACGTCCGACCCTACAAACGGGCATGGTCCACTGAAGACGCCATTGCAGAAATCCAGAAATCCTCTGGCAGCCAGTTTGATCCGTGGGTGGTCAAGGCTTTTCTGGACGTGGTGGAGAAGTAAGCCGAGGGCACAGAGCCGAGGGCTGAGGGCAAAGACCCCAGCTCTCGGCATGACTGGAACAGACAGTGAACAAGCAACCCAAAACAGGACGGGATTTTTCTGTTTTCATGGCACTGGTGTGAAAGAAAACTTTCTTCTTCACTGACGGCTGACTGCTGAAAGCTGACCGCTTTCCCAGTCGGCATGCCAACAGTCGGACTTTGCATTGACCCTCCACTACGCCACTGCACCTAAGCGAAATCCCATACAGGGATGTTAGAATGGCGAAATGGCAATTCGCCTTTCTGCTTTCAACGTAGACGCAAGGGATCAAAGGAGTGGCAGCAGTGCACAACATCATTGTTAAGGGCGCCAGAGAACACAACCTGAAAAACATCACCGTGGAGCTTCCACGCAACAAATTCATCGTGATCACCGGGGTCTCGGGCAGTGGGAAAAGCACGCTGGCTTTCGACACCATTTATGCCGAAGGGCAACGCCGTTACGTGGAAAGCCTCTCTGCATATGCACGGCAATTTCTGGGCCTGATGGAAAAGCCCGAGGTGGAGTCCATTGAGGGCCTCTCCCCTGCCATTTCCATTGACCAGAAAACCACTTCCCACAACCCCCGTTCCACGGTGGGCACCGTCACGGAAATCCACGATTACCTGCGTCTGATGTACGCCCGGGTCGGGACCCCTTACTGCCCGATCTGCGGACGCAAAATTGAACGCCAGAGCGCCAGTGAAATCACCGAAAAGCTGGTTCAGGTGCATCAGGAGCGGCGTGCCATGCTGCTGGCCCCCATTGTGCGTGGGCGCAAAGGCGAGTACAAAAAGATGCTCGGGGACCTCAAGCGTGAAGGGTTCGCCCGTGCCCGTGTGGACGGCACCATCTACGATCTCGACGAGGCCGAAAAACTCAAACTGGAAAAATTCGAGAAGCACGACATCGATGTGGTGATCGACCGTCTGGTGCTGCGCGAAGACGACCGGGGCCGCATTGCCGAAAGTGTGGAACTGGGTTTGCGCAGAGGTGAAGGTCTCCTGCGGGTGCTGTTCCCGGACACCAACGAGGAAGAACTGTTCTCCGAGAAATTCGCCTGCGTGGAGCACGGCAGCGTGCTGGAAGAGATGGAACCCCGTTCTTTCTCGTTCAACAGTCCTTATGGGGCTTGCGGTGACTGCTCGGGTCTGGGCAACAAACTGGAGTTCTCTCCGGCCTTGCTCATTCCAGACGAGTCCATCTCGATTGCTGAAGGGGCCATCGCCCCTTGGAGCAAAAAAGGAACGGGCGGAGGGGTTTACTACTGGGAGAAGCTTCGCATGCTTGCCGAGCACCTGAAGTTTGACCTGAAAGCCCCCTGGCGTGACCTGCCAGAGGATGTCAAAAAAGCCATTCTGCATGGCGTAGAAGACTCCTTCGAGGTGACTTTGCGCCGGGCAGGCAAGGAAACCATGAAGTTCAGCACCGACTTTGAAGGGGTGATTCCCAATCTGGAACGCCGTTACAAAGAGTCGGACTCGGAGTACATCCGCCAGAAGATGGAAGAACTGATGGAGTTCAACGTGTGCCCCACCTGCGGAGGCACCCGTTACAAACCCGAGATTCTGGCTGTTCGGGTGGCTGGACTCAACATCGCTCAGGCCAGCAACCTGAGTGTGCTGGAAGCCCAAACCTTCTTCCGCAAAATGGGCGAAGGCAACCTGCTGAAAGAAGATGTGGCCCCTTACACCCAGTCCGGTTTGGGTGGAACGGCCAAAGTGGCTCCGGCCCTCAATCCCAACTTCAACCTTGGTGGCTTTGAGGCGCAAGTGGCTCCGCCAATCATCAAAGCGGTGCTCACCCGTCTGTCTTTTCTGGTGGATGTGGGCCTCGATTACCTCTCGCTGGACCGCAGTGCCAACACCCTGTCAGGCGGTGAAGCACAACGCATCCGTCTGGCCACACAGGTCGGCTCTGGGCTGACCGGGGTGCTTTACGTGCTGGACGAACCTTCCATCGGTCTGCACCCCAAAGACAACCAGAGGTTGATCCGCACCCTCAAAAACCTGCGTGACCTCGGGAACACCCTCTTGGTCGTTGAGCACGACGAAGAAACCATGATGGAGTCCGACCACATCGTGGACATGGGACCCGGCGCAGGGGTGCACGGGGGCATGGTGGTGTCTGAAGGCACTCCCGCAGATATCATGAAAGATGAAAACAGCCTGACCGGCAAGTACCTGCGGGGCGACCTCAAAATCGAGATGCCTCAAAACCGGCGTCTGGGGAACGGCAAAAAGCTGCGCATCCGCAACGCCCGGGAACACAACCTCAGGAACGTCACCATCGAGATTCCTCTGGGCACCATGACCGTGATCACCGGTCCTTCTGGATCAGGCAAGAGCACCCTGATTCACGACATCCTGCATGCCACTCTGGCCCGAGACCTCAACCGCGCAAAAACCCATCCGGGCAAGTTTGATGGTCTGGACGGCATTGAACATCTGGACAAGGTCATCGAGATTGACCAGAGCCCCATCGGACGCACCCCGAGGTCCAACCCGGCCACCTACACCGGGGTTTTCACGGACATCCGCGACCTGTTCACCCGCACCACCGAAGCCCGCAGGCGGGGTTATGAAGCTGGACGCTTCAGCTTCAACGTCAAAGGCGGACGCTGTGAGGCCTGCAAAGGGGACGGGGTGGTGAAGATCGAAATGAACTTCCTGCCGGACATTTATGTGCCCTGCGAGGTGTGCAAAGGGGCACGCTACAACCGCGAAACCCTTGAAGTGAAATACCAGGGCAAGAGCATTGCAGACGTGCTGGACATGACTGTGGAAACCGCCTGTGAGTTCTTCCAGAACATTCCCAACATCCAGAAGAAAATGCAGGTGCTGCAAGATGTGGGCCTCGGGTACATGAAGATCGGGCAGCCCTCCACCACCCTCTCTGGGGGGGAGGCACAACGCATCAAACTGGCCACCGAACTGTCCAAACGGGCCACCGGAAGGACCATCTACATTCTGGACGAACCCACCACCGGTCTGCACTTCGAAGACACCCGCAAACTGATGCTGGTGCTGGAACGCCTCGTGGAAGCAGGCAACTCTCTGGTGATCATCGAACACAACCTCGATGTGATCAAGAGCGCCGACTGGGTGATTGACCTTGGCCCAGAGGGAGGCATTCGTGGAGGTGAAATTGTGGCCATCGGCACCCCTGAGCAACTGGCCGAGCACCCCACCAGCCACACGGGCGCTTACCTGAAGCGCATCCCCGACATCCAAAAACGCCTCAAGAAAAGCGCAGGCAAGGTGAAAGCATGAACGCAGCCGCTCGGGCATGGTTGTTCGGGCTGATCGGGCTGGGAGGAGCAGGGCTGGTGGCCTTTGCTCCCCTTCCGTGGGAGTACAAACTGGTGCTCTGGGTGGTGCTTCTGAACATCACCGGAGATCTGGGGGGGCGCTGGTTCGCTTATCTGGGCCTCTTGCTGGGAGGTTTGGGCTTCTTCAACCCCACCGACGCATGGTGGACCACCTTTCCCCTCATGCTCTTTGTCACTTGGGCTTTTCTGGTGCTCAAGCACACCCTGAGGGTGTATGGGGTGGTGCTTGGTCTTTTGATGGTGTTTGCAGTGTTTGCTGCCCTGAAGATTGCGGTTCCCCTGATGGATCCAGAGCTGAAGCTGCTGACCAGCAACAGCTTCATGATGCCTGCTCTGGTGGCCTTCCTGATTTCCAGCATCTTCCATGTGTGGGTGTATTTCGCCAGCAGGACAAACACCCCGCAGACTTCAGCCGCCTAAACTTGCTATATTGTGGCAAGAGGTTGACATGACAAAAAAATCACAGAATTTCAAGCGTCTGGAGCAGGAACAAAACAAATCCCAGATGCGCATCCTCATGACCATTGGCGTGGTGATTCTGGCCGTGGTGGCTCTGGCCGTCCTTCAAGGTTTGCGGGGCAGTGCACCCAAAACCCTTGACCTGAATGGGCAACCCACCATGGGCAGCAAGGATGCCAAAGTCACCGTGATCGTCTTCGAAGATTTCAAGTGCCCGGTCTGCAAATACTTTGACCAGACCATCGTCCCAGAGATCGAAGAAAAATACATCAAGACGGGCAAAATCCAGTATGGTTTCCGCAACTTCATGGTGATTTCTCCTGATGGAGACAGCAAGACTGCTGCCATGGCTGGCGAGTGTGTGTACAACCAGAACAAAGAGCTGTTCTTCCCTTTCTCACACCTGATGTACCGGGCTCAGGGTGACGAAAGCACCGCATGGGCCACCAAACAACGGATCCTGGAAGTGGCCAGTTACGTGTCTGGTCCCAACGGCGAAAAAATCAACAACGATGAACTGGGCAAGTGCATCGACGACAAGCGTTACGAAGAAGAAGTCATGAACGACCAGTCGGTGGGCAACAACGCTGGCGTGAATGGCACCCCCACCGTGTTTGTGAATGGGGTCAAAGTGGAAGGGGCAACCACCCCCGGCAGCCTCGTCAAAGCCATCGATGAAGCTCTGGCCAAAGCCGGTCAGTGAATCCAGAGGTTTGAACTTGATGCCAAAGGAACTGCCTCAAGCGGGCAGTTCCTTTTTCTAATGTTTGCCCATGTCACAATTTGGACGACAGTTTCATCCAAGGAGCAGCAATGAGCATTGCAAATCGACTTTATTTCGCTTGGTTGCTGGCCGTGGTCGCCCTGATCGGGGTGGCTTTCGTGCCAGAGACCAGCAGTTACCTGTTCAAACCCTTGCAGGCCAAATGGCTCTGGTTGCAGGTGGTGTGTCTGGGCTTTCAGGCAGTGGTGCTGGGTGTGGGAGCCTTCCAGAACTGGGGATGGACCTTGCGTTACAGCCTGCCCCTCAGTTTGATCGGATGCATCATGGGTCTGGTCAGTCTGGCCACTGGCCTCTACCCCACTGTGATGGGTGTTCCAGCCTCGGCCATTCTGCTGTTGGTGTTCGGTGTGCTCTCTGTGCTGCAATTCGGCCAGACCGACCACCCAGAGCCCATCCCCACCCATCCTGCTCTGGGTCTGGCAGCCCTGACGGCTGTGGTTGCCACCCTTGCCAGCCTTTACTACAGTGAGGTCAAGCACTTCATTCCTTGCACCCTCTGCTGGTACCAGAGGGTGTTCATGTATCCTCTGGCTTTCTTGCTGCCTGCAGGGGTGATCTTCAAGAATGCCAAGGTGCAGACCCTGGCCTTGTTCCTGACCCTTCCAGGCATTTTGATCGCCACTTACCATGTCATGGAGGAGAAAATTCCAGGCTTCAATCCCATTCAGGTGTGCGCTCCAGACAATCCCTGCACCACCCCATGGGTGAATTACTTTGGCTTCATCACCATTCCCGTGATGAGTTTGACCGCGTTCCTGATCATCACGGTGTGTGTGGTTGTGGCCAACCGCCAACAGAAAAAAGCCTGAAGTTTTGCAGGCTTCAAGGCAGGGTTGGGTTCCCTGCCTTTTTTTCTTGCCACTCGGGATGCAAGATGGCATCATGCACCTCATCCCCCACTGGTCCTTGAAATTGCATTGTGTACAAAATGGGTTTCCAGACGCATTCCGAGTTTTTCAATCAGAAACCCCAGCGGGTGTTCGCTGGAGTTTCTGGTCATCGCGGAATGATCAAAATCATTTGACTGCTTTTGGAGGGCGGAGTGCCGGCGGTCGGATGGTTTTTTGCAGCATGTCCCAGAGGAGCAGAAGGATCACCAACACCAACCAGAAGCGGGCCCCTTCATCGGTGGCAGGTTGCACAAAGATGTTGCCTTTGACCACCCATGACGTCAGGAGCAGCACAAAGCCTGCACCGATGACCAGATCCATCTTGCGCGTCAGGGAAGTCCAGCGTCCTTCACGCCACACGGCCACACAACTGGCAAAAGAAGCCGTCCAAAGCCCCACAACCAGCAGACCCTGCACAGGCAGGAAATCCGGGTGGAAAGCCAGCACCATCGGCAAAGCACCGGGCAAAGATTGGATCAAGGTGGGCAAAACAACCATCAGGCCCACCGCCAGAGCAAAACCCACCAGTCCAGCAGCCCACAGGGGTCTGGACACCCGATCTACCTGAATGGCCCGAGGTGACCATTGGGACTTCAAAAAACCCTGCAACCTCAAGGAACGTTCCAGCAAGGAAAACATCACCACGAAGCCCGGAATCCAGAAAGCCCCCAATCCAGCCCCAAACCACCAACTGGCAAGGGATTGTCCTGCAAAGACCGAAGGCAAGGTCAAAGCCCATTGCAACGCCATGCCCACAAGGGAAACTGTCAGAAAAGGTCGGATCTGGTTTCCGGGCAGGAAAGCCGGGACAGAAGGCAGATATCTCTGGGCCACTTCGGAGGGATGTCCAAAACGCCTGAGCATGTTCAGGGTCATGGAAGCTGTTGGGGCGGTTCCATGCTGTTGGGACTCTTCCTGCAACATTTCCGTCAGGAGGCCACGCAACTCAAATCCGGTTTCGTTGCGGTCTTTGAGGGGCAGATGCCGGATCACATCACGCACGTAGGCTTCGATGGTCTCTTGTGGGTTCATGGGGTTTCCTCCTTCAGCAAACAGGTCAACGATGCATTCAAGGCATTCCACGATTGGGTGAGTTGTTTGAGTAAAATTTCGCCCTGTGCATTCAACTGGTAATACCGTCTGGGTTGACCATCGTCGGTGCGCCATTCGGAAATCAAATGGCCTTGGCTTTCCAGACGACGCAACAGAGGGTAAAGGGTGCCTTCTTCAATGGGCAAATTCTGCTGGGTGAGGGCTTGACGCAACGAGTAACCGTATTGGGGTCTTCTCAATTGGGAAAGCACCGCCAACACCAACACGCCTCTGCGCATTTCCAGTTCAAATTTGGGAGGGGGACCTTCATCCATCTTCACTGTGCATCACCTCATGCTGTTTATTACACAGTACAGTGCGCCACACAGTACGTCAATGGCTTTGATGACATGTGGCCTCAGAGGCATTCCAAACAAAAAGCCCCCAAACGGGGGCAGCAGAGACAGGAGTGCTTTCAGAAATCCAGCCCGAGGAATTCCTTGCGTTTGGCAAACCACTTCAGGCCCAGTTCAATGGCGGTTTCCAGAGAACTCTCGGGATACCAGCCCAGTTCGGTGTTGGCTCGGGTGGGGTTGGCATAGGCTCCAGCCACATCACCAGGTCGAGGAGGCGCCAGTTGTTTCAGGATGGGACGGCCAATCACGTTCTCGAAGGCTTGCACCAGTTCAAAGACCGTGGTGCCATTTCCGGTGCCCAGATTGAAAACACGGTACTTCTCGGTGGTGAATTCCGAGAACACCCGATCAAATTCCAGCACCGCTTTGATGTGGGCTTTGGCCAGATCCCACACATGGATGTAATCCCGGATGCCCGAGCCGTCTCTGGTGGGCCATTCGGTGCCGGTGATGTTGAAGGTCTGCCCGAGGGTGTGGGCCTCGATGATCTTGTCCAGAGCGTGTGAAACCCGTTCCAGTTGCTGACCCGTGCGAAGCTCTGGATCTGCTCCAATCGGGTTGAAGTACCGCAGGGTGATGGCCCTGAAGTCGTAAGCCCGGGTGAAATCTTCGAGCGCCAGTTCCATGCACAGTTTGGTCCGGGAATAGGGGCTGCTGGGCTTCAGGGGGGCAGACTCATCCACAGAGAAGCCTTCCACCACGTCATACAGCGAAGCGGTGGATGAAAAAATCACCCTTTTGCAGCCGTTCTGCATCAGGGCATCAAACAGGTCCAGAGATTTTTGCACGTTGGCCCGGTAATACCCGAGTGGATTTTCGGTGGACTCTGGGACCAGAATGAGGGCTGCACAGTGGATGGTGGCGTAAATCTCGGGGTGATCGGTGAAAATCTGTTTGATCAGGCTCTGGTCGCTGATGTCGCCTTGATAGAAGATGCGGTCCTGCACGAATTCCTGGCGTCCACGGATCAGGGAGTCCAGAACAATCGGGGTGTGCCCCTGATCGAGCAGAGCGGAACAGATGGTGCTGCCAATGTAACCTGCGCCTCCGGTGACCAATACTTTCATTTCTTTCACTTCCTTCGTTTCTTACCAAAAGTATAGCAGGGGGTGAAGGTCAACTCAAGGGATTTGTTCGTTACACCCCATCAAGGCAGGCAAACCCAGCTTTGCAAAGCATTTTATGACACAACAAAGCGGAAGGGTGGCTGTGCAGTCAAGCCACCCTTCCGCTTTCAAACTTCAAGGTTCAGTTCTGAAATGCCACTTTGCCAGCCACCAAGGTCAAGGTGGGCCAGCCATACAGTTCTTCGCCAGCCCAAGGGCTGAATTTGGCCTTGCTCTTGAAGGTTTTGGGGTCCACGGCTCTGGCCTGATCCAGATCCAGCAGGACCACATCGGCAACAGAGCCTGCCTCCAGAGATGGGGTTTCCCAGTTCATGACTTTTGCACATCCAACCGTGAACAGGTCCAGCACTTTCTCCAGAGAAATCTTGCCGGTCTTCACAAAACGGGTGTACATCAGGGGGAAAGCCACTTCAATGCTGGGAATCCCGAAAGGGGCTTCCAGCAGGTCTTTTTCTTTTTCAGCCTGGGTGTGGGGAGCATGGTCGGTGGCGAGACAGTCCACGGTGCCATCCAGCAAACCTTCCAGCAACGCTTCTGCATCCTGCTGGGTGCGCAAGGGAGGTGCAACTTTATACATGGCATCAAAGCCACGCAGGCTTTCATCGGTGAGGGTCAGGTGGTGGGGGCACACTTCACAGGTGACTGGAGCACCTGCTTTCTTGCCCTGACGCACGATTTCCAGAGCGCGGGCGGTGGACAGGTGCTGGATGTGCAAACGGGCTCCGGTCAGCAGGGCAATTTCCACATCTCGGGCGACCCGGGCAGCTTCGGCGGCAGCGGGGTTTCCGGGCAGGCCCAGTTCATGGGACACCACGCCCTCGTTCATCACACCATCCTGACGCAAGGTGGCGTCTTCGGCGTGAACACTGACCAGCAAACCCAGACCGCTGGCATATTCCATGCCCCGGCGCAGCACGTTGGCGTTTTCATTGGTGCGTCCATCATCGGTGAACATGGATGCGCCAGCCTCTTTGAGGGCAGCCAGATCTGCAAGGGTCTCCCCTTTCTGACCTCTGGTGAGGGCAGCAGCAGGTTTCAGACGGGCAAAACCCAGTTTCTCGGCTTTCTGGATCAGGGTGGCCACGATGCCGGGTTCATCCACCACAGGACTGGTGTTGGGCATGCTCACCACGGTGCCGTAACCGCCAGCAGCAGCAGCAGCGAGGCCAGAGGCCAGGTCTTCTTTTTGTTCCTGACCGGGCTCACGCAGGTGGGCGTGCAGCTCGATCAGGGCAGGCGCAACCGTTGCCCCTTTGCCGTCAATGGTTTCGGTGGCGGCTTCAGACAGGTTCCAGCCTTTGATTTTGCCTTCTGCAATGAAGAGGCTTTCCAGTTGGTCGCTGCCCACACGTTTGACGTTTTTGATTTCCAGCATGAATGTTGTCTCCTACACTTCTCAAATTCAGGGGCAGAAACAGGGTTCTGCCCGAGGTGAGGTCACTTCTTGCCAACCAGCAAGTGGTACAGCACGCTCATGCGTACGGCCTGACCGTATTCCACCTGTGCGATGATGCGGCTTCTGGCACTGTCGGCAAGGCTGCCCGAGATTTCCAGATCGCGGTTCATGGGGCCGGGGTGCAGCACAATCGCATGGTCCTTGGCCCGTTCCAGCAGGCTTTCATTGACCTGATAGGTCAGGGCGTATTCACTCATGCTGGGCAGGAAACCACCGTTCATGCGCTCCTGTTGCAGGCGCAGGGCCATCACCACATCGGCACCAGTCACGGCTTCCTGAATGTCGGTGGTGACTTTCACGTTGTCTCTGGCCAGTTCTCTGGGGAGCAGGGTTGCAGGACCACACAGGGTCACCTGTGCACCCATCAGGCTGAGGAGTTCAGCGTTGCTGCGGGCCACCCTGGAGTGCAGGATGTCTCCGATGATGGTGACTTTCAGGCCTTCCAGTTTGCCAAACTCTTTGAGCATGGTGTAGGCATCCAGCAGGGCTTGGGTGGGGTGGGCACGGCGTCCATCTCCGGCATTGATGGTGGATTTGCCACTGAATCTGGCCACCTGATGTGCAGCCCCAGAGGCGTGGTGGCGCACGATGAAGGCGTCCACTTTGTAGGCATTGAGGGTTTCGATGGTGTCGCGCAGGGATTCACCTTTGGACAGGCTGCTTGCTCCGGCAGCGAAAGTCAGCACATCGGCGCTCATGCGTCTGGCGGCCAGTTCAAAACTGGTGCGGGTGCGGGTGGAGTTCTCGAAGAACGCGGTGCAAACGGTGATGCCTTGCAGGGCAGGCACTTTTTTGACCGGACGTTCCAGCACTTCTTTCATGACATCTGCGGTTTCCAGAATGCCTTCGATGGCTTCCACGGTCCAGCCCTGGAAGTCCAGCAGGTGTTTTACTCCATTTCCCATAATTCCACCACATCCTCGCCATCGGTTTCGGCAAGTTTGACTTTCACGACCTCGGTTTTGCTGGTCGGCAGGTTTTTTCCAACGTAATCGGCACGGATCGGCAGTTCGCGGTGTCCACGGTCCACCATCACAGCAAGCTGGATGCTCTTGGGACGGCCCAGATCGGTGAGGGCGTCCAGAGCCGCCCGGATGGTGCGTCCGGTGAAGAGCACATCGTCCAGCAGCACAATCTTGCGGGTGCCAATGTCGAAGTTGATTTCGGTGCGACGGATGATCGGCTGGCGGCTGATTTCGGAAAGGTCGTCCCGATAAAGGGTGATGTCCAGTTTGCCGGTGGGCACCTGAATTCCTTCCAGTTCAGCAATTTTTTGGGCCAGTTGCTCTGCAAGCGGGATGCCTCTGGTGTGAATGCCCACCAGTGCCAGATCGGTTGCACCTTTGTTGCGCTCCAGAATTTCGTGGGCGATGCGGGTCATGGCCCGTTTCATTTCGTGGGCATCCAGAATCTGTGCTTTATAGTGCATCCTGTCCTCCGTCGGCACAAAAAAACGCGCCTGGGCTGCATGCCCGGCGTGGTCTAGGGTGTGGTTTCACATTGTCCTCCTTTTCGCCTCTCTGGACGATGGCAGCCTCACAGGACTGCATTAAAGGTCAACACAGGATAACACGCCACCTGCCAACTGAGAAGTCCTGCTTTCAGACAGCATTTTTCGAGATTTTATGCAACAGTTTGTATGATTTACCACTTTTTTGTGGTGTTTCAGAGGGCTTCATGTTCTTTTCATCAAAATCAGATCAAAACCTTTTGAACAGATGTTTGTAAGAGGTGCTGTTTTACGATACATTTGTACAGTCAAGTGTCAAAAAGGCCTATACAGGTCCGCTCTTTTCAGGCATCACATCATCTGATCTTCATGCAAACATGCCTTTCTCGCCCAGGGGGAATATGTTTTTTAACCGCAAAGCCAAGCAGCCGGATACTGCTTTACCTGCCCACTTTCTTCCCAAGAACTCGCGTCTGCATGACGTGCTGTTCAACCTGCCAGACAACTGGCAAGTCCGTGAAAACCTGCAAATCGGACATGTTCCCGGTTGCACCGTGCTGGTTTCAGAAGTGGGCATCTTTGTGCTCTACCCTCAGGACATCTGTGGTGTGATCCTGCACAACCCCCGTTCCCTGATTGTTTCTGAGCAAAACCTCAACCCCCAACTGCAAATGGCACAGCAAAGCGCCACCATGCTTTCCCGCATGCTCAACCAGAGGGTTCATGCCGTGATGCTGTTCAAGCAACTGGTGGAACCTGAAGAACTCAAAGCCAGAGCACTTTCACAGTCGGTCACCCGTGAATGGGAAGTGGAAAACGTCAAGGTGGTCACCTGGGAAAGCCTCAGGGCTTACATCCTCACCTACACACGCAAAATCTTCACCCCAGAGGAAGTGGTCGCCCTCAGCCGAAAAATCAAGGAACTCGGCAAGTAAAAGCAAAAACAACAGTGGGTGGGAAGCCCTGCGCTGACCCACTTTTTTGTTGAAGTCCATCCGGTAAAATGACCCCCATGACCCGGGCCATATTGCTGCAAGGGCAGCAGATTTCTTACGTGCTCAAACGATCCAAACGCAAAACCATCGGCCTGAGGGTGGCAAGCGGTCAACTTGAAGTGTCCGTGCCCGACAGGCTCACCATCAAATTCATTGAACAGGTGCTGCAAGAGCGCCAAGAGTGGATTTTGCAGAAACTGCAAGAAACCCTCTCTGCCCACTGGGAATTGCGCCATGGCTTGCAAGGCCATCTGGCAGGCGAAGCAGTGGTCTTTGAATTCCATTCAGGCCCACAAGTGATCCTGAAAGAAGGCAAAGTGCTGGTTCCAGAGGCCCAACCCCGAGAAGCCCTCAGAACACACCTGATCCGCAAAGGGTCCGCTCTGGTGCAGGATCGGGTGCATGGGTGGGCCCAGAAAATTGGGGTCAAACCCCAGAGCATTCGCATCACCCGGGCACAGCGCAGGTGGGGCAGCATGAACGCCAAAGGGGTGCTGGCCCTTTCGGTGGGCACCTTGTTGCTGGAACCAGACCTGCTGGACTATGTGATTGTGCATGAGTTGTGCCACATGCACCACCTGAACCACAGTGCAGAGTACTGGGAGTGCGTGGAACGCTTCCTGCCTGACTTTGAGGCTTTGCATGAGCGGGTCAAGCAGCAGGGTGGCGTCCTGACCGGACTGTTCTGAAAGCATTTGACCGAAGAACAAGAGATTTTCTCTCTGGAAACCTTGTTTGGCACCAGAGGATTCAAAGAAATTCTTCTGGGTCACGGATCAACGCAACAAAAGCAAGGTTCAAAGAAAACACCTCTGGAACAACATCCAGAGGTGTGCTTTTATGGGCTTGAAACTCAAATTCAGTGGTGGCCGTGTCCATGGCCGTGGGTGTGGTCGGTGTCGGTTTCGGCCCGGTCGCCAACTTGAATGGCACGCACCAGACCGAGCGTTCCGAAGTAGCCGCCAAACAACACGGCAATGATGGTGATGATCACTTCCAGGGTCGTCATATGTATCTTGTTTACTCTAGCATGGCCGGGACTTTTGCCCATGAGGTGTCTCTGAAAGGGTTCTGAATCACAGGTGGGTCAAAAAACAGCATTGTGGCTCCCCCTTTCCAATTTGTCTATTCATCTGCATAATGGGACAAATTGGCTGGAAGGGCAAAGACTGCTTTCCTTCATTCTGCTTTTTGTGGTTTTCACCATGCAGGGGGTTCACATGAACACACACATCAAAGCCGCTCTGGGACAGGAAAACGTTGATCTTTTGATTCGCAATGCCCGCATGGTCAGTGTGCTCACCCATGAAATTCTGGAGGTGGATGTGGCGGTGCATCAAGGCCGATTTGTGGGCTTTGGGGGCCAGTACACCGCCAACGACACCCTCGATGCCAGAGGGGCTTACCTTGCACCCGGTTTCATCGATGCCCATGTGCACATCGAATCCAGCATGCTGTGTCCGTCCAGCTTTGCTGCCGCAGTGTTGCCCAGAGGAACCACCACGGTGGTGGCCGAACCCCACGAAATCGTGAATGTGCTGGGCATTCAGGGACTGCACTGGATGCTGGAGGCTGGAAAAAGCTCTGGAATGCGAGTGTATGCTTCTGCACCCTCATGTGTGCCTGCAAGTGCTTTTGAAGCTGGATGCCAGCACTTGCAGGCTGTGGAAGTGAAGAAGACCTTGCAGGTTCCGGGTGTGCTTGGCCTCGCAGAGATGATGAATTATCCGGGGGTCCTGACCGGAGACAAGGATGTGTGGGCCATTCTGGAAGCAGCGAGGGGACGCAGAATTGATGGCCACGCAGCCGGACTTTCCGGCCAGAGCCTGCAAGCTTATGCCAGTGCAGGCATCCATTCTGACCATGAGGCCGTCACCCCCGAGCAGGCCATGGACCGCTTGCGTGCAGGCATGTGGTTGATGGTCCGGGAAGGCAGCGCTGCCCGCAACCTGAAAGACCTGATCCCGGTTTTAAAACGCCACCCGCGCCGGGCCATGTGCGTCACCGATGATGTGGATGTCAAAGACCTGTTAGCCCTCGGACATCTGGACCGGGTTTTGCGTCTGGCCGTTCAGGAAGGTCTGGACCCCATTTATGCCCTGAGCCTCGTGACCTGCAATCCAGCAGAATACTGGGGTTTGCACGACCTCGGGGCCATTGCACCCGGTTACCATGCGGACTTTGTGTTGCTGGAAGACCTTGAAAACTTCAGGGTACTGGACACGTTTGTGGGGGGCCAACCCGCCAAAGGAGGCCAGTTTGTGCCCCCCCTCTCTGGGGGTGGAGTGACGCTCGGAGAGGGCTGGGACACAGCAACTTTTGAAGTGCCAGAGCATTTCCCTGTGATTGGCGTTCAACCCACCCAGATTGAAACCGTCAAGTTGGCAGCAGGCAGCAGCGATGGGGTCAAACTGGTGTCCATCGAACGGCACCTGCATGCTTTGCAGTACGCCACCGCATGGACCTCTGGCATTGGACTGTCCAGAGGGGCGTTCGGATGCAGCATCCAGCACGATGCCCACAACCTGATGGTGGCAGGTCGTTCAGATGAGGACATCCGCCTGTGTGCCCGTGTTCTTGAGGAGATGCAGGGAGGGGTGGCTGTGGTGGATGGGGGCGAGGTGCTGGCCCGCTTGCCTTTGCCCATTGCAGGTTTGATGTCTGCGGATGCTCCAGAGCGTGTTGCAGCCCTGCAAGATGACGTGGAACGGGCCACCCACCAGTTGGGTTGTGGTCTGCCCCATCCGATCATGACGCTGGCCTTTCTGGGCCTGAGTGTGATTCCAGCCCTGAAGTTGACCCCAAAAGGGCTTTTTGATGTGGCAAGCTTCAGCCTGATCGAGTAAACTGAAGAAAACAAACTCTGGTCTGTTTTTTCGAACCAAAGTACGAATTGTGCACAGGTGGCACACCAGATCAGGGCTGGAGGTACAGATGGTTTTCCGCGATTTTGGCAACGCCGACTTCAAGGTTTCGGCACTCGGGTTTGGGGCTGGACACATTGGCTGGGACAAACTGGACGAAAACTTCGTGGGCTCCCTGCTCAACGAAGTGGTCAATGCAGGCATCACCCTGATCGACACCGCCCGAGGCTATGACCTCTCCGAAGAACGCATCGGACGGCACCTCTCATGGCGCAGAAAAGATTTCATCCTGTCCAGCAAAGGCGGCTACGGCGTAGAGGGGGTCAAAGACTGGACCCCCGAGAACATCCACAGGGGCATGGACCGTGCCCTGCACACCATGCGCACCGATTACCTCGACATCTTCCACCTGCATTCCTGCCCTCTGGGCACCCTACAAGACGAAAAACTGCTCAAAGCCCTGCAAGAGGTCAAGCTGCAAGGAAAAGTCCGGGCCATCGCTTACTCGGGCGAGAACGAAGCCTTGCAGTGGGCTCTGGACTCTGGCGTATTTGACAGCGTGCAGTGCAGCGTGAATCCCTTCGACCAGAGAAGCATCCCTTGGATTGCACAGGCCCAGCAAAAAGGCATGGGCGTGATCGCCAAGCGACCTCTGGGCAATGTGCCCTGGACTTACGAGGAGCGTCCCTCAGGCCAGTACGCCGAGGAATACTGGCTGCGCATGAAAGCCATGGATTTCACTCCACCTCTGGCGTGGGAGGAATTCACCTTGCGGTTTTCGGTGTTCACTCCGGGGGTCAGCAGTGCCATTGTGGGCTCCAGAAATCTGGAAAACATCCGCAGAAACATCGAGATTGTGCAACAAGGCCCCTTGCCCGAAGACCTGTACCAGCAGGCCAGAGCTGTTTTTCAGGCCCACGATGAGGACTGGATCGGACAGGTTTGACCTCAAAAAACCCTCGCAAAAGCGAGGGTTTTTGATTTCTGCAGTCTTTTGCAAGCTCAATCAGCAGAATTGGGGGTGGGCTGCGGATTGTGGTGCTGTTCCAGAGCCTCCCAGAAGTGGTCTTCCAGAGGGCTTGCTTTGTCTCCAAACTCGTTTTTGCTGGCCCAATTCAGCATGTAAAACGCCAATCCATACCCGATCAATGTGGAGATGATGCTGATGGGTCGCATGGTGGCTGTGGCCGTCTCCAGTTGCTTGATGAACGCATCGGTGCCAAAGGGATCGGTCAAGAGCTGCTTGTGCACCAGAAAGTTCACCCCTGCATTGATGGTGGACTCGATGAAAATCACCACCGTGCCCCAGAACAGCATCTTTTTGATGGCGGGATGGTTCAGGTACCGATCAAACAGGCTTTTGCGCTCGGGGGTGTCGGGGTTCAAAGTAAACCGGATGAAGGCCGTGAAAAAGGGCCGGTTGATGATCAAAGACACCAGCATCACCAGAGCAATGAAGGCCGGGGTGTAGGAATCCTTGAGGGCATACTGCCATCCGGACACCTGCCAGAAAGACAGCATCCCCTGCACAATGGCCCCAGCAGCAACCACCATGGTCACGGGGTTGAAGACTTTGTTGCGGACAAAATCCCAGATGATGTAAATGGCTGGAATCAGGCTGGCAAGGACAATCACCCACACCGGCCCCAGAATGCTTTTGAAACTGAATCCCGTTTTGAACAGGTCTGAACTCAGGAGCATGAGCGGCACACCTGCCGAAAAGAACAAATCCCAGACGATCTTAGGTACTTTCACGTATCCTAGAATATCCGAAAAGCTTAAGTTTACACTGAATGCCGTGCACACTTTTTTTCGAACTTTGTTTCCACAAACCTGTCCTGGCTGCCATCAGGCTTTGAAAACCCATGCTGCCCTTTGTCCCACCTGCACCCCCAAAACTGCATTCTTAACTCACCAGAGCGTTCTGAAAGACACCCAAGAACCCCATCTGGTGTATCTGGGTGCCCCTGAAGGCAAAATCAGGCGCATGGTGCATGCCCTGAAATACCACGGAAATGCCAGAGTGGCAGACAGCCTTGCTGAGGCTCTGGCCTCGAAGGTGCCTGCTTCATGGCAACTGGACTGCTTATGTCCGGTGCCCTTACACCCGAGACGGCTGCAACAAAGGGGCTACAACCAGAGTCGGGTGCTGGCCGAAGCGGTGGGTAAAAAGCTCAGGCTGCCTACGCTGGACCTGCTGAAACGCACAGTTTACACAGCGCAGCAGGCCAAATTGCACCATCTGGAAAGGCAGAGCAATCTGGAGGGGGTGTTCGATCTGCAAGCTCCAGCACATGGAAAATCCATTTTGCTGGTGGACGATGTGCTCAGCACGGGAGCCACCTTGCGGGCATCGGCTCAAATCTTACAGCGAGGAGGGGCCAGAGCCGTGTATTTTCTGGTTGTTGCACGTTGAGGTCTTAAGGTGCACACAGGAGAAACATGCGAAAGTGGTTGCTGGGAATGGTGTTACTGGGCGGCGTGGCGCAGGCTCAAATTGTGCTGGATTTTCAGACCCCCGAGGCCAAAACCCATCAACTCACCTTTCAGGTGTTGTCCAAAAGCCAGTACCTCCGAAACACCCTGCGTGAATTTTCTGAAAGTCTGAAATGGCCCCGCAAAATCACGGTGGTCTTTCTGGAGTGCAAAAAAGCCAATGCCTTTTACGACCCCAAAAAACTGCAAGTCCAGATGTGCTATGAACTGATTGACGAATACCTTGAACTGGAAAACCAAAACAAAAACACCGAAAAAGGCATGCTCAGTGCCGTCATGTTCACCCTGCTCCATGAGCTTTCCCATGCCCTGATTGACCAGTTCAAACTTCCAGCCACCGGTCGAGAAGAAGATGCAGCAGACCAGTTTGCCACCCTTGCCTTGCTGAACCTGAAAGACGATGACGCTTTGCTGAGCGGTCTGGCCCAGTTCGCCCGGGAAGCCGCCACAGAGGCAGAAGCTCCATCGGACGGCTTCGCAGACGCCCACGCCCTGAGTGCACAGCGTCTGTACAATCTGGTGTGCCTGCTGTATGGAAGCAACAAGAACAAACACCAGGACCTACTGAAGCAGTTCAAGATTCCCTCAAATCGGGTGGCCCTTTGCCCTGAAGAATTTCAGGATGCCCTTTACGCCTGGAACACCCTTTTGAAACCCCACCAGAGAAATCCCAAAAAAGCTTTGCTGTGATTTGCCATGGTCTACAAAAACCCCCAGAGTGCTCTGGGGGTTCTGGTCTTCAGGAGGTTGACAGGCCTTTACAGGGCTTTTTCTCCAGCTGGAACATCGAAAGGAATCCAGTTGGCCGCAGGGGGCAACGGGCAGGACCATGCTTCATCGTAAGCACAGTAGGGGTTGTAGGCCATGTTGAAATCCAACAAAACCTCATCGCCATCCAGAGGGGCATCGATGTAACGCCCGCCTCCATAGGTGCTCTGGCCATTGGTTTTGTCTTTGAACGGAATGAACAGGCGTTGAGGGTCGTCTTCTTCCACAGGAACATACAGTTCAAGACGATGCATGCCCTTTGCGAAAGGCACATCCACATAACCCCACACCTGATACTCGCGGATTTCTCCGGTGTTGGTCTGGATTTCGATGATTCTCATGGACTCATCGTGCAGGGCAGGCAACTGGAACTGGTACTCCTCCTGAATAGGGAAATACTTCAAGCCTGTGAAGCCCTGTTTTTTCTCTGAACTCAAGGGACTGTGCGGGCCTTTGAAGTGCGTGTCTTTGCGTTCCCGGTAATGTTCGATGTCAGTCATAAGTGTACGGTGGCACTTCTGCCCTGATAGGTGACGGTGTCGCCCTCACGCAGCTTTTTGCGTCTGCGGGTTTCGATTTCACCGTTGACCTTCACCTCGCCGCCCTGAATGACGAACTTGGCGTGGCCTCCGGTCTGCACCCAATCTTGCAGCTTCAGCCAATCTTGCAGGTCTATGGTGCCTTCCATTCTGCCCATCCTAGCACACTCTCCGAAACGCACATGGAAAGCAAAGTCACTTCTTTGAGCCCAACAGGGCCTTCGAACCTTCAGACAACCAGAGCCAAAAGCAGAGAGGGGCATCCACTCAACTTAGGATGCCCCTCTTGCATGTTTTGAATTTGATCTCGGCGTGCTTTTACTTCTGGTACAGCTCGCGGAACAGGTTGTAATCCTGTTCATTCACCTGACCATCCTGATTCAGGTCCCCTTTGGAGGGGTTTTCCACACCCATGTTGCTGGCCAGAATGATCAGGTCGAGGAGGTCCACACGGTCATCGCTGTTGAAGTCCCCCTTGCTGGCATACAGGGTCTTGAGGGTCTGCTTGTCGGATTCCGTCAAGGTGCGTTCTTTGGGAAGCAACACACCATCAGAGAGCTTGAGGACTTTGGCGGTCTCCACACGCCAGATCACGCTCTGGGACAAGGTGGTGGAGGTGTTGATCCAGATCCACCTGCGGTTTCCAAAGATCAAAGTGCGGCTTCCTGCATCTGGGTTGAAAGGGATGTCGGTTTCGGTCAGGAAACGCTGGTCTGCGTTCTGCACAAATTCCGCTTGAAAGGGCACCCGTTCGTGGGAAAACACCTTGAGGGCTTCCTGAAACTGACCTTGCAAAGCCTCTGGGACTGTGACCTGCACTTTCACAATCGGAAACTCTGGTTCTGCAGGTGTGGATGGGGTCACAGGAGCAGCAGGGGTTGTTTTGGGCTGCTCTGGAGTGGTGGGTTCGGTTTTGGGTTGCTCTGCAGGTTGGGTTGCTGGTGCAGTCTGGGTCGGAGGTGTCGGTGTTTGATCCGTCCCTGTGGACTGGGCCAGAGCTGTCCCGGCAAGCAAGAACAGGGTCAGGAAAGCTTTCACAGTTTCTCCCGGATGTGGGTTTTGAAGGTGCTCAATTCGTTGTTTTGCAGGCTCAGGCTTTCGATGCCCAGCACACGGCTGTCCTGAATGCGGTACATTCCCTGATTGAAGCCCACAACAGGACTGTCGTATGGGGTTTTGTACAGGAACAGCACCCATTCTTCATCTTTTTTGAATGAAGGGGCACCCTCCATTTGCCAGTCACCCCCCCCGAGCACATTGAAAGCAGGCACATCGCCAACCTGGGTGAGGGTTTTGGGGTCCCCTTTGAGCACCTCTCTGACATTCAGGGTGTACTGCTGCCAGGGGTAATTTTTGCTCTGGATGGTTTTCACATCCAGAATGCGCACATGCACGATCACATCGGCTTTCTTGATCTGGTCTTCAAAGGCCAGAGGGTTGACCGTGGTGGCCTGTGCGGTGCTCCAGAGCAGGGCACCCAACACCAAGGTTCTGAACAGTGGGGTGTTTGACATCATGGCTGTCCTTGAGAACCATCAGAAGGTTCTGGATTTTCGGGATTCTGAGGGTTTTCGGGGTTCTCGGGAATCTCGGTGTCGCTCGGATCAGGGTTTTCTGTGCCGGGCTCTGGAGAAGGGGTTTCTTGCACTGAACCGTCAGGGTTTTCAGGGGTCTCCCCTTCGCCCGGAGCGGTCTGATCTGTGCCCTCTGGATTTTCAGTGGGGTTTTCAGTCGTTTCAGGCGTGGTGGGGTTTCCAGTGGGAGCTTCCGTTCCAGAGGGTGGGGTCTGTTCTGGGTCGGTCGGTTCTGCTGGAGGGGTGTTCGCAGGCTTGGCAGGCTCCTGTTTGGGTTGTTCGGTTTTGGGGGATGCCGGTGGGTCAGCAGGTTTGGGCTTGGGTGCAGGGGTCAGCAAATCTGTTCCAGCCAGCTTTTTGGACGCCCCATCCCTGAGGTCGTAATTGCTGCTGGTGAGGGCAGGCACGAACACCCCGGCTTCTTTGCTGGACTCCACCTCCAGAAACAGGGCTTTGTTGTCGCGGAAGAACTTCTGGGTGAAGGCAAAATCCACGGTCAGGATGTTGTTCTTGACATTCCAGATCACCAGAGGCTTTCCGGTCACAGGCAGGACATTCTTGACCACCAATCCCTCTGGGACGGACATGGTGAAGCGACCACCGGCGACTTTCTCAGCGTTTTTGATCACCACTGGAATGCGGGTGCTGGACTTGACCGGGGTTCCGGGCAGTTCAAAAGACATCTCGGGTGGGGGTTTGTCGGTCACCGAGAGGGTGTATTTTTGAATTTTGGTGGACAGGTTGGCATCCGTCACCTGCACCGTAAATGTGAATGCGCCTTTTTCAGTGGGGGTGCCAGAGATGGTACCCCGGTCTCCGGTGGACAGGTTGAGGCCAGCAGGCAGTTTGCCATCCACCACTGTAAAGATGTAGGGGGATACCCCACCCAGCACACCCAGACTGGCAGAATAGTTTTCGCCCACAATGGCGGTTCCCAGAGAGGGGTTGCCGATCCGCACGGTGTCTTTGGGCAAACCTGCGGTGTTCTCTGCACCAGAGCAGGCCACCATCAAAACCAGGCTTGCGCCCAGAATCCAATTTCGCATGGGAACAGTGTACCTGTTTTTTCTGAGGGTTCCGGGAGAAAAAACAAGACCCGCATGAAGGAGTGCTGGAGGAGGGAATTCCCCTTCAAGCGATCAGCCATCAACCAGAAAGAAAGTTTTCTGGCTGCCTTTTGAGCCTCAACTCGGAATGGACATTCACTTTTCATCTTTTTGTTTTGCTGTTGTCGAAAGCAAGAGCTGCTGGATGAGCTTTTTGCTGACTCCTGACGGCTGATCGCTGAACGCTTTCTCAAATGACATGCCAAAAGCAGGGCTTTGCGGTGACCCTGTCAAAAGGTGCCTGTTCTCTGTTGCAACGGCTTTTAAGAGGATATAATTCCGCCATGATCACAAGTTGGAAGGTTGGACAGGACCTTTATGGTTATCAAGTCACTCGCATCACACCGGTTCCCGATTTGCATGGCACCCTGATCGAATTGCGCCATGCCTCTGGGGCCAAGCACATTCACATTGAACGGGACGATCCCAACCTCACTTTCATGGTGAGCTTCAAAACCATTCCCACCGACGACACTGGGGTGGCGCACATTCTGGAGCACCTTGTGCTGGGTGGCAGCGAGAAATATCCGGTCAAAGACCCTTTCTTCATGATGTTGCCCCGTTCCCTGAACACCTTCATGAACGCCCTGACCGGGGACGACCTCACCATGTATCCGTTCTCGACCCGCAACCACAAGGATTTCTTCAATTTGCTGTCCCTGTATCTGGATGCGGTGTTTTTCCCCAATCTGGACCCCCTCAAATTCAAACGGGAAGCCCACCGTTTTGAGTACAGCGACCCCTCCAATCCAGAGTCGGATTTGACCGTTCAGGGCGTGGTGTACAACGAGATGAAAGGCACCCGCGCCGACGCCAACTCCCAGTTCAACAACCTGCTGGGCAAGGCTTTGTACCCGGACCTCACCTATTCCAAGGACTCTGGCGGAGATCCCGCTGCCATTGTGAACCTCACCTACGAGCAACTGAAAAGCTTCCATGCCCGGTACTACCACCCGAGCAACGCTTACTTTTACACCTATGGCAACAGCGACCTGACCGAAATCCTGAAAAACATCGATGCGTGGGCACTCGGACGCTTTCAGGCAGAGCCTTTCGAGGCCGAAATCGGAGTGCAAAAGCCTTTTGAAACCCCTGTCACCGTGCGCGGTGCTTACCCGAGCAGCGACACCGACCACAAGTCCATTGTGGCCGTGGCATGGATGACCGCTCCAGCCACCGACCTGTACACCACCCTGAAGCTTTCGGTGCTGTCCAGTGTGCTGCTGGGCAACAGTGCAGCCCCCTTGCAGAAAGCCCTGATCGATTCTGGTCTGGGTCAAGCCCTTGCACCCGGCTCAGGGTTCAATGGAAGTTTCTCACAGACCCGCTTCGCAGCCGGACTCAGGGGCACCAACCCAGAGGATGCCCCAGCCATCGAAGCTCTGGTGCTGGAGGTGCTGCAAAATCTGGTCAAAGAGGGCATCCCTGCTGAACTGGTGGACAGTGCCATCCACAAAATTGAGCTGTACCGCAAACACGTCTCCAACTCTGGCTACCCTTACAGCCTGAAAGTGGTGTTCAGCTTCCTGTCCGAGTGGATGTATGGCGCTGATCCTGTGGAGGCCCTCAACTTCAACCATCACATGGAGCGCTTGCAGCAAGACCGCCAGAGTGGCCCGGTGCTGGAAAACCTGATCCAGAGTGAACTGCTGGACAACCCCCACCGTGCCCTGATTGTGCTGGAAGCCAGCACCACGCAGGCTCAGGAGGAAGCTGCCATTGAACAGGCATACATTGAGCAGGCAAAGTCTGCGCTGAATCCAGAGAAGCAACAGCAGATTGTGGATGAGGCCCTGCAAGTGCTGTCCTTGCAAGACGATCCCGGCGACATCAGCGTGCTCCCTGACCTTGAACTCTCGGATGTGAACACACAGGTTCCAGAGGTCCCTTACCAGACGGTACAGCAAGCAGGCACCACGGTGGCTCTGGTGCCTCAACCCACCAACGGTCTGGTGTACGTGGATGTGCTCTTGCACACCAACCACCTGAGCGACGCCCAGAAAGACCTTCTGAATGTGCTGTCCACTGCGGTCACCCGCTCTGGGGCCGGAGACCGCGACGATGTGGAACTGGCCCGCCATCTGGAGGCCGTGACCGGCGGAGTGTCTGCCACTCTGGGGGTCAATGCCCGTCCAGAGAACAGCTTCGATGCTGCAGAAACCCTCACCCTGAGTGGCAAAGCACTGGTTCGCAACCAGAGCGCCCTGCTGTCCGTGATCCGGGACATGCTTTTCGCCCCTCGCTTCACTCCAGCCCGCCTGCGCCAACTGGTGAAACAGCAACTGGTGGCTCTGGAATCGGGCATCACCCGCTCAGGTCATGCTTTTGCGACACGGGTGGCTGCCAGCCAGCTCAGCCCGGTGGTGGCCCTGCGTGAACGTCAATTGGGCCTCAGCCAGCTGGAGGTTCTGCGGAAATACACCTCTGCCACCGATACAGAACTGGAAACCCTGCTGTCAGAATTCCAACAGATGCTGCAGGAGGCCCTGAAATCCGGTCTGCACATCTGCATCACCGCCGAAGAAAGCCAGTTGCCCGAGTTGTTGCAAGAAGCCCAGCAGCTTTTCACTGTGGAAGCCCAAGATGTTCAGGCGACCCCTCTGCAGACCCAGCCTTTGCAACCTGTGGCCCGCCTCACCGAATCGCTGGTGTCTTTCAATGCCATGAGCTTCAAAGGGGTGCCCTACACCCATCCTGACTCTGGTGCGCTGTATGTGCTGGGGCAAATCCTCACCGATGCCTACCTGATCCCCGAGATCCGCGAAAAAGGCGGGGCTTACGGGGCTTTCAGCAGCTACGATGCGCAGGTGGGGATGTTCTCTCTGGCCACCTACCGGGACCCACAACTCAGCCGTTCGTACCGGGTGTTCAAAGAGGTGCTGGAAAAAGTGCATGCCGGAGAACTGGAAGCCCGCCACCTCAAAGAGGGCATCCTGAGTGCTTGCAGTGCTCTGGATCCCCTCACCTCTCCAGACATCATTGGCAGTGCCAGAGTGTTCGGCGATCTGGGCGGCTTCACCCGTGACAGGCAGGAGGCTTTCCGGGCCAGCGTGGTCTCCACCACCCTTGAGGATCTGGCCCGTGTGGCCCAGACTTACCTGAAACCAGAATTGGCTGCTTACGCCACTGTGACCAGCAGCACCCTCCTGCATGCCCAGAGCGACTTGCCTGTGCCTTTTGTTGAGCAAAACATCTGACCTTTACTGCAAAGAACCCCCTCTGGATCTTCAGAGGGGGTTGATTCGTTTCAAAGCTCAATGCAGCAGAAATTCAAGGCTTTTTTCAAAGACCCAATCGGTCCACTGGAAAGAGCCAAACACGTGGTCTGCCTCTGGAAGGACAATCAACTCTGCCCCAGAGCTTTCTGCATATTCGACGGCGGTCTGCAAAGGCACCGCCTGATCTTTTTCGCCCTGAATGATGCGGACCCGTCCTTTGTACTGGGCAAGGGCTTTGCGGGCATCGTGCTGGGCGAGGTCCAGAAAATGATTCCGACCCACAGGCCACCCTCCAAAATCGGTGGTGCCTGTGGGAATTTTGCCATTCAGCATTTTCAACATGCGTTCTGGAGCAGCAGGAGCCCAGAGCAGCATCCGCTCGGGTTTCATCCCTGCTGCCGAAAGAATGGCGGTCATGCCACCCATGGAGAATCCCAGCACCATCAAGCGGGTGGGGTCGATGCCCGGATAGTTTCTCAGGTAATCTGCGGCGGCCACCGCATCTTCGATGTTGCGGGTGGTGGTCATTTCGCTGAAGTCGCCTTCGCTGTCTCCGTTGCCCCGGTAATCGAAACGCAGAGCAGCCACACCGACCTGTGCCAATTTGCGCGCCATCAACACAAACAGGCGGTGGTGTTCGCTTTTGGAACCGGTGAACCCGTGCAAAAAGACCACTGAGGGGTAACCTTGCTCAGGTTTGGGGGTGTCGGGAAGATGCAGCATGCCATGGATTTTCTGGCCGCCAACCGTAAACGTTGCCCAAGTTTCCATGGGGTTCAGTTTACACCCAGACCATGAAAACACCCGTTTTGCCCGAATTCACCGGCTGAGCCCAAACTGAAAGAGTCTTGTCAGATTTGGGGGAGCAAAATACGGTCAAAGAACAAAGTTGTTCTCTGTCAAAGCCCAGCACCTCACCCTGCTGGCACAGCACCACTCGGGAGCAGAAAGGGAAAGTCCATGTTCGTCTTGCACAACAAAGCCTCCAGTCCATGGAAAGCACAATGGGTCCAGCAGTACCAGAGCTTTCAACGCCGCTACCCCCTCGAAACCCTGCACGGCGTGGTGCTGTTCAGCAACCTTGATGAGGCCAGATCCCACACCCGCATCACGGTGCATTTCTCTGGCTTTGGAGAATCCCGTTCACAGGGGTTGTGGTACTTCTCCCCAGAGCGTCTGGCCCTGAGCATCGACGGAAAAAGCCTCAACTGGGCCAATCCTTCCGGTTTGACCGTGGTGTACGACCAGAGCGATGACCAAAAAGACCTGCTGACTGTGCTGGACAAAGACGGAGACACCCTGCTGGAAGTGGACTTCTCGGTGCACATCAAGAACAAAATCAAACTGGCCGGAGGATTCCTGCTGGCCTCGGGGTTCCGTGCCCATGAAATCACTCCGGCTTCTCTGGCCTCCAGAGACGATGTGCTGGAAGATTACTTCAAGCGGGCCAGAGACCCTTACAGCACCTATTTTCTGGATGGCCAGTGGGTGGCCACCAGTGTCTCTCCCCTGCCAGACGTGGACCGCAACTCCTGACTCCAAAATCAAAAAGACCGGGCATGTTCCCGGTCTTTTGTTTTGTGGTTGGTCTGGATGGAATCAGGGCAGCAAACGGTGGCGGTCTCTGGGGAACGCACGGGCGTAACGCACGTTCTGAATGCCCAGGAATTTGGCCGTCAGTCGCTCTGCACCAATGGCGAAACCACCGTGTGGGGGCATGCCGTGCTTGAAGACCTCAAGGTAGCCTTCAAAGCCGTCCACTTTCATGTTGCGGTCTTTCAGGCTTTCGAGCAGCATGGGGTACTCGTGGATGCGCTGTCCTCCAGAGGTGATTTCGATGCCCCTGTACAGCAAATCGAAGCTGCGGGTCAGGCCGTTTGCCTCGTAATAGGCATAAAAAGGACGGGCGTTTTTGGGGAAGTCGGTGACGAACACAAAATCGCTGCCCTCTTTTTCCTGAAAGTACTGGCTGAGCAAGCGCTCCCCTTCAGGGTCGAGGTCCTTGCCACCCACACTGTAACCAAAGTGGTCCTTGATCAGCTGGCGGGCTTCCAAGAGAGGAATTCTGGGAAAACGCTCTGGGGCTTTGGGGGCCTCCATTTTGAACAGCTCAAACTCTTTCTGGCACTTCTCAGCGAGGTTGCTGCAGATGCGCTGAAGCACCATCTCTTCGATTTGCATCACGTCTTCTTCAGACTCGATGAAGCCCAACTCCACGTCCAGAGAGAGGTATTCGTTCAGGTGGCGACTGGTGGCGTGCTCTTCGGCGCGGTACACCGGAGCGGTTTCAAACACCCGTTCGTACACCCCAACCATGATTTGTTTGTAAAGCTGGGGGCTCTGGGCCAGGTAAGCCCGCTCTCCGAAGTAATCCACCTCAAAGAGGTTGGAACCGCCCTCTGCACCTGCAGACACAATTTTGGGGGTGAAAATCTCGGTGAAGCCTGCATCAATCAGTGCTTCACGGAAAGACTGCACCAGCACAGCCTGAACCTTCAGTGAGGCCCGCTCTTTGAGGCCACGCACGCTGACGTAACGGTAATCCAGGAGGGTCTCGGGGTTGACGTGCCACTGCACTTTGGGCAGCTCAACGGGGCTGGGTTCCACGGCTCTGGAGAGCACTTCCAGTTCGGAAATCTGGATTTCGTAACCGCCGGGGGCTTTGGGGTGCTGGACGACTTTGCCCTTCACTTGCACCACCGATTCGGCAATGGGAATCTCCAGTTGAGAACCCACACACTGCACGATGCCCGTGCGGTCCCTGAGGGTCAGGAATTGCACCCCCCCGAGGTCACGTCGGGAGTACACCCAGCCTTTGAGCAGCACGGTTTCTCCGTTGTGCTGGCTGAGGTCCTGAACCAGGGTTCTCTGAAGTTGTTCGACTGCAGTCTCGGGCATGGTTGTCTCCTCCACGAAAAACCCCCCGTTTGATACGGGGGGCTTCAGCTCAAAACACTGCCTACGCCACCCGGTGGTGACGATTATCATCATTATTCACGGTGGCGGCAAGGCATTTCACTTAACGGGTACAGTAAAGAATTCAGGGTGCTGGCGTCAAGAGAGCAAACTAGACAGAGGGCGCTTCAGGCAAAGCAAAAGCCTTCATGGAAGCGACAAACCTGACCCTCTCTGACCAGACCAAACCTTTTGAGCAATGAATGCTTTCGCTGAATCAAGCTGGCGATCCAGAAACATCCTGTTGTGATTTTGCCTTTGCTGGACAAAGGTGGTGTTTGAGATGTGTTTCAATGCTTGTGAAAATTTTATTGTTTTTATGGCACAATCAGGGTTGGATTGAAGCGTACAGCATACCCTTTTCAGGTCAAAATCAAGTAATCTTAGACCATGCTCAAAGTCATCACCGATTCGACCTGTGATCTTCTTCCAGAACAGGTAGAAGCCCACCACCTGACCGTGGTTCCCCTGTACGTGAACTTCGACGGAAAACTTCACAAAGACCGTCTGGAAATCAACACCCCTGACATCTTCAATGGGGTCAAGGCAGGCAAAAAAATCCCCTCCACCAGCCAACCCTCCCCAGAGGATTTCAAAGCGGTTTATGACAATGCCCTGATGCTTTCAGACCATGTGCTGTCGGTGCACATCTCCAGCAAAATGTCTGGCACCGCCCAGAGTGCCACCATTGCGGCCAAAGAATTTCCTGGCAAAGTCACGGTTTTTGATTCTGAAACCGTTTCTGTGGGTCTGGGCATGATGGCCATGCGGGCCAGCGACATGGCCTGGATGGGTGGTCGCCTTGAAGACATCGTGGCCACCCTTGAAAAAATCCGCCAGAAGCAAAGCATCCGGTTTACCGTCGACACCCTGGAATTTTTGCGCTTGAATGGTCGCATTGGTGGAGCACAGGCCCTGCTTGGCAGCTTGCTCAACATCAAACCCCTGCTGGCGGTCAAAGCAGGCCGCGTGGAAGCTGCAGGGCGGGTGCGTGGGCGTCCACAGGCCCTCAAAGAGCTGCAAAACCATGTGGCCAAATACGTGCAGGAAAATGGCCCGAGCCGCCTGTGCATGATTGACACCCCTGGAGCTGAAGAAGAAGCCCGCACCATGGCAGAAGCCCTTCGTGCCACTGGAGTGGAAGTGGTGGGCGTGAATCAACTGGGGGCCGTGGTGGCCACCCACGCAGGTCCCGGTACCATCGGATACGGCATCGAACCCATCAATTTGTAACAGCCAGAACCCCGCACAGCAGAGAGGATTTTCTCTGCTGTGTTCTTTTTGTGATTTTTCGATATGATGAAAGCCTGATGTGGACCAAACTCACCTATGGGGTGCTTGCCCTCACCCTGATCTCACTCTCATGGACGCTGACCCCGATGGGTGGTCAGCACAAGTCCCCAGAGGTTCAGCTTCCACCTGTGGCACAAGCCGCCGAAGTGAAAAAGCCTGAGCCCATTTGTTATGCCTTCCAGCCCACATCCATTCCGCATGCTTCAGCACCCACCCCCCCATCCAGACTGCAAGGCAAACTGGGCCTATTTGTGGCAGAAGTGGACCCCCTCACCCTGAAATTCAAACGGGTGGTGTCCAGAGATGCCAACAGCCAGTACCCTCTGGCCAGCACCTACAAACAAGCCGTGCTGTACGAGGTGGCCCGCCAGATGGACGCCGGGAAAGTTTCCCTGAACGAAGTGTTTGAAGTGACCCAGAGCAACCAGAGCCTGGGGGAATTTCCTTTTGACCACAGCAATTTGCAAACCCTGGCTGTGCGCATGATCAAGAACAGCGACAACACCGCCACCGACATCCTGCAACGCAGGGTGGGTTTGCGCAATGTCCAACACAACATTGATGCTTTGAACCTGTGCAACACCCGCATGATCCTGACCACCAAAGCCTGGTGGACTGCCCAGTCCAGCATGAGTCCGATGTTCCCCAAAAACCATGCAGAGCTCTCCAAAGCCGCCGAGGAATTTGCCAGACTCAAAGGTGAAGCCCTGTACCAGAAAGCAGAAGCTCTGGATGCAGATGCCCAGAAAGTGCACTGGCTGGACCTCAACCGCGAAATCACCGCCTATTTTGAATCGGACCGGTACGATCCACGCATTGACCAGCACACGCACAATGCCAGCACTCCCGCAGAACTGGCGGTGTTTCTGTCCCACGAGTTCCTGAACAATGGCCTGTCTCCTGAAAAAGACCGCTGGTTCAGGGACGTGATGGCCACTGCACCCAATGGAGGCCACCTTTCCCTGCCCCACCATTACTTTGGAGGCAAAGGAGGCAACGGTTGGCGCATCCTGACCTACAGCGGTTACCTGCTGGGCAAAGACGGCAAACATTATGTGTATGCCTTCATGAATCAGGAAAGTGGCCACACCTACACCATCCGCGATACCGGCGCAGCCTTCCAGTGGATCAATGCCGCTTTCAAAACCCTGCAAACCCTTCCAGAGTCAAAACCCACGCAGGCCGAACCCCAGACCATTCCCGCCAGCAGCACCCAGCAATAAGAACAACCCAAACAAAAACACCCCATTTGGGGTGTTTTTGGGTCAGATGGGTTTATTTCAGGTAAGGCTTAAAAGCAGCCAATTGCTCTGAAGTGGGTTTGGTGGTGGCGGTGGCCTCCCCTTTGGTGTTGAACTTGACGTACAAAAGGCCGGTGCTGGATTTGTTGCTCAGCTTCTGTTTACCGCTCTGGAAAGCATAATTTCCATACAGAACAGCTGTGTTTTTTTCATAATCGGCCAGGATCATGTTGGCCTTGATGTTTGGGGTCTCGGCTTCAACGCCACCCGAGGCGACAATGATTTTGTCTCTGGTGTTCACCACCACTTTGTCTGCGCCCAGGTTTTTGATGTTGTCGTCTTTGTAGTTGATTTTGCCGGTGGCCGTCAGGTTGTTGTTCTTGACGGAGTATTCCACGTTGCTGGCGGTCAGCAATCCACCATCTGTGGTGGTGAGGCGAGCAGTTTTGGCTTTCAAAAAGTCGCCTTCTTTCATCTCGATGAACTGAGCATCGATTTTGATGCCGTTCTTGCTGTCAGACACTGTGCCCCCCTGAGGCAGGGTGGTGATGCCAGTCACCAGATCGACATCCTGATTGCCCTTGGGCTTGATGTCAAATCCAGAAAAGCTGGCGGCAAAGGTGATGCCGCACAGGGCGGAGATCAAAACAAACTTCCGTTTCATGAGAACCATCGTAAACCAACGGCACTTAGAAGCGTGAATCCCGTCTAAAGTCACGGTCATTGTTTCATTTCACACAACTCTGTTAAACTCGGCTAGATGAGCCTTTTTCGCGTTCTCTTGCTGGTCCTCTTTGCATTAAACTGGGCTTCTGCTGCACCTCGGGTTGGACAGTACGACGGGTACACCCGACTGGTGCTCGACCTTCCAAAGGAGGTCAAATACTTCATCAACGAGCAAAAAACCACCTTGACGGTGCGCCTGACTGGGATCACCCTACCTGCATCCTCGTCACAGGTGTCTTCCAACGAAATCAAAAGTTACGAGATCAAACCCTCAGGCAAAGACACCCTGTGGACCCTGCAATTGCTGCGTCCCCTGCAAAAGAAATACACCGCTTTCTGGTTGGATGGCACCGACGGAAAAGGGGTTCGGCTGGTGCTCGATCTGGGAGACAAGAGCACCGGAGGCCAGAGCAGTGTGCAACCGGCTGCTGCCAAAACCACCTCCGCAAAAACAGTCAAAGCACCTCCTGCTCCCAAAAAACCCAGACTGCGTGTGGTGATTGATGCTGGACACGGAGGCCACGATCCCGGCATGGTGGGTTACATCGTCGAAGAGGAGGTCACCCTGGATGTGGCCCTCAAATTGCGCGACCTGCTCAGGAAAAACGATGTCGAGGTGATCCTCACCCGCGACGAAGACGAAGCCCTCAATGCAGACAAACGCGCCGACCTGACTGCGCGTGCCAACATGGCCAATGCAGGCACCGTCAATGTGTTTGTGTCCATTCACGTCAACTCTGGACCAGAGAGCGCTCAGGGCATCGAAACCTTCATCTTCGGTGAACCTCAGGGGCCCCAGACCCGCGCTCTGGCCGTGAAAGAAAACGGGGGTGGCTCTGTGGGGGAAAGCATCACCAAACAGGCCAGCAGCTATGCCCAGAGCATCCTCGGGGACATTCTGGTGCAGGCCAACCTGACCCTGTCAAAGCAACTTGCAGACAAAGTGCAAAATGCCATGGTTCAACAACTCAATGCCTCCAACCGTGGAATCAAAGCCGCTCCTCTGATGGTTCTGCGGGTTGCCCGCACCCCGGCCATTCTGGTGGAAATTGGGTTTGGCACCCATCCTGTGGAAGGCCGAAAACTCGGGAACCCTGCTTACCGGCAACAAATTGCAGAAAGCATCGCTTTTGGCGTGATGAATTTCTTGCACGTCAAGTGAATCCAAAACCAAAAAGCTTCAGCGCAGTGCTGAAGCTTTTTTCTTGCGGTATGGCTGTTACTTGCGCCCCTTCACATGCCACTGGGTTTCGCTGAGGCCTGCTCTGGCATTGACGGCCCGTGCCATCACAAACAACAGGTCAGACAGGCGGTTCAGGTACATCCGCACCTGAGGGTTGACCTCTTCGAGTTGCTGGAGGGCCACCACTTCACGTTCTGCACGGCGGGCCACACTGCGTGCCACCTGCAGGGTTGCAGAGGCCACCGTTCCACCCGGATGAATGAAGTTCCGCAGGGGCTCACATTCGGCTTCCAGACGGTCAATCATGGCCTCCAGTGTGGAGACATCCTCTGCATCCATCCGACTGACGTTTTTGGCATAAGGGCTGTCAGAACGGGTGGCCAGATCTGCCCCCACATCGAACAGGGCGTTTTGCAGGTATGCCAGATCCTGATCCAGAGCCGCATCCTGACTCTGGGCGCGCACCAAGCCCAGCAGGGAATTCACTTCGTCCACGGTGCCGTAAGCTTCCACTCGGGGGTGGCTTTTGGAAACCCGGTCTGCGCCGTACAGTCCGGTTTCTCCCTGATCTCCAGTGCGGGTGTAAATTTTCATCTGCTGCAGTTTAACCTGTTCGATGCCACCAGAGGGTAAGCAAAGACAGTGAGTGCAAGTACACCATTTTGCCCTGATGCCTGCCCTCTGGTTCTGAAACAATACACCCATGATTGACATTGGCGTGAATTTTCACCACAAGCGTTTTGCACAGGACAGGCCTGAGGTGCTGGACCGGGCTTTGGAAGCAGGCGTGGAACTTTTGATTTTGACCGGCACCAGCATTCAGGCAAGTCAGCAAGCATTAAAACTGGCCCAGACCCACGGGCAAGTGTGCACAGCAGGCATCCATCCTCATGAGGCCCGCACTTACCATCCAGAGGCCCACAAGGCTTTGCAAAGCCTGCTCAAGTCCCCTGAAGTGGTGGCCGTTGGAGAATGTGGTCTGGATTTTGACCGCAATTTCTCTGAACCCAAAGACCAGATCCGTTGTTTTGAAGGGCAAATCGAACTGGCCATCGGGCACCAGTTGCCCCTGTTCACCCATGAAAGGGCTGCACATCCGGCTTTTCTGGAGATCCTGAAGCGCCACCAGAACCATTTGCCCAGAACCGTGGTGCACTGCTTCACAGGGAACCGCAAGCAGATGGAAGCCTATCTGGAGCTCGGGTGTTTCATCGGGATCACCGGATGGATCACAGACCTGAAACGCGGGCAGGACCTGCGTGACGCCCTCCCCCATTTGCCTCTGGACCGTTTGATGGTCGAAACCGACGCCCCTTTTCTGACCCCCAAGAATCTGCCTTTCAGGGCCAGCCGAAACGAACCTGCTTATTTGCCCTTTGTGGTCAAAGAAGTGGCCAGACTGGTGGGAAAACCAGAGCGGGAGATCCAAACCATCAGCAGGCAGAACACCGAAAGGTTCTTTGCTCTGGAGTGGCAATAAAAGCAATCAAAAAGCCCCCTTTCGGGGGCAAGGCTTTGGCTGTAAGCAGGTTCAGGCTTTCACAGGAGGTTGGACATAGCGTCCAGCATCTTGTGTCAGGGCCTTGATTCGCTTGGCCGTGAAAGGGCTCAGGGTGCCTTGTGTGTAGCGCCATGACCAGTTCTTGTCTGACAGACTGCCGGGCAAGTTCATGCGGGCGTCGGTGCCGAGGTTCAGCACATCCTGCAAGGGCACGATGGCGACTTTGGCTCTGGAACGCCAGGCCATCTCGGTGAGGATCCAGGCCACCCGGTCTTCGGTGACTTCGGTTCCAGCCACCTGATTGAGGTGGGATTTCTCGTCTTCTTTGGCGGTCACGAACCAACCACGTGTGGTGTCGTTGTCGTGGGTGCCACTGTAGACGATCTGGTTTTCTTTGAGGTTCTCTGGAAGGAAAGCGTTGGAAGACCAGTCTCCGCCACCAAAAGCGAACTGCAAGATGGCCATGCCAGGGAACCCGAAGGAATCACGCAAGTCTTCGACCTCTGGGGTGATCACACCAAGGTCTTCAGCGATGATGGGGATTTCACCCAGAGCATCCCGGATGGTCTGGAACAGTTCCTGACCGGGCGCTTTGACCCACTCGCCGTTGATGGCATTTTCTGCAGGGTACTGGATTTCCCAGTAGGCTTCAAAACCCCGGAAGTGGTCGATGCGGACCAGATCGTACAGCTTCAGGCAGCCTTTGATGCGCTCGATCCACCAGTCGAACTTGCGCTCTTGCATGACATCCCAGCGGTACAGGGGGTTGCCCCAGAGTTGTCCGGTTTCGGAGAAGTAGTCTGGTGGCACACCTGCAACAACGGTCGGTTGCCCGAGGTCATCGAAGTAGAACTGGTCGGGGTTGGCCCATGCGTCTGCGGAGTCCATGGCCACAAAAATCGGGATGTCTCCGATGATCTGGATGCCTTTGCTGTGGGCGTAGGCACGCACCTGATTCCATGCACGGAAAAACAGGAACTGGTAGAAGCTGATGCGCTGGATGTCGTCAGACAGACGCACTTTGGCGGCTTCCATGGCATCTGCTTCACGGCGACGAATGGGGAGGTCCCATTCGTTCCAGGGCAGACCTTTGTTTTCGTCTTTCAAGGCAGTGAACAGGGCGTAGTCTTCCAGCCAGCTGGCCTCTTGCCCCTTGAAGGTTTCAAATTCGGCTTTCAGGGATGCGAAATCGCCTTTTTTGAAGTTGCCGTAAGCGGCTTGCAGTTTCTGAAATTTCCAGATGTAAATCCAGCCGTAATCCACTTTGCCGGGTGGGAAGTCCGGGGTGTCGGCAAGGTCATCTGCGGTGAGCAGGCCCTCTTTCTGGAGGTCATCGAAGCTGATCAGGTAAGGGTTGCCAGCAAAAGCACTGAAAGATTGATAAGGGCTGTCGCCGTAACCGGTTGGCCCGAGGGGCAGCACCTGCCACCACTGCTGTCCGGCTTCATGGAGCCAATCTAAGAAAGCATATGCACTTGCACCAAGCTCTCCTACGCCATACCGACCCGGAAATGACGTGGGATGGAGCAGGATGCCGCTGCTGCGGGGTAACTTCATCACAACCTCCAATTTGGAATTGCTTCCATTAAACAACATGGTAACAAAAACCATTGCAACTGAGAATAGGGCAAGCCCTTTTTGCCTCAAAACATGCAGACAGCTTCACACGGTCCTGCTCAGGTGGTCTTTCCAGCCCTCAAAAACAAGAAGATGGATTTGAAGTCCATCTTCTCAAAGATAACGCACAACGCAATGAAAAACTGGAATCAATACCCCCGAGACCGCTCGATTCTGCCCAACATGGGCTCTCCGCTGGAAAGCCGACCCAAATTTTCCAGCATGAATTCGCGCATCTTGGTTTGCAGACGGTCGCTCTGGGAAGCCACATGGGGCGTCAGAATCACGTTTTCCATGCTCCAGAAAGGATGATCTGCAGGAAGGGGCTCAGGGGTCATCACATCCAGAGCGGCCCCAGCAATCTGCCCTTTCTGCAATGCTTGAAGCAGATCAGGTTGGTTGACCGCATCTCCCCTGCCCACATTGACCACCCAGCAACGCTCAGGCAGCAAATCCAGCACTTTTTGGTTCAGGACACCTCGGGTATCTGGTGTGCTTGGAAGCACCATCACCAGATGGTCCACCTCTGGCAACACCCGTTCAAAATCAGCAGTGGTGATGATGGGCACCTCATCATCCAAGCCAGCAGAGGTGCGAACCCCGGTCACTCTGGCCCCCAGAACCTGCAAGACCTGCGCCAGAGACCTGCCAATGTTGCCATAACCCCAGATCAACACATGCTTGGAGTGAATGGACCCAAAAGGATGGGGCACAAACCAGCGACCCTCTCTTTGTTGGTCGCGCAGCACATGCAGCTTACGAGCAATGCTTAATAGCAGAGCAAGGGTGTGCTCGGTGACCAGTTCTTCATGCAGATTGGGTGCACGGTACAGGTCGATGTGCTCAGGCAAATTCATGGCCAAGACATGGTCCACCCCTGCCGTGAGGGTCTGAATCCAGCGCAAATTCGGAGCAGCCTCCAGCAAACGCCGGACAAAATCACGGTTGAGGGTCCAGAGCACCAGACCTTCCGCCTCCTGCACCTCTGGAGGCAACGGACGGTCCGGGTGAACTTTGATCCATTCCATGCCTGAGAGTGCGGGCAATTCCACATGACCAGAGACCATCACTTTCATGGCTCGTCCCTTTCAGAAAACCCATGCCTGAAGTAATCGGTGCGGGTGAGTTCCATGTTCACGCTGGTGGCGTCTCCTTTTTGTGCATGGCTTTTGACCTGAAATCCCACCCTGGCAAAGCACCTCTGGGCACGCACATTGTGCAGAAACGTGGTGAGCCGGATGCGTTCCAGCGGAGGATCCAGTTGCTCAAACGCATGCATGGCAAGGGCCATCAGGGCTTCCCTTCCATACCCCTGCCCGAGCAGTTCCCGATCTCCAATCATGATCCCCAGAGTCCCCTGTGTGGGGCGCAAAGGGAAAGCAGGTTGCAGGTGGTACAGTTCTACCGATCCAATCAGGCGGTTTTCGGTGTAAATGCCAAATCCCCACTTGTCTCCAGCCTGTTCTTCTTCCAGCAGGATGCGCTTGAACAACCAGAGGGGCAAACGCACCGGTTTGGCTCCGTTCCAGTCGGCCAGCTCACGGTCGCGAAAAAAAGCATGCATCAAACGCCAGTCTGCAACTGACAGTTCGGCAATGCGTTTCAAAACCACCCGCTGATGGGCAATCTGCATGGTTTCTCCTGAAGAAAGAAAAGCCCCTGCAAAGGGCTTTTCAAGGGCTTGAAGTCAGACCCCAACCAGCAAGGGACGGTTGTTGCGGTCCACATGAACCACATGGGGGGTGAGGGTTCGGGCTTCTTCCTCGGTGAAGTTGCCGTAAGCAGCAATGATCACCAGATCGCCGGGTTGAACCAGATGGGCTGCGGCCCCATTGATGCCAATGACCCCACTTCCTCTGGCTCCAGAGAGCGCATAGGTGGAAAGGCGGTTGCCATTGGTGATGTTGTAAATGTCCACCCGCTCGTTGGGCAGAATGTCTGCCAGATCCAGCAGGTCCTGATCGATGGTGATGGAGCCCACGTAATCCAGATCGGCCTGGGTGACGGTGGCCCGGTGAATTTTGGCTCGAAACATGATGCGTTCCACGAAAGGCATTCTACTCCAGTGTGCACAAAGTAAACGTGAGGTCAACTTACACCACACCCACTTTCAACCAGCACTACACCACTGGTTCAGGCAGGGCCGGATCCACATACACGGTTTTCTGCTGGGTGTAATGCACCTGCCCTTTTCCTGCACCTCTGGGCCTCCAGACATGCTTGATGCGGGTGTAATCCACAGGCACGTTCCCTGAATTGCGTGCTTTGGAATAAAACGCGGCCAGAGCAGCCACCTTCAAGACCACATCAAACGGCAGTTCTTTTCCGCCTGAACGCACCAGCACATGTGAGCCCGGATACCCCTGCGCGTGAAACCAGTGGTCCATGCTTTTTCCGATTCGGTGGGTCAAGAGTTCATTCTCTGTGGAATTGCGTCCGACCAGCACATCAAAACCCCCGACGCGGTAACGTCCACCCACCTGCACAGCACCCTTGTCTGGCGTTTCTGTCCCGAGCACGTTTTCCAGACGTTTCAACTCGGGCAACTCTGCCTGCTGCACCTGACTCAGGGTGCTTTGCAAGTGTTGTTGCTCTTGCAGCAACTGGGGTTCGCGTTCCATCAGGCGCAAATACACGTCTTCACGCTTGCGGGCGCGGGCATACATGCGGTCTGCGTTTTGCCAGACCTTCTGATCGGGCTTCAGGGTGATTTGCACAGGCTCACCTGTTTCAAAGTCGGGAAGCTCCACTTCACTGGCCCCTTCAGGCACCTGATGTTGATAGGCCATCAAAAGGTCTGCCCATGCACGTTCGGTGGCCGCGGTTTGAATGCCCACCTCTGCCCTGTGCACATCCTGCAACTGCTCTGACAAGACCTTCAAGCGCTTCTGAAGTGCCTCACGCAAGGTTTTGCGCAAAGCATCTGCCTGCTCGGCCTGAGAAGCTTCTCTTGCCTGTTCAGAAAGGGAACCTTGCGCCACACTGGGATCTTTCACCAGAGATTTGACCGCCTGATGCACTTGTGGGATTCGGTCTCCCACCACTTCGGAAAGGCCTATCCCAGAACGCCTGCTGAGTTCGGAAAGCAAGGTGGGTCCAATGCCATCCAGAAGGTCTCTGGCCTTCACCAAGGGCTGCTCCTGAAGCACCTGCAAATCGGATTCTTGCAAAGCTCTGGGATCCAGCTTTTCATAAGGTGGAGGAGGCGTGTACAGTCCTCCTGAACGCACGGTGCGAAAACGGTTCCGGCTGCTGGTGATTTCGCGGGCAGCCATCAAAATCTTGCCAGAGAAACCCTCTCCTGCTTCCAGAATCAAGAGGTTGGCATTGCGGCCCGTCACCTCAAAAAGCAAGCGGGTTGCTGGGGAATCGATGAACCCTCTGGCCCCCGAGAAATGCAATGTCACCACCCGGTCCAGCTTGAGTTGCTCGGCCAATGTCAGGTTGCCCTGCACTTTGGAAGCCAAAAAGCGCTGAAAAGGATTGCGAGGCTCGCCTTGCAATTTGTCTCTGGAGAAATACAGGGCCGGAGTGGGAGGAGCATAATCCAGCACCAGAAAGCCCATTTCCTCCAGAAAGAGCGCAGCAGAGGTCTCGCTCGGGAACACCCAGCCTCTGGTGGAGGTGGGAACCCGGGCAGAAAGCTGCTCCAGAAGATGAGAGAGAAAAAGACCTTCCATATGTGTCACCTTACCGAAAAAACTGAACGGCGTACATACGCCGTTCAGTCAAGATCTTGTGTGGATGCAAGTTTTTATTCTGCAGACACCACATTCACAAAAGTCTGGTTCAAAGGGTAAATCTGACCGGTGGTCATGTCCTGAATCTGGCCACCAAAAGTCCAGGTGCCAGCCAGATTGAAGACGACTGTATAGCCTGTACCCATCACGGCATTTCCCACCACTTGGGCTTGAGAGTAGAACAGCTGATTGTTGGGATTGATGAAGTAATAAAAGACCATGTAGGTGTGTGAATTGTCAGATGTTCCAATGGGATTGTACGTCCCTGAATAGGGAGCAAATTTTTGCTTGACTCCGTCGGGAGCTTTGGCTGTGGTCGTTGTAAAAGAATTGAGGATGGCATCCAAGGTACGGTCAATTTTCACTTTGACTTCTTGAATGTTGGACTTGCCTTCATTGTCTTCGGCTTTGATGCGAAGGGTGTAAGTTCCGTTGGGGAGGTAAGGGGTTCCGTTGTAGTCAAAACGGAACAGCGCCACGGTAGAAGAAGTGTTGCTCAGGTTCTTGTGCTCCATCAGGGCATTCTGGGGGCCACCACCCACGCAGTCATCACAGGTCATGCGCAGTTCAGCAGAAGCCAGTCCCTTGTCATCGCTCAATTGAACCAGCACATTGCCTTTGAGGGTGTTGACAAAAGAGGGCAAGAAGCTTTGATCAGCAACCAGACGGACAGGGGTCAAGATGACCACAGCAGGTGGGTTGTTGCTGGCCGTGGTGGCTGTCACACGAACTTCAGAAGTGAGGTTCAGGGGGGTAGCGTTCGCAACAGAGCCATCGGCTTTCAGAACATTGACCTGAGCTGTGGCCCGCAGGGTATACCAGTCATCAATCAGACCAGAGAAATCAAAGGGGAGGGTGTCGTAATCTCCGTTGACTCCGTCTTTGACACCCGTGATGGTGCGGGTGGCCACCAGATCACCACGGTAGTCATAGAAGTCCACTTTGATGGAATCTGTCAGCACGTCAAAATTCGAGTTGCGACGGGTCAGCAACACTTTGACAGACTGGCTTCCAGAGACCTGTGCATTGTTGGTGGGAGATGCAATGACAAACAGCGGAGGAATCACGTTGTCAATGTTGATGGTGACAGAATTCGCAACAGCCGTTTTGTTCAGGGTGTTGGTGGCTTTGGCAGAAATCACCAGAGGGCCGTTGTCATAATCTGTGGTGTTCACACTGAAAATGAAGGGGGTACTGGTTTTGGCAGGGAGGGGATTGCCGTTGACCAGCAATTCCACGGATTTCACGCCATTGATGTCCTGGGCATCCACATCCACCTGAATGGTACCAGAGAAGGTTTTGCCGCCCAGAGCGTCGGTCAAGAGGTTGTCAATCTTGTTGATTTTGACGGTGGGAGGAACCTCATCGGGATTGTTCTTGACCATCGTGTTGATGGTCTTGGTGGACGTTGCCCCCACCCGGTTGGTCACTTCAACGGTGAATGCTGCTGCTCCATCTGCATATCCACTGACATCCACTGTGCAATCCACAGTGGCTTTGTTGCCTGTCACCACAGGTTTACAGTTGGACAGCACAGTGCCCTGAGGGTCTTTCAGCACGACTTGTGCAATGCCAGTGTCCAGGTCCTCTGCAGCAATGGAAAACTTCACAGCCTTGCCATTGATGGTCTGGCCTTCTGTGGGGGTGGCGAAGTTGACAGTTGCAGGAGATGCATCCACAAACAACGTGACTTTGTAAGGGTTGGAACTCAAGCCTTTGCTGTCTTTGGCAAACAGTTTGAGTTCATACTCACCTGTGGCATTGAGAGGAACCACAAACAGGTTGTTGTTCTGGATGTCAACCAGAGCACCATCGCCAATCTGGTATTTGAATTCTGCAATGGTGTTGCTGCCTGCTGGAGTGGCTTTGGCACGGAAAGTTGGGTTGGGAACCACTGCAACCTTTGCGTTGTTGGCCAGTGGAATTCCCTGCCCCAGACTGAGGTAGTTCAAATTGATGCTGGGAACGGTGGCAGCAGGGGTAACAGTGGTGGTTGTGGAATTACAGGCCACCATGATCATGCTCATGCCGAGCAGCAAAACGCTGGTTTTTTGGACAGGTTGCATCAGTCAAGACTCCTTTAATCTTCCACGCTCAAAGAGCCTTTGACATCCAAATTGGTGAATTCGGGAAAGGCTTTGACCACAAAAGTGTTTCCGGTGCTCAGGTTTTTCACGGTGAAGTTGACCCGAATTTTCAGGTTGGGGCAAACGCCGTCAATGGGTGTCTGATTGGCCAGACTGGACAGGCAATCGTTGGTCAACTTTTTGCTGATGTCTGGAACGATGCTGGGCTGCAAATCCACAGTGCGGGTGATGGCTTTGGCGGCTTTGTCTTCTGGTTTGCAGTAATACAGGTCTTCTGTTTCTTGTCCAATCGTAGATTTGTCTGCAGGGCAAACAAATCCCTGGGGCAGAGATGCACCTTCTTCCAATCCTCCCTGTGTTGAGATGGTGTAGGTGGAATTGTCTTCATCCACGATCTGAGCCTCGAAACCCAGAACTTGCATTTGAGGAGCACCAGGCTGAACCCGGAACACTGCACTTCCCTGTTGATAAGAGATGGCACTGCTGTAGGTCTTTGTGGAGACCTTGTACACAATGTTCACCTTCAGTTGGGGTGCCAGAATAGAAGCTTCAAGCAACGGAGCATTCATGCTGTTACAGGAAACAGCCATTAACACTGTGAAAGAACTGACCAATCCCAAAATCTTCTTCATTAACCTACCTCCTCAAGTTCTCTTAAGCCAGGGTTCAGGATGTAAAACGCCAAACGTTTCATGCCTGCCAGAAAATCGATGTTTTCCACGATCACTCCCTCCCACTCCTCTTCCTTCTCGGGTTCAAGACCAGGGCGCTCAACCATCTTGGGTTGAATCACCACCGGAGCGAAATTCAAGATGCCTTTCACTCCAGCTTCCACCAGAGTTTGTGCCACGTCCTGGGCCCGCTCTGCTGGAACCGCAATAAATCCCATGTCCACCTGATGGGAGCGCACGAAGTCTTTCAGGTGGTCCGGATGCATCACCTCCAGATTTCTGATCTGTAAACCCACTTTGCTGGGATCGGGGTCGAAGAGACCCACAAAACTGAATTCATAATCACTGGCTCCAGGATAGTGGGCAATGGCCTGCCCAAGCCGTCCCATCCCCATGATCACCACATTCCAGGGCCGGGTCAGGCCCAGGATGCGTCTCAGTTCACGTTTGAGAACCGCCACCGTGTAACCCATGCCTCGGGTACCAAAACGGCCAAAATAAGCCAGGTCTTTGCGCACCTGGAAAGCGCTGACCTGTGCACGTTCAGCAAGGTCGTTGCTGCTGGTGCGGTTGATGCCCTGAGATTCCAGTTTTTCCAGAATCCTCAGGTAGGTGACCAGTCTGGAGATGGCAGCGCTGGGTATGTTCAAAGACTGGGACATGGTTTCACCGGACCTGAAAGGCGTCTGTATAGCCCGCCGCATTGAGTTTGGATTGCACTGCTTGCAATTCTGCTGCACCAATGGGACCCACAACCACACGCACCATGCCACCTGTATCGCTTCTGAGGCTGGGATTGAGACCCAGACCCCTCAACTGTTCTACCGCCGGCATGGCACTGTCTGCACGTTTGTAGGCCCCCACCTGCAAGTACACCGGACCATTGGTGGTGGTGTTTGCTGATGTGGTTGGAGAAGGGGTGGTTGCAGGGGTGGCTGTTGAAGTGCTTGCAGGAGCATTCTGAGGGGCATAAACGAAAAGGTTCTGGTGTGCAGGTTGAATCTGCGACACAGCAGTGTCTGCATCTGCGCGGTTCACAAAAGGACCGACCAACACCACAAAGGTTTCATCTTTGCTGGGAAAAACATAGGTGGGATAACCCAGGGCTTTGATTTTTTCTGCGACCACACCCGCTTGCGCTTCTGTGTCAAACAAACCTGCACTGATGCGGTAATCCTGCTTGGTGGGCGCACGTCCAGAGATGGCCTGTACCGCAGGTTTGGTGACCTCTGGAGTCTGCTGAGCAGGCTTCTGTGGTTCAGAAGGCTGGGTGGCAGCAGGTTTTTGAGGGTCTGTGGTTTGTGCAGTTTCTGGATTTGCAGCAGGCTTCTCTGTGGTGCTGGTTTGAGGTTCAGCAGGAATCACTGGCACAGATTGGGTGGTTTCTGCTGGGTTCTCAGTTTCTGTGGTGCCCTGTGTTGCAGCAGACTCAGGCTCAGGTTGCTGTGAAAGTTCGCTGGTCTGGGTCTGGGGTTCTGTGGGAACAGGCTCCACCGTTTCCGTTTGAGGCGGAGGGTTCAGTGGAATTTCTTGGACTTCTGGGGCACTTTGTTCAACTGGCATGGAAGGCTGGTCCGAAGACAGGTTGAACAGCCTTTTGGTTCCACCAAAAAGGATCAGGACTGCTCCTGCCAGAATCAGCACGATGAAAAAGAGGATGAGTAAGTCTGGCCAGTGTTTACGGAACCAAGTCATTTACCGCCCAATGCTCCTTTTGCTCTGGTGTAACCCAGGTTCAATGCCCGCTGGAAAGCCAGTTTGGCACTGGTCTCATCGCCCAGAGCACGCAGAGCAATGCCATAGTTGTACCAGCCTTCAGCATTTTTGTCGTTGGCAGCAACGAGGCTGGACAGCACCTGTTCGGCTTCGTTGTAGCGTTTGAGGATCAGGTAAGATGCCCCAAGATTCAACATCACCGTCTGGTTCTGGGGATCGAGCTTGAGGGCTGCATCCAGAAACTCAACGGCTTTGGCGTAATCTTTGAGCACATACGCACTGAGCCCTGCCCAGTTGAGGGCTTCAGCATTGGGAGTTGGAATGCCTTGCACACTGGTGATGGCCTGCTTGTACTGCTTGGCACGGTATGCATTGCGTGCAGCAAGGGTTCTGGCATTGGCCTGAAAGGCAACATCTTTGCTGAGGCGTGCAGCGTTCAGAGCAGCATCATAAGCAAGCGCGTATTGCTTCAGGGCTTCTTGGGACTGTGCAAGTCCCAGATAAGCCACATCGGTGGGGTTTTCGTTGACGAGTTGCTGGTAAAGCTTTTGGGCCTCTTGAGGTTTTTTGGAGGCAAGCAGCAAGCGAGCGTAGTTGTAACGTGCTGGGCTGCGGGAGTCCAGAGAGACCACCTCTGCATAGGTGCTGAGGGCCTCTTTGACACTGGTGCGCTCTTGCAGTTCTGCTTTGCGGATCAACAATTTCACACGTGAAGCATTGTCTTTGGAAGCGGCCAATCCTTTGTCCAGTTCGCGCAGTGCGCGGTCGCTCAAGCCTTGATTGACAAAGTTGTCTGCAACAACCAATGTTGCGTCTGCTTGAGCAGGGTTTTTGGCCAGAATCTGGTAGGCATAGCTGAGTGAAATGGTGGCCGCCAGAGGATCTGGACTGGATGCACTTGCAGCCAGAGCTTCCTGAGCAATGGAGAGCATCAGGGATTCGCTCTGGGGGTTCAGTTTCAAGGCTTCTTCATAGGCCGTTCTGGCTTCTGTGTGCTTGCCTTCTGTGGACTGCAAACGGGCCAACTGGGTGTAAGCCAGCGTGAGTTCTTCAGGGCTGGCACTGTTGGCTTTGCCCACCTCAATGGCCTTCTGGTATGTTGCCAGAGCCTCGGTGGTTTTGCCCTGTCTGGTATACACCGCGCCCAGGTTGTAATACCCCTGAATCAGGTTGGGATTGATGGCAGTCAGTTGCTGGAATTCAAACTGGGCACCCGACAGGTTGTTCAGCTGAAACAAAGCCACCCCGAGGCCAAAGTGGGCTTCGTAACTGTTGTAGCTTTTGCGTATGGCTTCTTCAAATGCTTTGACGGCATCAGCGGTGCGACCTGCATTCAGGTATGCTTGTCCGAGCAGAACTGAGTTTTCAAGGGTGGGATTTTGTGTGAATTGGGTTTCCAGAACCGTCAAGTCAGTGCTCTGGGCACTGGACAGTTGAAAGCCCAATACAGGGACAGTCAGTAGTGCAGTTAACAGGACGCGCCTAAGGTTTCTCATTGTGTACTGCTACCCTCCTAGAGTATTCCATGCTTTGCGTGCGACTTTGCACTATCCTATCACGACTTCACAATCTTTACATATTTCATACAGAAGACCTTAATGAAGGCTTCTGCAGGGCCAACTGGCCACATGCTGCGCCTGCATCCCGACCCCTTGAACGCCGAACACTGACGGGGATCCCCCGATCTTCAAGGCGGTCATAAAAGGCCTGAATCTGGGCTTCACTGCTTTCTTCAAAACCGCTGCCATCCCATGGGTTCATGGGGATCAGGTTGACGTGACTGACCATGCCCCTCAACAAATCGGCCAGCAGGTCTGCTTGCCAGAGGTGGTCATTGACCCCCTTCAGCATGGCGTACTCCATGGTGATGCGCCGACCGGTTTTGGCCTGATAATCCCTGGCGGCATCCATGATCTCTGGAATGCTGTTGGCCTGACCCGTGGGAATGATTTTTTGACGGGTCTCTTCATCAGGGGCATGCAAGCTGATCGCCAGTTTGAGTTCGATGTCTTCGGTGGCCAGTTTGCGAATGCCTTTGGCCAGACCCACCGTGCTGAGGGTCACCCGACGCTGGCTCATGTTCAGGGCCTCTGGACTGAGCATGATGCGGGCTGCATTCATGGTGTTCTCGTAGTTGAGCAAAGGCTCACCCATGCCCATGAACACCAGATTGCGAATCTCTTTGGGGGGAATTCCTTGATCTCTGGCAGCATAAAGGATCTGCCCGATGATCTCTCCGGGGGTCAGGTTGCGCCCAAAGCCCAGAGCGCCAGTGGCACAAAAGGCACACTTGGCCGGACAGCCCACCATGGTGGAAACACAGATGGTCTTGCGGTCTTCATAGGGCATGAACACGGCTTCCATCTGGCGACCATCTCGCAGGGTGAACAGGTATTTCACGCTGCCATCGGTGGAGGCGAAAGTGTCCACTTTGGTGAATGGGCTGAGCTCATAAGCCTCTTGCAATTCGGAACGCAGTTTGAGGGGGAGGTTGGTCATGCTGTCAAAATCCGGGGCAGCATGTTCAAAAACCCACGACAGCAACTGCTTTTTGCGGTAACCCTCCAGGGGGTACTGGTCGGGTTGTAAGTCCAGAAGTAAAACCTTCACCCGAGTATTTTAGGTCAGTTGCATGGTTGATTACAATTCAAGATGAGAAGACACATCCAAACCCGATGGCCTGTGGGCCTTAATGAAGTTTCTCAATTTTTGACTCTGGAAAAGAAAAAATCAAGAAAAGCAGGGACCGTTTCCCTGCTTTTCAAATTCTTGTGTTGGAGTGTGTGTTATTTGGTGCGGACATGCACGATGGTTACACCGTGACCGCCGTTGTAAGGCTCTGCATCGTGGAAAGACTCCACGGTTTTTTCGTTCTTGAGGAAATCACGGATCATGCGGCGCAGCACACCCTGTCCTTTGCCGTGCACCACACGCAAGGGGGTTTCTTTCAGGGCATAGGCTTCTGCAACATAAGAGCGCAATTCTTCAAGGGCTTCTTCCCCACTCTTGCCCCTCAGGTTGATTTCCTTGTTGAACCTTGAAAAACCAGCCGTCATCAGGGAAGCCACTTTTTGCTTTTCCTGCTGTTTCAGGCGCACATCCCGACGACGCACCGTGATCTTGAGCACCCCGAGTTGCACCACCAGTTCATCGCCACGCACTTCGAGGACCTGACCGGAGGCCCCATAAGCAGGCACATCCACAATGCTGCCCGGTCTGACCTGCTCCAGAGCAGGTTCGACTTTGGGCTGGGGTCTTTCGGCCATGCTGGCCCGGCGAAGCTCTTTGAGTTCTTCGAGCACTTTGGGACGGGAAACATCATCTTGCGCTTTGGAACGCATTTTGCGCACCGTTTCGATGGCTTCACGGTAGATGCGGTCTGCTTGCTCTCTGGCCTTCAGGAGCAATTCATCGCGCTCTTCGTGGATGCGGTCCCGGTCAAAAGCAAGCTGGTTGCGGATCAGGTTGGCTTCCTGACGCAAACTTTCCAGTTGTTCCCGCTGGTTGCGGATGGTTTCACGTTCCTGCTCAAGGTTTTCAAGCAGTTGCTCCACTTTGTTGCCCTCTGGACCCAGCACTTCTGTGGCCTGCTCAAGGACCACTTCTGGAATGCCCATGCGTCTGGCGATGGCCAGAGCGTAAGACCGTCCGGGTTGCCCCACCTGCAAACGGTAGGTGGGACCGAGGTTTTCCAGAGAAAACCCCATGCTGGCGTTTTGCAAGCCGGGGGTTTCCATGGCGTAAAGCTTCAGGGGAGCCAGGTGACTGGTGATGATGCCACGGGTGTCTTTTTTGAGCAACTCAGAAATGAGCGCCTGTGCCAGAGCCGCACCTTCTGTGGGATCGGTGCCTGAGCCCAACTCGTCAATGAGGATCAGGGTGTTGGAACTGGCATGGTCCAGCACGTATTTCAGGTGTTTGAGGTGGGAGGCAAAGGTGGACAGGCTTTCCTGAATGCTCTGTTCATCACCGATGTCCACCAGAATGCCATCTGCGACGGGCAATTTGGCAATGCGGGCAGGCACGTACATTCCGCACTGGTGCATCAAAACAATCAGTCCCAACGTTTTGAGGGTGGCGGTTTTCCCCCCCATGTTGGGACCGGTGATGAGCAAAATGCGTGTGCTGGCGTCCAGATGCAGATCGTTGGAAACAGGTTTTTCGATGAGGGGGTGGCGGGCTTGCTCCAGATGGTAGGTGCCTTCTTCGGAGTGCTCGGGGCGGGAAAGCTCCCAATCTCGGGCCAATCTGGCCTTGGCGGCAATCAGGTCCAGTTCACCAAGCGCCCAGAGGGTCATGTCGAGGCCTTCTTCCAGCGCCACCAACCCGGAGAGTTCCATCAAAATCCGCCTGACTTCTTGATCTTCTTCAATCAGCAGGCGGGCGAGTTCGTTGTTGAGGGGAACCACAGAACCGGGCTCCACAAAATAGGTTTGTCCAGAGGCAGACGCATCAATGATGATGCCTTGCACCTGATTCACGTAACTGGCCTTGATGGGCACCACGAAACGGTCCCGGCGGATGGTGATCAGGTTTTCCTGCAACATTTCACCCCAGCGCTCAAGGACATCCTGCATCTTCTGGCGGATTTCATTGCGAAGGGGATTGAGGCGGCGGCGGATCTGGCGGAGTTTGGGACTGGCATCGTCGCGGACCGAGCCATCCCGGTCCAGTTTCTCCAGTGCACTGCGCACCAGATTGAGGTGAGAGCCGATGCTGCTGGACACATCCAGCAGGGGTCCTCTGGAGTTCATGCCGATGGAGCGTTTCAGGGTCAGGGCAGCATCCAGAGTGTAGGCCACTTCCAGAATTTCCTTGCCGTCCAATTGTTTGCCTTCTCGGGAGCGCTCGACGCTCGGGCGGATGTCCTGAATGCCTCCCAGATTGAGACTCACACTGAAGAGGGCGTCTTCTACACAATCCAATTGATAGCGGATGAAGTCTTCATCCGTTGACGGTGTCAGGCTGGCTGCCCTTTCGATGCCCAGACTGCTGGCGCAGCAATCCGCCACTGCAGAGCGGATTCTGGCAAAGTCCAAGGTTTGAAGGGTATGCGGGTCGAATAACACGCATACGAGTATATAATCTCAGGGGGTATTTGAGGGTGCATCGTTTGGCTTACGCTTGCGGATCACCGTCCATACGCCAAAAATCCCGATCAAAATTCCTCCCAGCACAATGTAAATTTTGTACTGGTCCCACCATTCCAGAATCAATTTTCCAAAGTACCAGCAACCCAATTGCCAGATGCCCACCCAGGACAGTGCACCCACAAAACTCCAGAGGGCATACTTCCAGAACGGCATGCCCACTGCTCCGGCATACAGGATGGTGGGGGTTCGAATCAGGCCCATCCAGCGGCTGAACAGCACCACACCCACACCCCACCTCTGGAAGAGTTGACGGACTTCTTCGATGCCCAGAGAATTGCGGGCTTTGGGTGGCAGGTACCGTGCCAGTCGGCCTCCCAGCTTGTACCCAATGAGGTTTCCCAACCAGTTGCCCACAGTGCCCCAGAGGATTGCAGCCAGCAGGGTGGTTTTGCCTTCATGGATGAAAATGCCTTCGACGATCCACAGGACTTCAAAAGGCAGGCCGGGGGTTCCAATGCCTTCGACCAGCAAAAGCAAAAACAGCAGGACATGCACCAAAAGGGGGGGAAGATTCAGCAACCAGTCTTGAAATTGTTCCACGTGTATCCTTTGACCTTACGCCCTCAACATACCAGAGGTTCCCAAATGAAAAGAGACGAGGATTCCCCTCGCCTCTTGAATGAACCGGGTTTATTTTTTCAGGCGAGCGATGGGGGTGAGGGCACCATACACCTGATCGCCCACTTTGGCGAGGAATTCGAAATCTTCGCCGAACAGCACCAGATCCACCTGAGAACCGCGCTCAATGAAAGACACTTTCTGACCTGCACGGGTTCTCTCACCTTCAGAGACATAGGTGCTGATCTTGTTGACGAATTTGTCGGCAATTTCCACCATGGCCAGATGGATCCGCTCGTTGTGCATGAAGATGGTCTGACGCTCGTTCTCCAGTTCATAACGCTTGGCGAACAGGTCCACGGCTTTTCTCAGGTAGGTCAGTTGGATGTACTCCCAGAGGTCCACCATGGGAAGGTTCAGGTTGGTCTGGGTGTGCACGATGCGGTCCACAGAGCCCGAAATGGGAGCGTAGTTGAAGTGCACGTCCAGAGGGCTCATGTAGATGCCAATCAGCCAACCGGTGCCCTCGGGGATGTCGGTTTTGGTGATTTCGGTGATGTCGATTTTTTGACCGAGTTTCTCGCTGTACACTTTGCCGTCTTCGATGCGGCGGATGTACACCACCTGTCCGTCACAGGGACTGATGATCAGGTTGGGATCGTTGGGCGAAACCCGGATGGGGTCACGGTAAAACCAGATTTTCTGCAGGAACAGCACCACCAGTCCCCAGATGGCCGCGACAGGAATCAAAATCTTCAGGATGCGTTTGAGTTTCATACCCACACATTGTACCCCTCCGATGCTGAGAATTCATCGGGAAAATCAGGGGTGGTCGGGGATGTTTGGGTGGACAAACATGTGGATGCTTCAAAGCCAAGGGCCGAGAGCCGAGGGCAATAAGAGCACCTGACCCGGGTTTTACAAACGCCACCCTGTTGTCTGCCTTGCTCAAGCTTAAGCACTGCAAAGCCCTCAGCCCTCGGCAAATTACCGTTCCTTCGGCCCCTTCATGTTCTCCTTGATCCCCTTATAAGCAATGTATGGAAACCGGGGCAAATAATAGGTCAGCCAACCTTCTACACTGTGACGCCTTGAAGGGGGCACATCCAAGGTGCTGGAAGGCTGCCAGATTCCAGTCCGGTATCCAGAGTCCAGATGCCTGAGGGCATGCTGGTAACCGTGTTTCCGGGTCAGGTCAATGAGGTCATCGCTGACGGTGTGTTCGGTCCATTTGAGATCGAAGCCCGTGGTGTCCTGCAGTTCTCTGGCCCTTTGAAGCATGGCTGGGGTGAGGCCCTCGCGGGTCCATTGTGCCCGGAGGGTGTTGTACTCCTGCTCCCGGTAAGGAAAGGTTTCTGTGGAGACCGCCACTTGCACCAGAGCTTCCAGAATGGCCTGCAAACGCTCCAGATCCCACACAGGATCAAAAACGCGCACTTCAATGGTGCCCAGCCTGCGGGTGATGATCAGGTCCTGAAACCGCTTGAACGGATCGCTGGTCAGGCCCCCTAGGGCATAAGACGCATGCATCCGGTAACTCTGGCCGAACACTTCCGTGCCTTTGAACGGACTGGACGCAGTGGCAAGGGCCAGCACGGGCAAAAAATAGGCAATGTTCTGGTAAATGCGTTCCCGGTTTTGCCTCTCAACCCCGAGGTGGATGTGCAAACCTGCGGTGTTGTTGATGTCGTCCCTCTGGAACATGCCTGTGGTGGCAATCAGTCCTGTGGGAATGACCACGCTCACCTCGGACCTGAGGCGTTTGAGGGATTGCAGCAGGTCAGGCACCGAGGTGCAAACCGGTGTGGACACCTCCAGAGCGCTCATCAGGCCCTCTTTGGCCCCTTCACCTCTGGAAAAATTGCTGGCCGTGTGTGTGAAGTAAAACGCTGGATCTTTGCGCAGCAACCTTGCCAGGTGGGTGAGGCCCACCATGTTGGGTTTCCCCTGATACAGCACAAAAAACTCTTCTTCCAGTCCTAAGGTGGGCATCATGCACCTGAGAGTATACCTCTGAAGTCCGAACCGCTGAAATGGGATTTCTCTGGCTTTGAGGGGATGCCATCGATTTCATGCGAGAGACCTGCAAGATCTGTTATAAATCAGAGTCGTGAAGAGGTTCAGCAGGTTCAAAATTCGCATCGAACGGGACCGCTGGAATCCGTTGAACACCCTGATTTTTCTGGTCATCTTTGCGCTTTTTCTGGCCGCGGGCATCAATGGATGGGGCTTTTTGTTCACCGGAAAGTGGGTGGTGGCTGGCGTGGAGCATGCCGCCCAACAGCTTCCAGAGCACACCCCGATCCGTGGCAAGGTGCTGGTGCTTTCCCCTCACCCGGACGATGAAACCCTTGCCACTGGAGGCTTGATTCAGGATGTTCTGCAAAACAACGGCGAAGTGGCCGTGGTCTTCCTGACCAATGGAGACGGTTTCCCATGGGAAGCACGCTACTCCACACGAAAATGGAGCGTGGAACCCCGGGTGTTCCTGAAAATGGGCCGGGATCGGCAAACCGAAGCCACACTGGCCACCAATGCTCTGGGTGTTCCAGCCAAGAACGTGTACTTTCTGGGCTTTCCAGACCGGGGCCTGAGGAGCGTTTACCTGACGAACTACCTGATTCCTTACAAAAGCAAATTCACCCGGGTGGACCATGTGCCTTACAACAACACCTACCGTCCAGGCAGTCCTTACACCGGTCAGGAGCTGGAAAAGCAAATTCTGGAAATTGCCCAGAAATTCAACCCTGATGTGATTCTGGCCCCCACCCCTCTGGACCAGCATCCCGACCATCAGGCGACCAGTTACCTGTCCAGCAGAATCCTCAGTGAATTTCCACACGCCAAAATTCTGTACTACATTGTGCACGGCGGGGTGGAATGGCCTCTTCCCAAAGGCAACCATCCCGAGTTGCCCCTCAGCCCACCTGCGGAGACCAGTCAGGGCATCGAATGGCGCAGGTATCCCCTGACCGACAAGCAGCAAAAGCAGAAACACAAGGCCATGCTGTATTACAAATCCCAGTTGCAGATTCTCGGGCGTTACATGCTGGCCTTCAACCGCGAAAATGAACTGGTCCTCCCTCCTGTTGTGGATGTGCATGATGATCGAAAAAACCCCTGATGGCAGCCTGACCGTTTTCAGCGAAAAATACCAGCAGCATTACCATTCCAGCCATGGTGCACAAACGCAGGCCAGAGTGGTGTACCTGCAAGGTTCCAGAACCCACTTGCATCTTGCTCCAAAAGTGCTGGAGGTCGGTTTTGGAGTGGCCATGAACTTCCTGACCACCTTGCAAGACACCGTTTCCAGAGGGGTGCCTTTGCACTATCTGGCCTATGAATTTGATCCCATCGCCACCGAAACCCTCAGGGAATACACCCGCCAACATCCGATGTTTGAACATGAGGTCTGGCAAAAACTGCTCTCTGTGTGGGGATCTTCTTTTGCATTCACCCTTGGAGAAGTCACTGTGGATGTGCGGGTGGAAGATGTCACACAGGCTGAGTTTCCTTTGACTTGGGCCTCTGGATTTTATCTGGACGGATTTTCCATTGCCGTCAACCCCGAGGTCTGGACCCCTGAATTCTGTCAGAAAGTGGCCTCCAGCATGCAAGTGGGCGCCCATCTGGCCACCTATAGCGCAGCAGGGGCTGTACGCAGGGCTTTGCAGGACGCCGGACTGCAAGTCACCAAACACAAAGGCCTGACTGGAAAACGGGAATTTGTCACCGCTGAAAAGGTCACTTCATGAAACCCCTGATCGTGATTGGGGGGGGCATTGCAGGAAGTGCTCTGGCATATTTTGCCACTCAGGCAGGCATCAAAACCGTGCTGGTTGATGCAGGCAAACACGCCGCCAGCGATGTCCCAAGTGCCCTCATCAATCCGGTGCGCGGTCAAAACGGTCATGTGGTGGAAGATGGGCTGGAAGGGGCACAATTCACTTTTGAATTGCTGGCAAAGCTGGAAAAGCTCGGGTACAACATTCCACATGCCAGAGATGGGGTTTACCGCCCGGTGCCTGACGAGAAAACCCACCTGAAATGGGTTAAGAACTTACCTCCAGATTATCCCCATGCGTGGCTGGAGCAGGCCCCTGAAGAAGTTCATCTGCAATCCCACTGGCACAAAGTGCTGTATCTGCCTGTGGGCGGATGGGTGGATGGTCAGGCATTCTGCACGGCTTTGCAAGAAGCAAGCAACGTGCAGGTGATCCGTCAGACGGCGGTGTCCTTCACTGCACACCGTGTGGTCTTGCAAGATCAAACTGAACTGGAAGGCACTGTGGTGTTTTGTGGGGGCAGTTACGGAGCCACTCTGGCCGGAATTGCTGGAACCCATCGGAGGGGAAGTCTGCTGCTGCTCAAAGAGACCCTTTCAGAAAAACCGGTCAGTTTTGGCATTTATGCCACTCCGGCCCGCAAAGGAGGTGTGCTGGGATCCACCTTTGAAACCCCCGAGACCCAATTCAGACCTTCAGGTTTGCCCCTCAAATCCCTTCACTGGCTGATGGACAAAGCCCACCAGACTTTCAGCACACTGGACCCTCAATTTCAGGGACTCTGGACGGGTGTTCGGTTCTCAGGGGCCACCCTTCCAAGGGAAGTGCTCAGCCTGACTGCTCTGGGATCCAAGGGGTTCTTGCTGGGTCCAAAGCTGGCGAGTGATTTGGTCCAAAATACACTTATTCCGTTACTACACCAGTAAAGGGGAAACAAAAAAAGCCCTTGTGTCACACCCCAGCCGTTCCCTATCCAGTGACATGGTCAGGAGTGTACACCGCATTAACATAAGGAAGTTTGAGGAGGTACACCACCATGGCGAAACACCGCATCTGCATCATTGAAGGCGACGGCATTGGACACGAAGTGATCCCTGCTGCCGTGCGCGTTCTGGAAGCCACCGGGCTTGATTTTGAATTCGTTGAAGCCCACGCAGGCTATGAATACTTCTTGGATCACGGAACCACCGTGCCAGAAGCCACCCTTGAGGCCGTGGCCAACACCGACGCCACCCTGTTCGGCGCTGCCACCAGCCCCAGCAAAAAAGTGGAGGGCTTCAAAGGGGCCATCCGCTTCATGCGCCGTCACTTTGACCTGTACGCCAACGTGCGTCCCACCAAAACCCGTCCTGTGGCTGGTGCCTACCAGAACGTGGACCTGATTCTGGTGCGTGAAAACACCGAAGGCCTGTACGTGGAAAAAGAGCGTGTGGAAGGCGACAGGGCCATCGCAGAAGCCCACATCTCCAAACGTGCTTCTGAGCGCATCGGCAAATACGCCATTGATCTGGCCATGAAACGCCGCAAAAAACTGGCCGTGGTGCACAAAGCCAACGTGCTGCCCCTGACCCAGGGCCTGTTCCTGAACACCATCATGGAAGAAGCCAAACAGGTGGACGGCCTGCAAAGCTGGGACGTGATCGTGGACAACTGCGCCATGCAACTGGTCCGCAACCCCAGCCAGTACGACGTGCTGGTCGCCACCAACATGTTCGGTGACATCCTGTCTGACCTGGCTGCCGGACTGGTGGGCGGTCTGGGCATCGCTGCCTCGGGCAACATCGGCGACAAGCATGCCATCTTCGAAAGCGTGCACGGCTCTGCCCCAGACATTGCTGGCAAAGGCATCTCTAACCCAACCGCAACCATCCTGAGTGCCGTGATGATGCTGGAGCACCTCGGTGAATACGAAGTGGCTGGTCGCATTTCCAACGCCATTGACACCGTGCTCACCGAAGGTCCCCGCACCGGAGATCTGGGTGGCACCGCCAACACCCAGCAGTTCACCGACGCTGTTGTCAAAGCTCTGGGCTGAAGTTCAAAAACCATTCAACCTCCTCACTCAAGAGGAGGTTTTTTTGTTCATCCTGAAGTCGATGCCCGTTCAAAACCCCGACCCGTCAGCCCGAGGCTGTCACACCCTTCATCGGTGGGCAGGGCACACCAGCCTTTAACGGCACATTTCTGACATCCGATTTGCTTGCTGGTCACCCACTGAAGGTATCCTCTGGTTTCCAGCATCTGGACCATCCCCAGCAGGGCTTCCAGAGACACCTGAAGCTGCAAGGCCAGATCCTCGGGTTTTTTGGGTCCGGTTTTTAAGTGGTGAAGGATCTGGTCGAGGGGTTTCACAACAGTCCTTTAAAAAGCTGGTAAGTGAGGACCGCCAGCAGCCATGCGGTCAGGATCTGGTAAGCCACGGTGATCCATGCCACCTTGCGCCCCTGCTCATTGGCAATGGCGGTGATGGTGGCCACGCAGGGGGTGTACAGCAGCACAAACACCAGATAGGCCAGTCCTGCTGCAGGTGTGAAACCCTGACGCAAAGCCGCAATCAGGTTGTTTTGCGAGCTGTCTGGAGCAGCCACCGAGAAGGAAGGAAGGGCAATCAGTCCGGGGATGGCTGCCACAGCCTGCTGAAGGGCAATCCACAATCCAGAGAACAGGTTTTGCAAACCGTCCAGCAGCCCAAAAGACAGGGCCGTTCCAGCCTGCTGCCCAAGGTAAATCTGCCCCAGCGTGCCAATCACCACTTCTTTGGCCACAAAACCGGGAATCAGTGCCCCAGTGGCCTGCCAGGTGTCAAAGCCTGCCCAGCTGAAAATGGGCGCAATCAGGGAACTGACCCAGCCAAACAGGGATTGCTCTGGTGCAACGCTGGCAAAGTGTCCGCCAAGCTGAACTGGTATGGAAAGGGTGAACCACACCACCACCACTGCGGTCAGTACGGTGGTTCCTGCACGTTTCACAAAAGAGGTGGTTCGTCTGGAGCCCTGTTTCCAGAGCACCTGTCTGGAAGGCAGGCGGTAAGGAGGCAGCTCCAGCACCGTCACAGAGCCTGCGGTGGGCAGCAGCCGGGTAATAAAAGCCGCAAAAGCCAGCGCCACCACCAGACCCAGCACGTACATGCTCCAGACCACCCAACTAGCCATTTTGGGAAAAAGCGCAGCACTGAAGACCGCATATACTGGCAAGCGCGCCGAGCAGGACATGAAAGGCAAAATCATGCTGGTCACCAGTCGGGCTCTGGGGTTCTCCAGCGTGCGGGTGGCGTACACTGCAGGCACATTGCATCCAAACCCCAGAATCATGGGAATGAAGGCCTTGCCATCCAGACCCACGGAGCGCATCAAACGGTCCATCAGGAAAGCCGCTCTGGCCATGTAACCGCTGTCTTCAAGGAAACTCATGGCCAGATAAAGGACCAGCAAGGTGGGCAAGAAGGCCAGCACCGTACCCACCCCAGGAATCACTGCTCCCACAAGCACTGAGGAAATGGTGGATGGGGCATGCAGCACATTCAAAATGGCCGTGGTCCAGCCAGAGACCGTGTCTTGCAGGGGTCCTCCGATGAAATCCACAAAAGGCTGGGCAACGCTGAAAGTCAGTCTGAACACCCCAAGCATCAGAAGCAAGAACACCGGGATCCCCAGAGCCCTGTTCAGCAAAACGCCATCCAAAACCTCTGTGAGGGTACGGCGTTTTTCGTGGGTCACGATGGTGGCTTGTGCAATGCGGTGCGCTTCTGCATAGCGCACATCGGCAAGGTCCATGAAGGGATCCATCCCCTGTGCAGTGCACTGTTCCAAAAGGCGATCTGCTTCCTGAACCACTTTCTGGTGACCTGTGATGGTCAGACGGGAACGCAAGGTGGTGTCCCCCTCCAAGAGCATGGAAGCCAGAAACGGCCGGGAGTAAGGCAAGAGTTTGGGATGGGGAGCCATGGCCTCACACAGGTGCTGGATGTGATGTTGCAAAGACCCTGGGGTTTGGACCTGATAGCTGGGGGCCTGAGGAGGTTGCAACATGTGTTTTTTGAGCTCTTGCACCCCTTTGCCCTGAGACGCCACCATCTCCACCACTGGCACACCCATCTGCTGTTCCAGAGCCTTTGCACTCAGGTTGAGCCCCTTGCTTTTGGCTTCATCCATCAGGTTGAGGGCGAGGACCATGGGAAGACCAAACTCCATCAGTTGCAGGGTGAGGTAAAGGTTGCGTTCCAGTTGTCCGGCATCCAGCACATTGATGATCAAATCTGGAGCTGCGTCCAGCAGGGCTGTTCGTGCAATGATTTCCTCTGGGGTTTGGGGGCTCAGAGAATATGCGCCGGGCAGGTCAGTCAGGTGGATGGACACCCCTTGCAGGTCAAACCGGGCCTCTCGTTTTTCAACGGTCACGCCACTCCAGTTGCCCACTTTCAGATGGGTTCCGGCCAGAGCGTTGATCAGGGTGGTCTTGCCCACGTTGGGGTTCCCAATCACCAGCACGGTTCTGGCCTGAACGGTGGTGCTCATTTTTGAACCCAGATGTGCTGCATGTCCTGCTGCCTGAGAGCAAAGTGCGTGCCAGAGACCACCATTTCGATGGGATCGCCCATGGGGGCTTTTCTGAGCAGGCGAATGCTTGCACCCGGCACAAACCCGAGTTCAAACAGGCGTTTGCGCATGGGATGCTGGGGGTTGATGCCCTGTAGGGTCACCGTCTGGCCGATGGCAATGGTGCTGAGTTCTGTTCGCATAACCAATCCTGACCAACTGTATCAGGATTGGATGAAATCAAATGTCCCAGCCCTGTGAGAATTTCGTAAGACACCCAGAGGATAATCAGATCAAAGTCTGAGACTTCCCCTTTACCGAATACGGTGAACATTTCTTCCACATTTTTGGCCCTCTGGTTTCAGGGGGCCTGATTTTGTCCTTGACGCTGTCTCAGGGCCTCATACAGCAGCAAAGCCCCTGCAATGCCCACATTCAGACTGTCTGCAGTGCCTTGCATGGGAATCACCACCTTCTCGGTGGCCTCCTGCATCCAGAAATCGCTGAGACCGTCGTGTTCGGTTCCCAGACAGATTGCTGTGGCTCCAGAGTAATCTGCCTGCCAGTAGGTCTTCTGGGTGTGCGGTGTGGCAGCCAGAATGGTGAAGTTGCGGGATTTCAAAAAGTCCAGCAAGGCCTGATCTTCTGCTGCGAACACATGCTGTGTGAACAGGCTTCCCTGACTGGCCCGGATCACATTGGGGTTGTACAGATCGGTGCCCTCTCCAGTGATGAACACCGCATGGACACCCACACCATCTGCAGTTCTCAGCAAAGCCCCGAGGTTTCCCGGCTTTTCCAGACCCTGCAACACCAGCACCAGAGCATCTCCGGGCAATTCCAGATCTTCCAGCGTGAATTCTGGGATGCAGGTCAGAGCCACCATCCCGTCCGGGTTTTCCCGCAGACTGATTTTCTCGAAGGCCGCAGCAGACAGTTTGACTTGCTCCAGACCATCAAATTGAGGATAGAGTTCATGGGCCTCTGGGCTGAACAGGTCCTCACAGAAGTACAGCTTTTCAAGGTCCATTCCGGCCAGCAAGGCGCGGGAAGCTTCTCTGGCCCCTTCGATGAGGAATTTGCCTTCCTTGCGGCGATGCCTGCGTTCATGGAGCTTTTGCAGGAGTTTCAGTTCAGGGTTCTGGGTGCTGGTGATTTCTTTCATTCAGGTTTTCCATGGTACATCGAATGTCCATCAAGACAAACCCAATGGCTCAAAAAAACACACCTGAAGCAAACCTTCAGGTGTGTGCCATTTTTCCGATCAAGGTTTGGCAGGTTCTTCAGTGGGGGGAACTTCGGGGGTGGGCGTCTCTGGTTTTGGAGTCACAGGAGGCTCAATCACAACAGGTTGAACCCTGCGAATCATGCAAGCGCCTTTTTTCCAACCCTGCAAATTGTCTGCTGCCGCTTCCAGAGAAAGGGTGGTGTTGGTGGCAGAAGTGCGATCCGTGAAGTTGCCAACCATCTCATCGGTCACCTCACCTTTGGAAAGGACCACCCGGCAAGAGTATCCCCAGAGGACTTCGGAAAAATTCTGAGGGTCATTCACATTGCGGTCAAGATCAACCCACAAAACGGTTTCTGTCTCTCTTTTTGAAACACTGAGGTCCAGTTTGGCATATCCAAAGTCCCGCAGTTTCATGCTCGCAAGACTGGTGGACGTCAGTTTTTTCAGAGATGGCACTTTGAAGGCATAACCGTACCATGCATAATCTCCAATGCCCACCACTTCCCAGACTTCTTGACCTTTGACATCTCCCAGAGATTCAATGTCTTTTTTCTGGTCATACACCACAGGGGTGAATGCAGGGGCACAAGAAGCCAGCACAGCAGCGATTACAGCAGAACCCAAGCCGAATTTCATATATCTCATGTGAACTCCTTCAAAAAGGGGCCTCCTTTACAGGAAGCCCCTGTCAAAATCCATATTACTTGCGCATGGAAGGATTGAGAATCTTCTTGCGCAGACGAATGCTCTGGGGAGTGATTTCCACCAGTTCATCTTCACCGATGTACTCCAGAGCGTCTTCAAGGGTCAGGCGCTTGGGGGGAATCAGGGTGAGGGCTTCGTCGGCACCAGCACTGCGCACGTTGGTCAGTTTTTTGTTTTTGCAGACGTTGACGTTCATGTCGCCTTCGCGAGCGTTTTCGCCGACAATCATGCCGACATACACTTCGGTGCCTGCATCAATGAAGAACTGGCCACGGTCTTGCAGTTTGAAGATGGAGTAGGCAAAGCTGGGGCCGTTTTCCATGCTGACCAGAGAACCGTTCTGGCGGGTTTTGAGTTCGCCAGCCCAGGGGAAGTATCCGTCAAAGATGTGGCTCATGATGCCTTCACCCTGGGTCATGGACAGGAACTGGGTGCGGAAGCCGAACAGGGCACGGGAAGGAATTTTGAATTCCACACGCACACGGCTGCCTTGAGGCTCCATGTTGACCATTTGACCTTTGCGGCTGGACAGCACGCCGATCACGGTGCTGGAGAACTGCTCGGGGACGTCAATGACGAGGTGCTCGACAGGCTCGGAGACCACACCATCGATTTCACGGGTGATGACCTGAGGGGCACCCACTTGCACTTCGTAACCTTCACGGCGCATGGTTTCCAGCAGGATCGAAAGGTGAAGCTCACCACGACCAGAGACTTTGAACTCGTCAGGACGGATTTCTTCGACCTTGAGGCTCACGTTGGTCATGACTTCTTTTTTCAGACGGTCATTGAGGTGGCGGGAGGTGACGTATTTGCCTTCTTTGCCAGCGAAGGGGCTGGTGTTGGGCTGGAACACCATGGACACGGTGGGCTCGTCCACGGTGATGATGGGCAAAGCCTCGGGGTCGGCAAGGTCAGCGACGGTTTCACCGATCTGTGCGTCTTCGATGCCGGCCAGAGCCACGATGTCCCCTGCGCTCACTTCATCGACGTCAAGGCGTTTCATGGCCAGGTGGGTGAAGGGCTGGGTCACGCGGGTTTTGGTCATGGTGCCGTCTTTGTGCATCAGGTTGACGAATTCACCTTTTTTGACTTTGCCGCGTTTGACGCGTCCAATCACGATGCGGCCCAAGTACTCGCTGTAATCGAGGTTGGTGACCAGCATCTGGAAGGGGGCATCAATGTCCACAGAGGGTGGGGGGCAGTGGTCCAGCACCATGTCGAAGAGGTCGGTGAAGTCGTCTTTGGGGTTTTCCAGATCACGGTAGGCTTTGCCTTCACGGGAAATGGAGTACAGGATGGGGAAATCCAGTTGCTCGTCGGTGGCACCCAGTTCGGCCATCAGGTCGAAGGTCAGGTTGACCACTTCTTCAGGACGGGCATCCTGACGGTCGATTTTGTTGATGACCACGATGGGACGCAGGCCCAGTTCCAGGGCTTTGCGCAGCACGAAACGGGTCTGTGGCATGGGGCCTTCGGCGGCGTCCACGAGGAGGAGGCATCCGTCCACCATGCCGAGGACGCGTTCCACTTCTCCGCCGAAGTCGGCGTGTCCGGGGGTGTCCACGATGTTGATCTTGACGCCCTTGTACATCACGGCGGTGTTCTTGGCCAGAATGGTGATTCCACGCTCTTTTTCAAGCTGGTTGGAATCCATGGCGCGTTCTTCGATGACTTCGCCGTGGCCGAGTTGTACGGTTTGTTTGAGGAGCCCGTCCACCAGGGTGGTTTTTCCGTGGTCCACGTGGGCAATGATTGCAATGTTGCGGTATTCCATCTGTCTACCTTTCTTTCGCTGAAACAGGACTGCTTGCCTTCACGGCATCCAAACGACCATTTTACACTTTTTGGTCAGCCCTGTTTGGCGTACCTGAGAAGAGACACATGTCCTGACATGCCATCACTCCTCAAACCCTGCACAAGTATGTGCCGAAATGCTGCTTTCACACGATAAACCCCCGAGCCTGAACTCGGGGGCTTCTCTGGCGGTCCGGACGGGATTTGAACCCGCGACCTACTGCGTGACAGGCAGTTATGCTAACCGCTACACTACCGGACCATTCCACGTCACTTCACTGCTTGCAGCAATTGCTCGCTGTGCTCAGTGCATATAGAGGATATTAAAAAATCAGGGAAAGAAAGTGATTTTAGACACATTCAAGAGAAATCTTGCTGGAAACGCAAAAAGCAAAGGCAGAAAGCTGAAGGCGACACACCGCAAAAACTTGAGCTTTCTCTCAGCTTTGTTCAGAGATTGATCAAGGCTTGTTCAGGGTTTGCAGATGGGGGCCTGCCCATTCAACCTGATAAACATCTCAAATACAGACTTTTTGTCGTTTTTCAAGGGCCTTCTGCCTCCAGCTTTTGGCCTTCTGCCCCAACCCTGTAGCATTTCACACCAAAACATGTACAATAACCTTGTACAAAGAATATACAAAGCGAGGCGAGCAACCACCATGAACAAAACCACCCCACTGTTTACTGCCTCAGAAGTCGAAGAGCGCACTGGCATTGCCGCCAACACCCTTCGGCAGTGGGAAAGGCGCTACGGAATTCCCAATCCCAATCGGGCCGCCAACGGATACCGCCTTTACAGTCAGAACGACCTTGAATGCATCCAATTCATTCAGGCACACATCGAAAATGGTGTGACCGTCAGCAGAGCAGTTGAACTGCTGAAAAGCAAGCAGGCCCCCGAGGAAACCGAACCTCAACAAGACGAACACACAAAGGTTGTTCAGGAACTGGTGGACGTTTGCCTGAAAGCAGACCAGAACCGTGCAGCCCAGATCATCAATTACGCCTCCATTTCCTTCACCGTTGAAGATGTGTTGCTGAAAATCATCCAGCCCACCCTTGCCCGCATGGGTGAACTCTGGGCACAGGGGCACATCACGGTGGCCGAAGAACACCATGCCACCGCTTTCCTGAGGGGGCGCATTCAAATCCTGCTGGACCTGCTGGGACAACCTCTGGGTGGCCCGAGGGTCATCGTGGCCTGCGCTCCCGGCGAATACCACGAAATTGGTGCACTGATGATCAGTGTGCTGCTGCGAAAACGGGGCGTGCAGGTGCATTACATTGGGGCCAACACCCCTCTGGAAGACCTGATGCACTACGCCCACACCCACAAAGGCGATGCGATTCTGCTCAGCGTGGGACTGGCTTCAGACACACAGGTTTTGCGTGAACATGCAGAAGACCTGCGCGAGTTGGACATACCGGTGATCATGGGTGGAGCCCTGCTCAATGCAGAGCCCACTCTGGCAGAAGAATTCGGAGGCACGTATCTAGGCACAGACACTTTGCAGGCTGTCGATCACATGATTCAGATGCTGGAGGGCAAAGCATGAGCGAGAAAATGCGTTTAAAAAGAGGCCAGATCCTTTACCGCGATGGCGAAGTCGCCCGTTCCTTCTACCGCTGTGAAACCGGACTGCTCAGGGTGGTCAAAGTCACCACCAGAGGTCGTCCCATCACTGTGCGTCACATTCTGCCCGGCGATTTTTTTGGTGAAGAGGTTCTGGAAGGCCGGGTGTACCAGCACAGCGTGGAAGCCCTGACCCGCAGCACCATCACCAATTACCAGATGCAGGAGATGGACGAGTACATGATGCGCCAGATGGCCATTTCCTTCAGCGACCAATTGCGCAGGGCGATGATGCACGAATACCACCTGCAAATCGGTGACCTGCGTGAACGCGTGGTCCGTTACCTGCTGGAACTGGTGGACACCCCTCTGGGTGGCGAAAACGACGAGAACGAACTGTACCTGCGCTGCACCCATGAGTTGCTGGCAGAAGGCACATCCAGCACCCGTGAAAGTGTTTCCAAGATCATCATGGACCTCAAACAAGAGGGCCTGATCGAAACCGGATACCGCCAGATCACCCTCAAAAACCTTGACTTCATGAAGGAGATGGTCCGTCCTCCGATGATCATGGAGGTCCAGTGAAAGTTCTGGTCACCGGAGCCAGCGGTTTTGTTGGCACCGCAATGGTGAAAGAACTCCTGCAAGCCGGACATGAAGTGGTGGCCTGCTCCAGAAAAGGAGAAGCCCCATCAGGAGCAAAAGGACGCAAACTGGATGTCACCAGTGCCACTGAAACCGCCAGAGCCATCACCGAAGAAAAACCCGAGGCGATCATCCATCTGGTGGGCATCATCCGCGAAAAAGGAGCCCAGACCTTTCAAAAAGTGCATGTGGAAGGCACCCGCAACGTGCTGGAGGCAGCCAAACAGGTGGGCGCACGCTTCGTGCACATGAGTGCTCTGGGTGCAGAAAAAGGCCACAAGAGCCGTTACTTTGACACCAAAGGACAGGCCGAAGAACTGGTCAGAAACAGTGGCCTGACCCACGCGATTTTTCAACCCAGCCTGATTTTTGGACCCGGCGATGACTTCTTTGGCAACGTGCTGAAAGACCTGGTGACTCTGGGGCCTGTGGTGCCCGTCATTGGCAAAGGCGATTTTCCGTTCAGACCCGTGTGGATCGGGGATGTGACTGCTGCATTTGCACAGGCCCTGTTGAATCCCCGCACCAACAACCAGACGTTCAAACTGGTGGGACCCAAAGAGTACACCTTCAAAGAACTGCTGGATCTGGAACTGAACGCCCTGCAACGCAGGAAACCCCTGTTTCATGTGCCTCTTCCTTTGATGGATCTGGCGGTTCCCTTGATGCAAATCCTGCCCAACCCACCCATCACCAGAGACCAGTACCTGATGCTCAAAGCAGGCAACACCGGTGATCCGGCCCCAACCACCAAAATTCTGAATTTGCGCATGGACCATCTGGAGCACTGGCTTCCCAGAATTTTGAAGGCTTGAACAGCGATCATCCATCAGCTTTCAGCCATCAGAAAACATGCTCTGGCAGAAGCCTGTGTTTTTGAAGATGATCTTTGGATTCGGTCTGCTTTGATCTGAAAAGGATCAACGTTTACAGGCATTCCATCCAAGGTTCTGGTCAAACAATTTAAACTGAACAGGTGTTTTTTTCTGTTCTGCAGTTTTTCACAGCGTTTTTCATGGCATTGCTGGTTTTTGTTTGCATTCATGAGATGGGACATGTGCTGGCCGCAAGGCTGTGCGGGTATCCTCAAGCCCGATTCCATCTCTGGAAAAGACAAGATGGAAAATGGATCTGGGCCGTCACCGATGCCCCACTGAACAAATTCACAGATGGGCAGAATGTGTGGATCTCTCTGGCAGGCGTGCTGCTCACCAGACTGTGTGCTGAAGGCATGCTGGTTTTCTCAGGGGTGCACGTTCCTCAAGGACTGGAACCCTTCTGGATTGCGCTCTTTTTTCTGCTCAGAACCGACTTTGCTCTGTACGTGCTGCGCAATGTATTGGGATTTTACCTGCTGAAAACCCCGCAAGGAGATCAGGACATCACCCTTGCAGCGCAGTTCTTGCAGAAAACCACCCGAAAACCCGAGGGATTCTGGTTTTCCATCATGGGGATTCTGGCTGTGCTGGATGTGTGGATTGGTGCATCCAGAGCCATTGATTTTGTCTTGCTGGTGGCTTAACCGCCAATGCGCGACATTTCGATTTTGTTCTCTCTGGGTTTGATGGCACGCTCTTCGGAATAGCGGTCTGTCCTGAGCGACCAGAGCCTTGTAATGCGCCCTGAAAGTTCCTGATCGGTCTCCCCTGCCCTGAGTGGGGTTTTGAGGTCGTAACCCAAAGTGCCAAACAGGCAGGTGTAAATTTGACCATCGCTGGAGATGCGGGCTCGGGTGCAGGTGCCACAGAACGCATCGGTGACGCTGGAAATGAAGCCAATTTCACCCTGACCGTCCAGATAACGGTAGCGTTTGGCCACCTCTCCCTTGTAATTGGGATTGACAGGCTCCAGAGGGTGTCTGGCATGAATCATGGAAAGGATGTCCCGACTGGGAATCACGTCTTTCATGTCCCACTGGTTGTGGTTGCCCACATCCATGAACTCAATGAACCTGAGGGTGTGTCTGGTGCCCCTGAAGTGCTCTGCAAGGTCCATGACCGCGTGCAGGTTCTGGCTCTTTTTGATGACCGAGTTGATTTTGACCAGTTCAAAACCGGCCTCCTCGGCAGCCTGAACGCCTTTTAAGACCCGCTCCACTTTGATGTTCAGGCCATTCATGCGGCCAAAGGTCTCATCGTCCAGAGCGTCCAGACTGATGGTGACCCGTTTCAAACCTGCTTCACGCAAAGGCTGGGCCAACTGGGGCAGCAACAGTCCATTGGTGGTGAGGGCAATGTCTTCAATGCCGGGCACCTGAGAAAGCCGCTGGATCAGCTCTGGTAAGCCTTTCCGCACCAGAGGCTCTCCGCCTGTGATGCGCAGTTTGCACACGCCCAGAGCAGCAAAAATGCGGGCCACCCGCTCAATTTCATCAAAGCTGAGGAGTTCAGACTGGGGCAGGAAAGCATACTCTGGACCGAAAATTTCTTTGGGCATGCAGTACGTGCAGCGCATGTTGCATCGGTCGGTCACCGAAATCCTCAGGTCTCTTAGCGGGCGGCCCAACGTGTCTTGCATCGTGTTTGCAGTATAGGGAGTGAGGGCTGACAGAAATAGGGGCAAATCACCTTGTAGAGCCGTCAGTGGTCAGGAGTCAGCCATCGGCCTTCCACCTGTTGTTTGAGGACGGTTCACAGTTCTCAGTTGACAGTTCAAAGCAAGATGTGGTTCTGCCCTGCATCAAGAAAGCAAACCCTTCTGCCAAGGGCGAGGCACGCCTCGCCCCTACAATGCCTTCTGCCTTTCTAGCTCTCGGCTCTCGGCACTGTCTTTGACTCCAATACGCGTTTGCGGAACGGCCCGCTTCGCGCTGAGTCGCCTGGCCCTCGGCATTCCCCCTTTTGCCTTCACCCCGGTCGAATGGAAAGCTCCTCAATCACACTGGGCCGCTGCATGTCCAGCACCGTTTTGATGGCCTGAGCGACATCCTCTGCACGGACGTATTTCTCGGGCTGGTATTCGGCGTGTTCCATGTCTCGGACCTGCTTTTGCATGTCGGTGGCGGTCCGGCCCGGATACACCGTGGTGACGCTGATCAGGGGCTCCTCCTGACGCAAAGCATCTGCCAGAGCTTTAAGTGCAAATTTGCTGGCTGCGTAGCCTCCCCAGCCCGGACTGGCCCTGAGTCCTGCCCCTGAGTTCACAAACACCACTTTCCCTCTGGAAGCACGCAGTTGGGGCAGGGCTTGCTGGGTAAGCACCAGAGCGGTCAGGACGTTGCTCTGGTACATGCTTTCCCAGTCTTCGAGTTGGCTGTCCTGAATGCTGGAGAGCACCACCTCACCTGCACAGTGCACCACTGCATCCAGAGCAGGAAGGGTTTCGATCAGGGCCTGTACGGCCTGTGCATCGGTCAAGGGCAGGGCTTCTGTGCGGGCCTCTGGGAATTCTGTTTGCAGGGAGGTCAGTTTTTGAGGGTTTCGGCCAAGGAGGACCAGTTGGGCATGGTCTTTCAGCAAGCGGGCAAGGGCGATGCCAATGCCTCCGGTGGCTCCAGTGATCAGGATGGTGGGTTGCATGGGGACAATGTAGCGGATTTTGTCAGGAGCTGTCAGTGTTGGGGACTCAGCTTTCAGCGAAAAGCCTTCAGAAGCTTTTGCCTTCGAAGACAGCAAGACCAAAAGGCCAAGCTCACTCAAGTTGTCAATGGAAAGTAGACCTTCCTTCTGGCTTACCGCTGATGGTTCTCTGTTTGCGTCGCCCGGACAGTGACTTTGCATTGACCCTGCCCTCGGCCCTCGGCAAATGTTAGAGTCAGTGCATGTTGAACCCTTACTCACCCTTTCGTCAGCCCATTCATGCCAGCAAAGGGATGGTTGCCACCTCGCAACCTCTGGCTGCACAGGCCGGGCTCTTCATCCTGCGGGAAGGGGGCAATGCCATCGATGCTGCCATTGCCACAGCAGCAGCCCTGACCGTGCTGGAGCCCACCAGCAACGGCATTGGAGGGGATGCTTTTGCTCTGGTCTGGACCGAAGGCAAACTGCACGGCTTGAACGGATCAGGACGGGCACCCCGTTTGCTGTCCAGAGATGCCTTGCAGGGCATGGGCATTTCCGAGATTCCCAGCAAAGGCTGGGTTCCAGTCACAGTACCCGGTGCACCCAGAACGTGGGCAGACCTGCACCAGCGGTTTGGGCGGTTGCCTTTTCATCAGGTGCTGGCTCCAGCCATTGAATATGCCAGAGGGGGTTATCCGCTCAGTCCGGTGCTGGCCCACAACTGGAAACGGGTCATCAGGGCTTATGCATCCAACACCTCAGAGGAATTCAAGGGATGGCAGCAAACCTTCACCCCTGAAGGTTTTGAACCCCGCGCTGGCCAACTCTGGAGCAGCGAAAGCCATGCCAGAACCCTTGAAGCGATTGCCCGAAGTCAGGCTGAGGAGTTTTACTCTGGAGATCTGGCGAAGCGCATGGACCATTTTGCCAAAGACACTGGGGGGTTCATCCGCCTTGAAGATTTGGCGCTGCACAAGAGCCAGTGGGTGCAACCCATCTCTGTGGATTACATGGAGCATCAGGTGTGGGAGATTCCACCCAATGGGCAGGGCATTGTGGCTCTGGAAGCCCTCAACATCCTCAAGGGTTTTGAGCTTCCCAAACACCGTGAAGACCCAGAGGGCTTGCACCTGCAAATCGAGGCCATGAAACTGGCTTTTGCGGATGCTTTCCAGCATGTCGGTGACATGGAGCATGTGGATGTTCCGGTGCAAAAGTTGCTCTCTGAAGAACATGCAGCAGCACGCAGAAGTTTGATCTCTGGTCAGGCCTGGGTCCCTGAGCCTGCAGATCCTGCCTCTCATGGCACGGTTTACCTGTGCACCGCAGATGGTGAAGGCAACATGGTGTCTTTCATCCAGAGCAATTACATGGGGTTTGGCAGTGGAATCGTGGTGCCCAACACGGGCATTGCCTTGCAAAACCGGGGCCACAACTTCAATCTGGTTTCCGGGCATCCCAATGAACTCAAACCGCGCAAACGGCCTTACCACACCATCATTCCGGGCTTCTTGACCCGAGGGGATGAGCCTGTTGGGCCTTTCGGGGTGATGGGAGGGTTCATGCAACCACAGGGGCACCTGCAAATGGTCTTGAACACCCTGAACCACGGGATGAATCCGCAGGTGGCGCTGGATGCACCCAGATGGCAATGGACCTCTGGTCTGAAGGTGGAGTTTGAAGCCCACATGCCCCGCCATGTGGTTCAAGCCCTTCAGGACATGGGCCATCAGGTCAGTGTGCTGGCAGACTCCTCCGCTTTTGGGCGTGGTCAGATCATCTGGAGGGACCCCAAAACCGGGGTGCTCTCGGGTGGCAGCGATGGTCGGACCGACGGTCAGGTGGCAGGGTACTGACCATGATCATCGCTGGAATTTTGATTGGACTGCTGGCCGGAGTGCTCGGCGCGATTCTGGGCCTTGGAGGTGGGGTGGTGGTGGTGCCTGCTCTGGAATTCATTGCACCCAGGCTGGGGCATGACCTGAGGATTCAGGAAGCCATCGCCATCAGCCAGATTGGGGTGCTTGCTGTGGGGATTGCCTCCACGGCAGGTTACCTGAAACGCAACCTGATTCAGATGCGAACCGGGTATCTGCTCTCCCCTTACACCGTGCTGGGTGGAGCGGTGGGCAGTGTGCTGGGTCTGGTGCTGCCTGCTGCTTACGTGGCTCTGGTGTTCGCCTTGCTGCTGCTTTACAGCGCGTACACCCTGATCAAAGGCATGAAACGGGTGGAAACCGGGCGGGACAAACCCAGCCCTTACGTGGTGCCAGCCATGGGCTTCGCGGGCATCATGGCTGGACTGCTGGGCATTGGTGGAGGAACCGTTCAGGTGCCTGTGATGAACCTGATGCTGGGCCTGCCCATCCGTGAAGCCATTGCCACCAGCACCTTCATCATGGGCATCACCGCCACCGGAAATGCACTGGTGTATCAGGCTGCAGGACTGCTGGATGCCAGAGTGGCATGCGCGATTGCTCTGGGCATTCTGGTGGGAGCCAGACTCGGGGCGAACCTGCAACAACGGATTCCGGCCCAGCAACTCAAACTGTTCTTCTCTCTGCTTTTGATTTACACCGCAGGGAACCTGATCTGGAAGTACTGGTTATGAAAAACATCTTGCCCGAGAAATATTTTCCTGTGGCTTACGCAATCGGTCTGGGCGTTTTGCTGGTTGGGGTGCTTTTTCCAGACCTCAGCCTCTACAGCGCGTTTTACCTGATGTTGATTCCTCTCCTGGCAGCCCTGATCGTGGCTGTTCGGGCTTTTGGCAACAAGGACCGTGCACTGGGATGGGCAGCCTCGCTTGCTTTGCTGGGGGTGACTCTGGTGTTTGTGCTCAGTTTTTACCTGCCGAAAAAGTGATTGCACTGAAAGAAAAAGCCCTCGTGTGTCGAGGGCTTTTTTTGTGTCTGAAGGTTCAATGGTCTCTGAAGCAGATCAGTGAAATGGGAGGATTGAGAGGATTCCTGCCATTTCAAAACCCTGGACAGAGAAACAACCTCTTATGCTTCTGAGAAAATGCTTTAAAAAGTCGCCACGACTTGCAGGTTCGGGTTGTTGTCGTACACCTTGATGAAGGTGGTCTGCAAACTGACATTGAAATAAAACGCATTGCTCCCAGAGGCTTGCAGATTGTCTGCGCCGACCTGATCGCCACTGCTGGAGGTCACATTGGAGAGCACCTGTCCATTGACCGTGACGTTTTGGGGCATGCTGGTGGACAACAGGGCCACAAAGAAGTAAGGCTCTGCCGGGGTGTACTGGTCGTGGGTTCGGACCACAGACACGGTTTTCTGGTTGCCAGAGCTCTGGGTGCTGATTTCGGTCAGGCGGTAGGCTTGCTGGGACTGATAATTGGTGGTCAGACCATCATCGAGGTACAGGGTGTACTGGCGGTCTGGGCCGGGGTAAATGCTCAGGGTCAGGGGGTTGCTGGGCAACTGGCCCACCCACTGCTCGACCTGTCTGCTGGGCAAGATGGCCCCTGCACGCACATAAATGGGCAGGATGTTCATGACCTGTTCCAGAGGGGCGTAATAGCTGATGGTTTGCCCTCCTGCAGCCGGGGCAGGCAAAGGCTCTTCGTTGTTCTGGTAAGGGTACCAATCCCAACCGGCAGGCAGGTAAATGTCTCTGGTGGGGCTGATGGGTGGGCTTGCGGTTTCGGCCTGAAACAGGATGGGGGCAATCAAAAGGTCCTGTCCCACCAAGAATTGATCGTCCAGATGGTTGTAAATGTTGGGGTCCTGAGGGTCGGTGAGCAGCATGGCTCTGGCGATGGGCAGTCCAGTCTGGGTGCACTGGTACATGGCGTCGTAGAACACCTGCATCAACTGGTAACGCATCTGGATGTACTTTCGGCAATTGCTCGGGACCGGTTCACCGTAGTTGTAAGGCTCCTGAAAACCCTTGGAATAACCATCGTAGTGGTTTCGGAACCATGGCAGGAATGCCCCGAGGGTCATCCAGCGGGTGAACAGTTCATAATTGGTGATCTGGCCGTAGGCGCGTCCATCCTGAACGTAAAAATCCCCCTCGGATGCCGAGCCGTTGGCAAACCCCCCAATGTCACACCCCGAGATCGGAATGCCGGACAGGCCCAGATTGAGCACCTCTGGAACATTGATTTGCAGGAAATCCCAGCTTGAGGCGGAGTCTCCGGTCCAGAGGCCTGCGTAACGCTGAATGCCAGCGTAACCCCCTCGGGCAATGATGAAATTGCGCAGGTTGGGCCGAATCTGGGCCAGACCTTCGTAGGTGGATTGACTGAGCAGCAAAGCATAAGCGTTGTGCACCTTGGCACTGGGCACCTGTTCACCGAATGAGGTCACCATCAGGTCGCCGGGAAAGGTTTTGTATGTGGCAGGATTGTCCACACCGGGCGAGAGGGCTGGATCGGTCATGTCCTGCCAGACCATTTGCAAACCCATGTCAAAGAGGCTCTGGTACTGCTTGCCCCACCAGGCTTGCACCTCGGGGCGACCAAAGTCCGGGTAGTATCCGTAAGACCCGAGCACGTCGCTTCCGGTGTCGGGTTGTGCCATGTAAGGGTTGATGCCTGTGTTGACCCCGTAATTTTCGTTGCCGACGAACAGGTCCGTGGTGGCAGGCTGACCGGCTCTGGAGTTGGTGATGAACACCCCCTCTGAAAGCCCAGTCTCCAGAGCAGGATAAGGCTCTGAACTGGGGCCTGTGTTGCCATTTTCGTCATAGGGGTTGGCATCAATGAGTGCGGTGATGTTGGTGCTGCACTTGAAGCCAATCAGGGACAGGTAAGAGAACATCGCCTGTGCATCTGGAAACTTGAGCCCAGATGCCGTGAAGGTGCGGTAGTTGTTCTGGAAATCCACATCGATGTGGATGCCATCACAGGGAATCTGCGCTGAGCGGTAAGCATTCGCCACAGCCATGACATGGTACTGGTCGTAGTAGCCGTAACACCCCTGATGGTAACCAAACACGTACTTGGGGGGCATGGGTGGGGTTCCGGTCAGTGCGGTGTACTGCTGAACCACATCCGCTGCCACAGAACCGGCCATGAAGTAATAATTCAGATCCCCAAACAGGGCTCCAAAGTAATACTTGCCATACATGTTCGAATAATCGCTGGCCCCGATGTTGATGTAAGACTGGGCCACATTGTCAAAGAAAATCCCATAAGCATAAGCCTGCCCCTGAAAAGCCCCCGTGGGATTGGGGTTCACTTCAATGAGCAAGGGCACCGAGTTGTACAGGGATTCACTGGGGTTCAGGGGACCGGGTTGCTCCCCCTCTGGAAGTGGGCTGGTGGCATAGGTGAAGTTGTCAAAATTGAAGAAAGTCATGGTGAATTCGTTTTTGGCAAGGGTGGAGCCTGCTTTTTCACCAAACCCGAAGTACATGGCGTTCGCGGGATACACCTTGAAATTCGCCACACACTCTCCGGTGTACACGAGGTTGTAACTGGAGGTGTCCTGATGGATCAGTTGCCCGTTGCGGTACACCTGAATGGAGTATGGATCTTTGAGGATCACCACCTCCAGAGCCCCGGTCTGCACCACAATCTGGGATCCGGTGTCCTGCACTTTCAGTGTGCTGGCATCGAAACCAAACTGGGTGTTCACCACGGCGTAAGAGTTGTCTGTGCTGTAATTCCCTGTGCTGTTGAATCGCACCCGAAACAGGGTGGGGGAATAAAAGTACAGCAGCGGACCGGGGCCTTGCTGCATGTTCAGTTGGAGGGTGTTGCCAGTCAGGGTATATCCTTCTACATTCCCGAGTTGCTGCCACTGCCCAAGGTTTGGGGTGAACTGGTCCACGGGCACGAAAGGATAGCTGTCGTCCTGACTCTGGTTGGTCTGGGCAAGCTCAAGTTGTTTGTTCAAAAGCTGGGTCATGGTCTGCTCCCATCAAACAGGTCCTCACCCTTGCGGGTCAGGCGGAAAGAAGCCTGCACAGGGGCGGCAAGCTCAAATCAATTGGCAATCGTTTGGGGTCATGCATCAGACCAGAGGCACCTGATGTTTGGGAAAGGCACCTCTGGCGGTTTTCATTGGCGGATTTTGGCTTTTTGCTGCAAAAGCCAACTGAAGTCCCCGGTCAGCGGAACCCCATACAGGGGGTTGGTGCTGCTGAGGGCTTTTTTGGGATCGTAAGCAATGGCAACCCCCGCACTGGAATGGCATCCGGTGCAGCTTTCCGTGCCAAAGATCGGGGTGGTTTCGCTCTGGGGGAAACCTTCAATCTGGTGCCATGCAGGTTCGTTTCCTGCCTGAAAGTAAGTTTCCATGGTGATGTTGGTGAGGTAGGTGGGGGTCACCATTCCACCGGCTTTGTTGGTGATGCTGTTGGGGAACACACCTGCATCAAAAGGCAAGGTGGGTGTGGGTGGTGCAGAGGGGTCGGTGGGCCACTGGGTGTCAATCAACTGGTAATACTGGAACACGTTTCCGGGCACCAGTTGGGCCAGAGCGGCCTGCACCTGTTGATTGAGTTGCTGCTTGTCGGTGGGGATCGGAATCATGCGCAGGGCTTGCGTGGGCTGGTAAATCAAGGTGGGATCCCAGCCGTTGTAATACTGACCGCTCGGGATGGGTTGGCCGGGAATCACTGCGTTTAAAGGGGGCTCAGTGTTCACAGGCAAAAGCTGGTTGTTGGGGTTGTAGAAAGACGGCATCAAACGCTGGCCGTTGTAGGTCAGGGGCGGCACTTCAAGGTTGTCTACGTGCTCAAAAGTGGCCCAGATCCACTGCTTGGCGTACTGGGTTTTGGCAGAGATGTGGAACCCCACCAACCCGAGCAGCACATCTTTTTTCACCAGAGGTTTGCTGAACTGCTCTGGATCGTTGATGTTGATGTCTCCAATGGTGGTGAAGTAGCGGGAAGGGTCATCGGTTTTGGGGTCCAGAATGCGCCATGCGGCTTTCAGTTCAATGGCCCCAATGTCTCCGTTGTAGACGCCAGCAGGGAAAGAAATGGTTTGCCCACTGTTCACAAAATCAACCTGACCCTGCACGTAGTACAGGTTGTTGTTGACCACATAATCCACTTCTTTGGGACTCATGCGGATTTCGTAAGTGACCCAGTTGCCGTTTTTGTCCACCAGAGGTCCTGTAAAAGCTTGCAAGGCCTCTTCCACCTCGTCAGGCATGGTGTTGCCTGTGTTTTGAACCGTGTGGGTGTCTTTTCCCTGAGCTGAGGTCAAAACCGGGGGTTGCCCATCAGGTGTGAACACCTCATAATCGTGCTTCCAGTGTTCCCAGACCACGCCATGATCGCTTTTCTGGCCAATGTTGAGGGTGTTGTCGGGTTGTCCATCTGCGGTTGCAGGCCAGTTGAGGCCCACAAAAGCCTGCCATGCGAAGATGTCAAACATCCTCTGGGATTGATCAAACTGTTGCTGGGCATTGAAGGCATCCAGTTGTTGCACATCAATGTCACCTGGAACCTGGGAGGTGAACGGCAACGGATAAGGGGTGAGCACTTCCGGTTGCAACACCGAACTTTGCAAGGCAAACGCGAGGCTTCCTCCGGCAAGCACCAGAGTGGCTTTGATCCAGTTTTTCATGGGTTCCCCCTTGGAACACTTCAGGCAACGCAGTTGGACGTCTGGTTGCTGGGCTGAGGGTTCGGGTTTCAGGTTGTGAAGGCAAAGTTCAATGGAACAGCTTCAAAAGAAAGCATGCAAGACACTTGCAGGGTAGCCCCTCGGGCACAAGTTCCACATGAGGCTTTTTATGGGATTTTACTCAGGGTTTTCCCTGATGCGCTGATCTTTAATTTTTCAAATTCCAATCAAAATGCTTTTCCAAAAAGCAAAAAACCCTGCCAAAAGCAGGGTTCTGAAATTCAGCAATTTATTGCAGAAACGCTTGAATGTTGAAGGCTGTCAAATCAGGAATCACCTGATCTGCCTGAGACAACACCTCAGGATCACCCACCCCCACGGCGTACATGCCTGCTGCCTTGATGGACGCCACTCCTGCCACCGCATCTTCAATGCCCAAGCAGTGTTCAGGGGCCACCCCGAGTTCATGGGCCGCTTTCAGGAAAATCTCGGGGTCGGGTTTGCCCCTCTGGATGGTGCTGGCATCCACGATGTAATCAAACTTGTCGGTGATGCCAAGGCTTTCCAGCACCGTAAAGGCATTGCGGCTCACAGACGCCAACCCAACTTTCAACCCTGCTGCACGCACAGAGTCCAGAGCCTGCACTGCACCGGGCAACAGGTCTGCCGGGGTCATGCCAGCAATGAGTTCCTGATAGTGCATGTTCTTCTGGGTTGCCAGAGCGACCTTTTCCTCTTCTGAAAAAGACAAGTCGCCCTGCGCCAGAATCAGGTTCAAAGAGCCCATCCGGTCCACCCCTTTGAGTTTCTCGTTGAAGACCTCATCAAATGGGACACCGATTTGCTCTGCAAGGTGCTTCCATGCCAAGAAATGGTAGTGGGCAGTATCTGTGATCACCCCATCCAGATCGAAAATCACGGCTTCCAGCTTCATGCCCCCTCCCCTTCCAGAGGCAGGCTCTGGCTTGCCCCTTCTTGCAAGTGGACGTTCTGGTTTCCATGCTGGAGGACCAGACCTGTTCCTTTCAAAAGCAGGTATTCGGCCTGCCCGTTTTCCACACGGACCTGCAAAAGCTGCCCCCTCACATGCACTTTGAACTGGTAATGGATCCAGCTCTGGGGCAACTGGGGATTGAAGTGCAACACCCCTTGATGGGAACGCATCCCGGCGAAACCGTACACCACTCCCATCCACGTGCCAGCCATGGCTGCGGTGTGCACCCCGTGCTGGGTGTTGTTGTGCTGGTTGTCGAGGTCCATCCGTGCCGTGTCCATGAAGTAGTCGTAGGCTTTCTGGCGGTATCCCACTTCACTCGCCATGATGCTGAAAATACAAGAGGACAGGGACGAATCATGGGTGGTGAGGGGCTCGTAGTAATCGTAGTCCCGTTTTTTCTCTTCCAGAGAGAACTGGTCTGACAGCAACATCAGGGCCAGCACCACATCCGCCTGCTTGCACACCTGGTAACGGTAAATCACCAGAGGGTGATAATGCAGCAGCAAAGGATAATGATCGCTTGGGGTGTTTTCAAAATCCCAGACGGCTCTGGATAAAAAGGAATCGTCCTGTGGGTGAACCCCCAGCTTTTCATCTGTGGGCAAGTACATCCGTTCCGCAGCCTGTTGCCAGCCATCGATTTCGGACAGGCCGAGGTCCATTTGAGAGGCCACCTGCTGGAAAACCTCGGGGTGCAGTTTTTGCAGTTTCCGAGCGACTTGACTGGCAAATTGCAGGTGCATTTTCGCCATGGCATTGGTGTAAAAGTTGTTGTTCACCAGAGCGGAGTACTCATCGGGTCCAGTCACTTCATTGATGCAAAAAGCACCGCCTCTGGGCTCGATGAACGCCCCAATCCCCATCCAGATGCGGGCGGTCTCCATGAGCACCTCTGCCCCACCTTCCAGCAGGTAAGATTCATCGCCGGTGATTTCGGTGTAAAGCTTGATGGAGTAAGCGATGTCTGCGTTGATGTGGTACTGGGCAGTTCCTGCAGGGAAATATGCCGAACACTCTTCGCCAGCAATGGTGCGCCATGGATACAGTGCACCTTTTTTGTGAGACATCTGACGGGCGCGTTCCCGGGCATGGTTCAGCCCTTGCAAGCGGTATTCGAGAAGCTTGCGGGCAATCTCGGGGCGGGTGAACAGCATCACCGGAAAAATGTAGATTTCAGTGTCCCAGAAATAATGGCCTTCGTAGCCCTCTCCGGTGACCCCTTTGGCGGCAATATTGGTTTTGCCGTCTTTGCCCACGCTTTGCAGCAGGTGAAACTGGTTGAACCGGATGCCTTGTTGCAGGGCATCATCCCCAGAGATTTCCACATCGGCCTCAGACCAGTACGCCTGAAGGTAAGCTTTCTGCGACTGAACCAGCCTCTCAAACCCTCCCAGTCTGGCATGGGTCAAGAGCTCTCTGGCCCGAGGAAGCAACTCTGCCTCTGGAAAATCCCTTGAGGTGAAATAAGCACCGTACTTGTGCAAAGTGACGGTCTCGTGCTCTTGAATGTCAATCTGGTAATCGTGTTCAGAGGATTGCCTCTGGCCTTGCAAACTGCTACTGAAATCAGACGCCTGCAACTGGTGGTCGATGGCACTCACCAGTCCAAAACCACTGTTGCGGGTTTTGTGAACCAGAGCCGAAAAGTCCTGATCCTGCACCACTTCCTGAAGCATCAATGGAGGCGCACTGACATGGGAACCCACTCTGGGGTCATCTCCTGCTGCGAGGTGGCGCACTTCTCCATCCACACTGGACACCAGACGGATGGGTCCAGAGAAATTCAGGGCGGTCACCTGAAATTCCATGGCGAACAGGTGCTTGTGCTCAAAAGACACCAGTCTGCGAATCTGGATCCGCACTTTTTTACCAGAGCCTGAGGTCCAGACCACCTCACGGTGCAGCACCCCTTCGCGGAAGTCCAGAGAACGTTGATGTGTTTCAAGCGTTCCCTGAAAGACATCAAAAGCCTCGTTGTCGATCCAGAGCTGCACCCGTTTGGCATTGGGCACATTCAACATGAACTGGTTGCGGCGGGCCAGTCCATAAGCGTTCTCTGGATACTGGATCGGCTCAATGTCGTAAAAGCCATTCAAAAAGGTGCCATCTCTGGAGGTTCCAGCAGGCCCCGAATACCCTTCTTCAAAAGTGGCCCTCTGGCCGATGTACCCGTTCCCCAGAGCGAACAGGGTCTCTGCAAGCTGGTTCCTGAGGGGATCACAGTGCGGCTCTGTGATCCCCCAGGGTGCCAGGGGAAAGGTGTGGCTGCCAACGTCGTGCATGGTTCTCCTCCCTGATTGCGAGGGAGTGCGGCGCTCCCTCGCTTCCATCCTGAACCCATCATAGACCCCCTTTTTGGACCGGGTATGGCTGTCTCAACAAGGGCCAGAACGTTGCGCAAATTTCCAAAATTGTCTATACAGATTTGAGGCACCCCGGACCTTGGATCAAAGCACAAATCCAAGGTTTTGTTGATGATTGAGCAGACCGAGAAGAGAAGAACCTGATCACAGAAACCACCACAAGCCATAAACAGAAATCCCTGTCTGATCCCGGAGAGGTTTTGATGCCTTTTGCCCTCGGCTCTGGGCTCTCGGCTCTCGGCAACTGGGCGAGGCATGCCTGACCCCTAATCTCAGCCCTTGACCCTTCACCAGACCCTTCATTTGTATTCCCCTGAGCCATCCCTTAACGTGTAAAACGCCATGAGCTTACTTTTCAATTGGGATGACCTTGCTTACATCACCACGGACCTTCCGGGCACCGGAGGGCGCATCCGTTCCGAAATTGCAGACTTTCAGGTGGATGAAGTGCCTGCCTACCCTTTCTCTGGAGAAGGTGACTTTCTATACCTGCACATCGAAAAAATCGGTCAGAACAGCAACCACGTGGTCAAAATGCTGGGCGAGCAACTTGGGGTGCGCTTTGACAAGGTGGGGGTGGCCGGACTGAAAGACCGCCATGCCATCACCACACAGTGGATCAGCCTGCCTGCCCGTTATGAAAAACAACTGGATGCTCTGGACATGCCGGGCGTGCGGATTCTGGAAACCACACGCCACAACAACAAACTCGGGATCGGGCACCTGAAAGGAAACCAATTCTCCATCCGGGTCAGGGATGCCGATGCAAGCCATGTTCCAGCGGTTCTGGAAGCCCTGAAGCCCATTGGGATTCCCAATTACTACGGTCCCCAGAGGTTCGGCCTGCAAGGCAAAAATGCCGAAATGGGGCTGGACATTGCCCGCAAGAATTTCAAAGGCAAAGCCAGCACCCCCGTCCGGCGGTTTTTGATCAGCAGTGTGCAGTCCTTGCTGTTCAATGGTTTTCTGTCCAGAAGAATCGAGCGGGGCATTTACGACCAGCTCATTCTGGGAGACATGGCCAAAAAACACGACACAGGCGGGGTTTTTCTGGTGGAATCTCTCGACGAGAGTCCCAGAGCCCTGCGTGGCGAGGTCTCAGCAACTGGAACCCTGTACGGGCGCAAAATCAAACCCCTCACGCTGGATGCAGGCGCTCTGGAACAGGAAGTGCTGGCCGAATTCGGGGTGACCCTCGATGATTTCCGTTCCAGACTTGGGGACCGCAGAATCACGAGGCTTTTCACAGACATTGATTTTGAGCCCACCGAAGATGGGTACTGGCTGCGCTTCTTTTTGCCCAAAGGCGCTTTTGCCACCAGTGTGCTGCGCGAAGTCATGAAAGTCAGCGTGGACACCAGCGAGGAAGACGATGCGAGCGAACCCACCCTCGATCCCAGCAACCCTGATTCAGGCGTATCTGAATAGCCCATATGCACTCAACCACATCAGGCTCTACCTCAATGAACATCCAGCCCATCTGCCTCTGGCCTTGCCTGAGCGGTGGGCAATGGTGACGGCCTTCAATCCACAAAGCAGGCAACTGACCCTTCAGGAAAACCAAAGTCGGCATGAGGCTTTGCAACAAGCTGTGCGGGCTCTGGGTTTCCCAGTGGATTTTTATGTGGCTGGCGAAGGGGAATGGGAAGAACCGGGCTGCTTGATTCGGGGCATTTCCCTGAAAGCGGCCCTCCAACTGGGATCGAATTTTGATCAAAACGCTGTGCTTTACGGCTCAGGCCAGAGGGTGGCTCTGGTCTGGGTCAAACCTGTGCGAATCATGCGTCTCTGGTGGACAACACAGGACTGAACCTCAAGCGGTGAACAAGTGTGTCACCTGCCTCCACAGCCTTTTTCTCATGCGATTGGCCCTCGGCTCTGGTTGCAGGGCCTCATGCACTTTGCCTTCTTCCCCTGAAGTCCGATACACTGATGCCCTTGATGCTGGACACAGGTGATAAACGTTGATCGACAATCTGGAAAAACTGATCCGTGAAGGGGCCACCCCCGAACGCATTTTGCTGACCACGCAGGTGGGGCCGGACACCCTCGCAAGGTATGCCATTGGTCTGGCCAATGCCAGAGGGGGCATTTTGATTGTGGGTGCTGCGGGTGGGCACATGGAGGACGCTTCCGACATCCATCCTTTGCAGATCACCCATGCGATTTTTGAGCTTTCAAGCGGAAAACTCAGTGTGAATGCCCACCACCAGCAGGCTTTTGGGGCTTCGGTGATGGTGGTGTATGTGCCTCAGGCCCCTTACCTGCTCGCCTCCAGAGATGGTGAGGTGCTGGCATGGGATGGCCTGAAGCTCTCCCCCATCGAAGGACTCTGGGACCGCAGCCCTCAGGCACAGCCGGATTTCACGGCAACCGTTCCACCCATGAGCAGCCTGTCGGACATTGATCCTCTGGAAGTGGGCAGACTCAGGCGCGGCTTGCAGGGCCGGGCTTCGGGTCTGGGTCAGCTTGCAGACATGGATTTCCTGCGAGAACTGAACCTGCTGGTGGATGTGGATGGAACCCTCAAACCCAATCTGGCAGGCATTCTGATGGCAGGCACCCCACAGGCACTCAAACGCCTGATCCCTCAGGCCGAGGTGAGTTATTACCACCATCCCCATGGAGATGTGGAGTTCTCTTTTCGTGAAGACCTCTTGCAACCCCTCCCAGCCATGGTGGAACGCCTGCGTGACCTGATCCAGCTTCGCAACAGTTTTTCTCCACTGCAAGTGGGCCTGTTCAGAATTGAAGTGTGGGACTTCGACGAGGTGGTGTACCGCGAAGCCATCCTGAACGCCATGATGCACCGGGACTACCAGCTCAGGGACACCGTACACATCCACCACTACCCGGACCGTCTGGAAATCTCCAACCCCGGTGGCTTGCCGGGAGGCATCACTGCCGAGAACATCCTTCGCCACCAGCCCAAACGGCGCAACCCCATTCTGGCGGAAGCTCTGGCCAAACTGGGCTATGTGGAGCGTGCAGGGGTGGGTGTGGACAAGATGTACCAACTGCTCTTGCGTCACGGCAAAGAACCCCCAGAGTTCACCACATATAAAGATGCCGTCACCCTGAGCATCCACAACCCCGGCTTTGATGCCGATTTTGTGAAATTTGTGGCCCGCAAACAGGAAGAAATGCAGACCTTCAGTCTGGACATGCTGATTGTGCTCAGTTACCTGAACCGCATGGGAGAAGGCAACCGCACCGACCTTGCTGCAGCCCTGCAACTTCCAGAGGACCGCATTGTGCGTCTGCTGCACCTGATGGAAGAAAAAGAGTTGATTGTTCGGACAGGTCGGGGCAAAGCCAGCCTGTATGAACTCGCCAGGGCCTCCAGAAACCTGTTGCATCACAAGCCTCTGGAAACCAAGCCTGTGCAGCCAACAGTCACGGCAAACAAAGCCACTGAGCCTGTGGTGGTCGTGGTGCCCAGAGGGTATGTGAACAACCCGGACCTTGAGCATCTGGTGCTTCAAGAAGCGTCCAAACCTGAGGGCACCGCCAACGCCGAACTGCGTGAAATGCTGGGTCTGGACATCCAGCAAACCTCCCGGTTGCTGCGCCATCTGGTGAAAAAAGGGCGTCTCAGAAAAATGGGAACATCCCCTCGAAAAACCCGGTATCATGCCTGAAGAACCTGCATGGGCACCTCTGGACCGGGAAAGCCGAAACGACGATATTATGTTGCCACCCTGACCCTGGTGGTGATGCTCAGCCTCAGTCCCAGTGTGTCCTGGGGCGTGTCAAAGTATTTTGAAAATTTGCGGGAGCGTGCCCTGAACCAGACCCCTGAAGCTGTGAGCAACCTGCCTGATGCTCCCGCAGGGGTTCCAAGGTCAGATGTGCTCAGGGATTATGCTCCCCAGTCGGTGGCCTTTGAAAGCACCCTTGATCGCCTTCAAATCTCTGCAGAGCGCCGAATTCGGCTTCTGGAAATCCACTGGAACCTTTACCTGACCTCTCGCAGAACCCTGGGAAAATCCAAAACTTCGGCGCTCTTGAAATTGCTGCATCAGGAATTGGGCAATCAAGATGTGACAGCAGGCCGCAGAAGTGTCTTCAACAGCCCGGAAGTGGCTCTGGAACAGGTCAACACCTGGCTGGGTTTTTTTCATGCTGTGCAAAACCAATCTTTTGGGTCTGAAAAAGAGCTGGAACTGTTTCTGAATGACCACAGTCCGATCCGTCTGGTGCCCTCTCAGGTGCTTGCCCAACGCAAAGGCATCCTGAGGGCAGCAAGAGCTTTCCGATTTCCCCCTGCAGCTCTGGCCGGGGTGGTGGACAACGAACTCTCAGGGACAGACAGTGCATATGGGCTGGCCGGCAAACTGCGAAATTTCACCGATGTGATTGCTTTGCGCAATGCCCAGCTTTATGGCAGCAGTGGGGTTACAGGCAACCTGTCACGCACGGTGGGCATTGCACAGATGTCCTGGGAAGACAGCTTGCTGCAAAAACCCAGGTTTGCCTCTTTTGGCTTGAATGTCAGTCGCTTTCCCAGCAACGAAGCCCAGGCCCGCCTGGTGCTCCTCAAGGCCGACCAGAACTTGCTTTTTACCGCTTCCAGATTGCGTGGCTACCTGAATGCCGCCCTGAAAAAAGAGCCTTTGAACAGCCAAATTGTAACGAGCGCCGAGGTGTACTTTCTGGCTCCCGCATGGCACAATTCTCCTGAGAAAGCCCAGAAGGGCTACACTTGGGGCTACGCCTGGAACGCTTTTTTCAAGTCCTGCCTATACGAATTTTTGCTTGCAAGAAAGCCAAAATCTTAAGACTCGGATGTGAGAACTTGCCGAAATGGTGTGAAAAACTCCATAATTTGTAACAGTGTGTTAAGATCAAGTTAAAGAAATCCCGGAGGTAGCGTGCAAAATTTCTTCAATCAGCTATGGTCGCGGAAGAATGCGATTGGACTCGAGATCGGTGCCAGCGCCATCAAAATCGTCGAGCTGAATCCAGGGTCTCCGCCTGACCTCATCAAGGCGGTCAGCACACCCACCCCCAGCGGTACGATGCAGGATGGACAGGTCTTCGAGCCCAAGGCACTCGCAGAAGAAATCCGCCGCTTGATTCGTGAACACGACATCAAGACCAAGCAGGTGATCACCACCATCCCCAACCAAGCCGCCGTCACCCGCAACATCTTTGTGCCAGTCATGGACCGCCGGGAACTCGATGAATCCATCAAATGGGAAGCCGAAAGATACCTCCCTTATGCTGTCGACGATGTGGTTCTGGATTACGACCTTTTGGACAACCCAAAAGACGTGCAGAACGACACCGGACAGATGGAAATCGTGATTGCAGCAGCACCCAAAGACATCATTTACCGTTATGTCGAAGTGCTCAAACTGGCCGGTCTGGAACCCATCGCCATTGATGTGAAGCCTTTCGCCGCCCTCAGGGCCTTGCGTGGCAGCCTGATGGGAAGCCACCTCAGCAAAAGCACCCTGACCGGAGGCACTTACTCCGAGCAGGGAGAAGTTGCTGTGATGCTGGACATCGGCGCTTCCAGCACCGTGATTGCACTGGTGCGTGGAGACCGGCTCCTGATGACCCGCAACATTTCCATTGCTGCAGACGATTTCACCACTGCAGTGCAAAAAGCTTTCCAGCTTGATTTCTACTCTGCAGAAAACGTCAAGCTGCAGTATGGTGCAGCCACCCTGCCCACCGAAGACAACGAAGACCTTCTGGACATCGACACCAGCAACGATACCTACTCCAGTGCCAAAGTGTACGATGCCATCCGTCCTGTGCTCGCAGACCTGCTGACCGAGATCCGACGCAGTCTGGAGTTTTACCGTGTTCAGGCCGGAGACATCGTGATTGACCGCGTTTGCCTCTCTGGAGGTGGCGCCAAACTGGTTGGCCTTTCTCAGGCCATCAGCGACACCCTTGGTCTGTATGTGGAGGTGGGCAATCCCTGGATGGTCACCAACACCAAAATCGCCAAAATTGACCCCGCCTACCTGAAAGAATTCGGTCCTGAATTCGCAGTGGCTCTGGGTCTGGCGGTACGAGGGGTGAAGGGCATTGATTAAGATCAACCTGCTTCCAAAAGAACTTGCGGTCCACCGCGAAACCAATTTGTGGACTGTGGCCGCCGTAGTGGTTCCTGTTCTGGCCCTTGGTGTGGCTGCCACCATGCACATCATGCGAATCAATGAGCTGAACCAGCTCAACGAAGAAGTGACCGTGATGAGCGCAGAGCTGGAAGCCCGCAAAGCAGACATTGCTGAACAAAATGCTCTGGACCAGAAAAAGCGGGAACTCAGCGTTTACAGCGATGTGCGTGCCAACTTGCAGGCCCTGTCCAGCGATTGGCGTGGAGACATTGAGCGGTTTGTCGGCCAGATTCCCACTGGATCGACCAACCCCACCATTGCACTCAACACACTCGGGGTGGCCCTCCCGGCAGCCAACACCATTGCATTTGATGGACGTCCTGCAAGCAAAGTGCTGACCATTCAAGGCACAGCCAAAACCAACCAGGCACTGATTGACTTTGTCAAAGCCTTTGAAGACAGTCAGGATTTTGCCATACAGTTCCAGAATGCCACCCGTCAAAAAGAATCCAGCCAGTATGACTTCACGGTCAACGTCAATCTTGTCAAAGCCAGTGCAACGGAAACTCCAGCTGACGGCACCACAGGCAGTTCTACCACTCCCACCACTGCGCAGGGGACCAACCCATGAAGCTCAAACAGCGTGACATTGCCTTCATATCCATTGCAGCAACGCTTCTGCTGATCCTGGGATGGTATTTCTGGCTGTACCAGCCCAAAGGTGTTGAAATTGCCAACAAGGTCCTGGAGAAGGACAACCTGCAATTGCAGTTGGACCGTGCCAAAGCAGCAGCGGCGCGCTTGCCTCAACTGCGGCTTGAAGTTGCCCAGTTGGAACTGGAAAAACAAGAATTCTTGCAGCAGTTGCCTGAAACCTTGCGCTTTGGAGAGTTCCTGCAAGACCTCCGCCAAATTGTGGCCGATTCTGGAAGCACCCTGTTGAGCATCGCCCCTCAAGCGGTGGACCAGAGCACCCTTCCTGCAGGTGTGGTTCCCATCAATGTGGCCCTCAACCTGGACACCACCTTCCCAGGACTGTTGTCCGTGGTTTCTGCAATCCAAGAACTGCAGCGCTTCTCCACCATCAACAACATCAACTTGAAAATTGAAAGCGTCAACCGAAGCACTGCAAGCAATCCAAAGTTGACAGCTGCTCTGACCATCACGGTGTACACCTTTGATGTCCAAAAGGCCCTTCAGCAAAGCCAACCTCAAACCCAACCTGAGGGTGGCACCACTCCTCCTGCTCAACCCGGCGGAACTTCAGCTCCCGAGGGAGGAAATGCGTCATGACCGGACCCGCCAACAAAACATCTTCAGGACCGTTGCTCTGGATTGTCATCGCCCTGCTGGCCGTGGGAGGTGGAGGGGCCTATTATTTTCTGACCCAAAATCAGGATGCCACTGTGGTCAATCCACCTGTTGTGGAACCCACCGGTCCTGATGGCCCCGTACAGATTGGCAAACCCCTGGTGGTGAAAGAGTTGCCCTTTTTGACCACTTCAAATCGGACCGTGATTGTGGAATCCGATTCTGAAACAACAACAGCCACGGGTGCCAGCCGGCGCACATCCAACCCATTCATTCCGGTCAGCATCCCTGTGCAAGAGAATGCCAGCAACACCTCTGGCAATCCAAACCAGGTTTCCACTTCCACTTCCACCTCCACTTTCAATCCTCCAGCCATCCCGGTCAATACAGGGACCATTCCCACCCAGCCTGACTTCAACAGCGGTCAACCCATTGGCAACATTGGAACTGGGGACAATGTGGTGGTGCTGCCTGGAACAGGCCTGCCCAGTCCCACCTCTGGCAACTCCAACAGCGGTTCCAACGGCGGTTCCACAGGAAACCCAACAACCATCAAGCCTCCACGCGTTGTTCCACTTCCTGTTCCAAGTGTGGCGCAACCCAAAACCAACAGCAGTGTTGCGGTTCCAGAGCAAAAGAGCACCATCATTTCTGCTCCCACGCCCGTCCTGATTTCTTCACTGGTGGTCCCCACCTCCAAAACCCCTCCCACCGACACTCCAGTGGCTGAAAGTGCCCTGATCAAAACTGCCACAGCCCTGGAATTGGCTTTCAGTTCTGTGGTGATCGGGCCCAACAGCACGGCAGTGTTCAACAGCAACAAAGGCTACCTGGTGGCTGCCACTGGACAAAAGCTTGCTGGTACGGACATTCTGGTGAAGGCTATTTCTCAACAACAAGTCACATTACAGCTCGGAGAGGAAACTCTGGAGCTGACTCTGGATAGGCGGTGAGTGATGTTAAAACGTAATCTCCTGGTTTTAAGTCTGCTGGCAGGTGTGGCCTTTGCGGCTCCAGCTTTACCCACAGAATCACGCTTCGAATCTGCAGTGACCATCCAAACAGGCAGCAGCAGCAACAACCTGGTGGTTTTGCTGCAAGCACTGGGCAACTCTGTGGGCCTGACTGTGGTCACAGATGGGGTTCCCGTTGACAAAACAGTCAACTACAACATTTCCAACAAGCCCTTCAGAGAGGTTTGGGATCTGTTGATTCGCCTCAATGACCTTGATTTTGAGATCCTCGGCAATGACATTGTGGTTGTGGGTCCCAAATCTGTGGTGGACAAGTTCCGTCCTGCACCTCCTGTTGAGCTGCCCAAAGTGGTTGCTGAACCCGTGGTCAGATCGTTCTACACGGTCAAAACCGATGCCGACTCTGTCATCAAATTCCTGCAGGAAACCGCCAAAGATGTTTCCATCACCCGCTTTGGCTCCAGCCGTCTGATTGCCATTTCAGGCACTGCAGCACAGCAGCAGGAAGTGTCAAGTCTGCTTCAAGTGATCGATGTGGTCACCACCGCTCCAACCACCCCTGTGGCAGAGAGCACCGAGCGTCGCTTCTATGGCACGAACCTTTCCGCAGATGAGGTGGCTGCCTTCCTGAAAGCCGAAGTGCCTGGAGCACAAATCAACCGTGTGGGGCAATCCCGTACACTCTCCATCACCGCCACAGCACAACAGCACGATGAAATTGCCACTTTGCTGGCCACCATCGATCCACCCCCACCCCCCCCTGCTGTTGTGCCTGCTCCAGAGCCCACCGAACGTCGTTTTTACACTGCGAACATGGCTCCTGAAGACCTCGTGGCTTTCCTGAAAGCCGAAGTGCCTTCAGCTGTGGTCAACCGTGTGGGAACCACCCGCACCCTGTCCATCACTGCCACCGCCAAACAGCAAGAGGAAATTGCAACCCTGCTGGCCAGTGTGGATCCTGCTCCACAACCTGTGCAGGTGGACAATGCTCCAGCAGTGCCTGCTGCCGAGCCACCTGTCCGACGTTTCTACACCACCAACATTGCTCCAGATGAAATCATCACCTTCCTGAAAGCGGAAGTTCCAGGAGCAACCATCAACCGTGTGGGAACCACCCGCACCCTGTCCATCACTGCCACTGCCAAACAGCAAGAGGAAATTGCAACCCTGCTGTCCAGTGTGGACATTGCCCCTGAGCAACCTGCACCTGTGGTGCGCATCCAGCAGATTTTCAAGCTTTCCAATGCCAAAGCAGACGATCTGAAAGCCGTGCTCACCCAAACCTTTGCAGCCAACAACAACGCCAACAACGCCAACAATGACAATCCCAACCTGATCATTGTCAATCCCAATGCCAATGCCAACAACGCCAACAATGCCCAACCACAAGATGTGGCCACGCAAGCCCCAGACATCATTTCCGATGTTCGCACCAACTCCTTGATTGTGCGTGGCACCCAGGCCCAGCTCAATCAGATTTCAGATGCCATTTTGGCTCTGGACAAGCGTGTTCCACAGGTGAACGTGCAGGTTCGCATTCAGGAAATCACCCGTACTGCAGCCAACACCCTTGGTCTGGATTGGACGGCCCCTTTTGGCAATTTCTCCACCCTCCGATTTGGAGCGGAAGGCATCAAGTCGGTTTTCAACGCAGCCAACAACCTGGTGGGCTTCAACCTGGGAGCCACACTGGAAGCCATGGAACGTCAAAACCTGCTCAAGCGTGTGGATGACTCCAGCTTGACCTTGCAAAGCGGTCAGGCAGAACCTGCCACCATCAAATCTGGGGGCACCTTGACCGTGAGCCTTGTGGGTGCAGGTGTGACAATTGAGCGTTCACTGGACTACGGGGTCACGGTCAACATCAGCAACCTGCAGGTTTCAAACGATGGCACCATCACCATGAAGGTCAATGCCAGCGTGAAGAACTTCACCACTGCCCCTACAGATCCAGAGCTGATCAACCTGACCAACAACGAAGCTTCCACCTTGCTTTCGTTCAAATCCGGTTCCACTGTGCTTCTGGGTGGCCTGCTGAGCATCAACAAGAAAGACAACACCACAGGCATCCCCGTCCTTTCCAGCATTCCTGTGATTGGTGGTCTGTTCAAGAAGACCGAAATCGAAGACAAAGAAACCCAGCTGATGCTGGTGATCACCGCCAACACTGTCGAATAAACAACCTTCTCCAACTGTTGCTTTGTCCACCTGCCGCTCAAGCGGCAGGTTTTTTTGTTTAGAAGGATTTCAAAGCTTCCAGAGCAGAAGTGTTAAGCTGCATAGCATGAAGTTCTTAACCGCAGGCGAATCTCACGGTCCACAGCTGACCACCATCATTGAAGGGCTGCCTTCACAACTTCCATTGACGGCTGAAGACATCAACCCATGGCTGGCCAAACGCCAGAGTGGTTATGGCCGGGGTCGCCGGATGCAAATTGAAACCGATCAGGTGCTCTTCATGTCTGGCGTGCGTGCCGGTCGGACCACCGGAGCACCCCTGACCATGGTGGTGGAGAACAAAGACCACCGCAACTGGACCGAGATCATGAGCCCAGAACCGGGAAACGAGCCTCGCAAGAAGTCATTGACCCGTGCCCGTCCTGGTCACGCCGACCTTGCTGGAGGCATCAAATACCGCCACAAGGACCTGCGTGATGTGCTGGAACGCGCCAGTGCCCGCGAAACCACCATGCGGGTGGCTGTGGGTGCCATTGCCCTGAAACTGCTGTCCGAACTGGACATTGTGGGCATCAATTACGTGTCCAGCCTGTGTGACATTGATTGCGACGTGCCTTTCACCTGGGACCTTGTGGATGCCATTGAGGGTTCTCTGGTGCGTTGCCCTGATCCCGAGGCCTCCCAGAAGATGGTGGAGCGCATCGATCAGGCCAAAAAGGATGGCGACACCCTCGGGGGCATTCTGGAAGTGCGCTTCAAGAACCTGCCGATGGGTCTGGGTTCCCATGTGCACTGGGACCGCAAATTGGATGGGCGTATTGCGCAGGCCGTCATGAGCGTGCAGGCCGTGAAAGGCATCGAAATCGGCTATGGCTTCCGTGGCACCCGCATGCCCGGTTCTCAGGTGCATGATGCCATTTACCGCGAAGACGGCAAAGGGTACTACCGCACCACCAACGGCGCAGGTGGCCTTGAAGGGGGCATGACCGATGGTGAAGATCTGGTGGTCCGCATCGCCCTGAAACCCATCGCCACCCTGATGAACCCCCTGCCTTCCATTGATGTGGTCACCAAGCAACCTGCCGATGCCGCTCTGGAACGCTCTGACACCACGGCCGTTCCTGCTGCTGGTGTGATCATGCAGTGCGTGATCGGTTACGTGCTGGCAGAGGCGATCCTTGAGAAGTTCGGCGGTGACACCCTTCCAGAGATTCAAGAACGGGTGCAGGAATACCGCAAATTTGTTGCCGAGTACTGAATGGACACCCGAGCTGCACGGAAAGCCTTTCCGGAATGGACGAATTGATGTTCAGCCATGCCAAAATTGACCGTCCGGTGCGCTGGTTGGCTCTGGCAGGCTTCATGGGCACCGGGAAAAGCCGGGTGGGATGGGAACTGTCGCGCCGTTTGCTCCTGAACTTCGTGGACACCGACAAGGTGATCGAGCGGGTCAGTGGCATGAAGATCAGCGAGATTTTCGAGTATTACGGAGAAGAAACCTTCCGGGCCTATGAACGGGAAGTGTTGAAGCGCACCACCCATCTGGATCTGGCGGTGGTGTCTCTGGGCGGAGGGGCATTCGTGAACCCAGAGAACCGGGCAGTCCTGAAGGCCAGAGGTCCGGTGGTGGTGTTGCATGCCACCCCAGAAACCATTTTCCAGCGCACCCGCAAGAGTGACCGCCCTTTGCTCAAAGTCGAAGATCCCGTGGCCCGCATCAAAACCCTGTTGCAGGAGAGGGGTCCCGCTTATGCAGAGGGGGACATCCACATCCACACCGACCATCATCCCAGCGAGCAGGTGGTGCTGGAGATCATCGAGAAACTCTGGGAGTACCGTCATGCACAAGATTCACGTTCAGGTCAGTGAGCCTTACACCGTCACGGTGGGTTTCGATTTGCTGGAAACCCTCGATTTGCCTGCCAACACCGCACTCATTTACGACAGCAACCTGCCCCAGAGCACCCTCGACCGCCTGAAAGACCGCGTCCGGTTGCTGATTCCACTGCCTGCCGGAGAAGCCTGCAAAAACTTCACCGTGCTTGCAGATGTGCTGTCTCAACTGGCCGCAGCCAATTTCACGCGGGACAGCCTGATTGTGGCTCTGGGCGGAGGGGCCACCAGCGATCTGGTGGGCTTTGTGGCCGCCAGTTACCTGCGTGGGGTGCGGTTCATCAACCTGACCACCACCCTGCTCGGGATGGTGGATGCCAGTGTGGGTGGAAAAACCGGCATCAATTTGCCAGAGGGGAAAAATCTGGTGGGTGCGTTCTGGCAACCCCAGAGCGTGCATGCCGATCTGGGCACCCTTGCAAGCCTCTCTCCGCAGGTCTTCAAAGAAGGCATGTCCGAGATGTTCAAGCACCACCTACTGGACAAAGAAGCACCAGTCAGCAAATTCTACGAACTGGAAGACATCCACAGTGAGGTGTTTGCCGCAGAACTGGCCCGCAGCATTCAGGTGAAAGCCCACATCGTGTCCATTGATCCGCACGAGAAAAAAGAGCGGGCTTACCTGAATTTTGGTCACACGCTGGCACATGCTCTGGAAGCCGTCTCCAAACACCAGATTTCCCATGGTGAAGCGGTGGCTTACGGCATGCACTATGCTGCCTTCCTTTCCCGCAACATGGGTGGGCAGGACCTCACCTCCAGAACCAGAGGTTTTCTGGAATGGATGAAACCCGTTCCTTTGCCCAATCGGGATTTTGGGGTGCTTCATGGCTACATGGCCCGAGACAAAAAAGCCGATGCTGAAGGGGTGCGTTTCACTCTGCTGCAAGACCACGGTCTCCCCTATCTTGCCCGTGTGCCTTTGCAGGTTCAGCAGGACAGTTTCGAGCAGTTCTTGCAAGACCTTTGAGGTTTGGATTCTCGGGGTGAGCCATCTGGTTCACCCTTTTTCAAATGGTTTCAAGTTAGACTGGGCATGACTGTCCCTGCTTCATCTGAAAGGAGCCGCATGATTCTTGTTTTGAATGGACCGAATTTGAACCTGCTGGGCACCCGTGAACCCGGTGTGTATGGGGCCACCACCCTCACCGATCTGGAAGCCATGTGCGAAAACTGGGGCGCAGAACTGGGCACCAACGTCACCTGTCGCCAGAGCAATTACGAAGGCCAGTTGCTGGAATGGATCCATGAAGCCGAAAGCCACGGTTTCACGGGCATCGTGATCAATCCCGGAGCCTTCACCCATTATTCGTATGCTTTGAGGGACGCGATTGCAGGACAAAAATTGCCTGTCGTGGAGGTGCACATCTCGAATGTGGATGCCCGCGAAGAATTCCGGCACAAATCGGTAACTGCAGCAGTTTGCAAAGGGAAAATCAGCGGTCTGGGGGTTTATGGCTACCGACTGGCCATGGATTACCTGATGGAAACGCAAGGTTCATGAGACCTCTGGTGTACAGCACACTGGGCTTGATGCTGCTGAGCAGTGCTTCAGCCGCACAGTGTGGAGGTTTGCCTGCACTGAACGTCAAAACCCCCAAAGGTTACTGTGTGGCCATCGTGCAGAAAAACTTGAAATTTCCCAGAGGGGTGCTGGCCCTTTCGGATGGGCGTGTGCTGGTCGTGGAAATGGGAGGTTGGGGTGCGAAGTTGGGTGGAGTGGCTCTGTGGACACCGGGCAAACCATTGCAAAGGTTGTTCTCGGGGTTGGACCGTCCGCATGGCATCCGTCAGGGGCCTGATGGGCAGATTTATGTGGCCGAAGACAGCCAGATTCTGCGTTTTGACCTGAAAGATCCCAAAAGCCGCACCGTCTGGATCAAAGGGCTTCCAGACGACGGAAGGCACCCTCTGAAAAGCTTTGTGTTTGATGCACAGAACCAACTGGTCGTCAATTACGGCTCGGTCACCGACAATTGCGAAAACCAGAAAGGCAAAAGTGCCTGCACAGAAACCGCCACCCGTTCTTTGCTCAAAAAGTTCAACATCGACTGGGAACAGGGTGGCAAAGTGCTGGGCTCAGAAACACTGGCCAAAGGACTCAGGAACTCGATGGGACTGGCCGTGCACCCCTCAGGCACCTTGCTGCAAGCCGAAAACAGCCGGGACGCGCTGGCCAGCATCCTCAAAGTTGATGATGAGGACTTGCCCCACGACGAACTGAACGTGATCCAGGCGGGCCGTTTTTACGGTTGGCCTTACTGTTACGACAATCAGGTGAATGCGCCAGAGTTCAAAACCTTCAAGTGCCAGAACAGCGTCAAACCCACCATTTTGCTACCGGGACACAGTGCCCCTCTGGGCATCGCCTACAGTCCTGCAAATGCTTTGCCTGTCCTGAAGAACCATGTGGTGGTGGGCTTGCATGGCTACCGTGCCAATGGACATCGTTTGGTGATGTATGCGGTCAATGACCAGGGCATTCCACAAGGCCCCTTGAAAAATCTGGTCTGGGACTGGGACACCAAAAAAGACCAGAAGCAAGGCGCACCCGTGGACATTTCCTTCGCGCCAGATGGCAGCTTTTATTTCACCGATGACAAGAACGGCATGCTCTTGAGGTTCCAGCAAAAATAAAGGCTCACCACCAACCCCGCCTTCTGAAGTACCAGCCCAACCCCAGCCCGAGCGTCAAAAAAGCCAGCCACGACAGCAAGTAACCGTGCTTCAGGTGCAGCTCGGGCATGTGTTCAAAATTCATGCCCCACACCCCTGCCAGAAAGGTCAGGGGCAAGAAGATGGTGGAAACGGTGGTGAGGGTTTTCATCACCTCGTTCATGCGGTTGGACTGCAAGGTCAGGTTCACGTCCAGCACACTGGTGAGCACTTCACGCGAAGAGTCCAGAGATTCATAGGTGCGGCCCAGCACATCCACCACATCCCGCAAATACATGGAGAGTTCTTCAGGATGGTGCTGGCTTTCCTGAGACATCAAAGCCGCGTGTCTGGAAAAAGCGGCCACACTTTCTCTGGCACTGCTGACCAGCCTGCGGGCAGACATGATCAGGTGCTTGTATTGAAAAACCTGACGGACCAGTTGAGGGGACGACTGGGTCTGAAACAGGGACTCTTCGAGGACATCGGTTTCCTCTTTCAAGGTGTCCGTGAAGTCAAAAAAAGAATCTGTCCCTCTGGACAGCAAATGGTAGATCACCCGTTCTTCAATACCGTGAACAACAGGCTCAAAACTTTGCCAGACACTGTTGAGGTATTCCACTTCACGAAGGCGCAAGGTGATCAGGGTGTCGGTCTCGGGATACCAGAACAAACTCAGGCGTTCGGTGTCTTCATTGCATTTGACACCGGGTTTGAGGGTCCGGTACACCAGAAAAGCATGTTCACGGTAAGCTTCAAAGCGGCTCCAGTGGCCTTCGGTCAGGGCATCTTCCAGCGCCAGAGGGTTGATGGAAAACACTTTCTGGAGTTCTTGCAATTCAGCTGCTGTGGGGGCCAAGACATCCACCCACACACTCTCGGGGTGGTTTTTCCAGTCGGGGATGTCAGGGCTGATCATGGAGAGGGCACGGATCATGGTCCCACTTTACCAGTGCAACAAAAAACCCTCTGGAATTCCAGAGGGTTTTGAGGTGAACAGGCGTGAGGTGAAATTTTACTTGATGACGGTGGTGGGTTCGCTGGAGAAGGGGTTGAGCTGGTTGTTGGACACAGAACCGAAGTTGGTCCACTGGACGGTGGAGTAGTAATCTCCAGCGCTGATGGCTGCAGGAGCGCCCACAGTGGTGCGGATGTAGAACACACCGCCGATGGGAAGTGCCAGGGTGTCTTGCAGGGTCACGCGCACAGTGCCGGTACCGGAAGCGGCAGTGGTGGTGAATTCAGTGGCAGCCAGGCGTCTGGAGGAAGCATTGGTGTAGTTGGAGGTGATGGCTCCGGTGACGGGATCGCGCACAGGGGTGGGATCAATGTAGACCTGAATGTCACTGAAGTTGAAAGCACCGCCAAGGGTGGCTCTGGGGTCATTGGAGCCGAAGACGAAGTTGAAGCTGTTGCGCACAGCACTTTCATTGGAGCGCTGCTCGTTGATGAAGGTGCCGGTGTAGGTGGTGGTTGCGCCTCCAGCAACAATGGGGTCAGCAGCGTCCACAAGCTGAATTTGTTCAGCGAGGTAAGGACGGACTTCCACACATGCACGGGCTTCGCCGTTGCCAGCATTGCCACTGGTGAAGCTGCCCACGTCACAGTACTGGCCAGGAGCGGCTCCGGCAGGCACGGTGCTGGTGAGCACCAGGGTGATGCTGCTGCCTGCAGCCAGGTTCATGGTTTCAGGAACGGTGGTGATGGTGTTGCCGGTCTTGGCCACAGAACCCTGTGTGCTGCTGCCCGTCACGGTGTAGGAACCGCTGCCGAAGTTCACAAAGGCTGTACCACCCTGCAGTTGGCCCAGCAGGTCTTTCACGGCCACATCGGTTGCAGTGGCATTGCCAGTGTTGGACACCACGATGGTGCTCTGGTAGCTGCTGCCGGGGAACACGTTGCTGACGTTGTTGACTTTGGTGATGTTCAGTTTGGGGGTGGCCACAATCAAGCAGGCATCATCAGAACCCGTTCCAGCGTTGCTGCTGGTGAAGCTGGCGGTGTCGCAGTAGCGGCCATCGGCGGAAGCACGCACATTGAACAGGTAGGTGCGGGTTTGACCAGCAGCCAGATCAAAGGCCGGGGCAGCCCAGCCGTCGTTGGTGTTGGCAGTGGTGCCGGTGGGCAGCTGGCTGACACTGTAGGCGGCGCTGGCACCACCGTTCAGGTTGTCTGTGACCACCACGTTGGTGGCTGTGGCGTCTCCACCGTTTTTCACGGTCACACGGAGACGGGCATCGGTGTTGGTCATGACCGTTTGAGGATCGGCAATCACATTGCCGTTGGCATCCACAAACTCTTTGATGATGTTCAGTTTGGGTGCACGCACGGTCAAGCAGGCCGTATCGCTCAGATCGCTGGGATTTTGCACCCCGAAAGCACCGTTGGTGTACTGGGTGATGGTGGCCATGTCACAGTACACACCTGTTTCAGAGGCCTGCGCGGGGAAAGTGAAGGTTCTGGATTCACCGGGAGCCAGATCGAAGGTGACATCAAAGCCATCGGCAGTGTTGGCGGTGGTGCCTGCGGGTGCGGTGATGCCGTAGACAGCAGCGTTGCCGGACATCAGTTTGTCGTTCAGTTTGATGCCGGTGGCAGGACCACGGCCTTCGTTCTTGACGGTGATGCTGAAGGTCTTGGCCTGGTTGATCAGGGTTTCCTGGGCTGCAGGGTCTTTGCTGATCACCAGTTTGGCACTTGGAGCAAATGTCTTGTTCAGGAATTGTTTGGTGACTTCGGTGCCGTTGACGTAAGCCACAGCACGCACTCTGGCGGTTGCGGTGGAGTACTTGGGATCATGGTTGAGGGCAGTCCAGGTGAAACCGTTGAGGTCTGGAGTGCCCACACCTGTCACGTTGTACAAGGGGTACTGCACGCTGGAGGGGAAACGGGCATTGTTGGCGTTTCCTGCACGGTTGGTGAAGGTTTCAGCAGTCAGGGCATTGTCGCTGATGTACTGGGGCACCACTCCACCAGAGTTTCCACCATCGTCAGCAGCACTGAAACGCACGCTGCCGGTTTGCTCCAGAATGTCCCAGCGCACGGAAGCGCCAATCACAGGGTAAACCTTGCCATCTGCCGCTTTGTAACCCACCCAACCTGCAGCGAGGTTCTGGGTGTTGGTGGGGGCCACTTCGTCCTGCTCACCGGGCAAGGGCTGTCCTGGGTCTTTGTTTTGATCGAGGTTGTGAATCCAGATTCCGTTGTTTTCGTTTTCCAGCCAGGCATAGAACACAAACTTGCTGCCGGCATTGTTCAGATCGGCTTGGGTGATCTCCACCATTTGACCCTGAGCATTCACGTAGAATGCACCGGACATGGCTTCCAGGGTGGGCACTTCAAGGTTGTAGTTCTGGCCTTCCACGAAAGTGTAGGTGCGGGTGACGGTTTTGTATCCCGCTTTGCTGAAGGTCACCGTGTAGGTGCCGGGGGCCACCTGAGCCAGGTTGCTGACGGTGTTGCCACTGCTGTCTTTCACCACAATGGTGTAATTGTTGGGGTTGGCGAAAGTCACCGAGACGGTGGTGGCATTCACAGGAGGCTGGGTGATGCTGCTGGGACTCTGGGTACCGCAGGACGCGAGGGCGAGCATACCGGTGAGGGCTAACATTCCAATACGGGTCTTCAACATTTGATCCTCCAGGAAATCATGAGTGAAGCAGGAACCCTCTGATAAGGTTTATTCCTGATGCTTCATACTCGAGAATTAGAATTCTACAAACTCGAAAAGTGCAATGTATGATATTTCGCACTCATTTACATTTATGATCAAGGTAAAGCCCTCATGTATTTAGATGTTCCACAGTTTAACTTCAGACCGACCATAATCTTAATGCAAACCAAGATAAAACTGAGATGAACCTGTAAATTTGTAAGGTTTTGTGATTTTGATCGGATTTTTTCATCATCAAGAAAGGGCATATTCACACTTTTTTCTTGAAATTCACCCACAAATCTCACTCAGCTGCATCTCAGGTTTACCCGAAATCAAAATCCATATTTTTCTTTGGATCTTAAAAAACAATATTCCAGATGGATTTCATCTTTGAGGAATGCCGATCTGTTCTTTCTTTTGCAGGAAATTTCATGAGAGATGAGTCATTCTTGCACATGTTTTGCTCATTTAAAATCTAAAGAAATCTTTATATTTAGAGATGATCTTGATTTCACTCGGCTTCTTTTGCACCCAACCCTTTCTGCTGGAGGTAGACATTGAAACAGATGGTTTGGTCCACTTTGGTTCTGGCCTCTCTCACATCATGTGGCTCTCCTGCTGCATCCACCCCACCCTTCACCCGAGAACCGTTCAACATCACGCTGGTCTTCTCTGAAAACAGCCTGCTGAATTCACAGCAAAAAGCCCTCTTTCAAGCTGCTGCTCGCAGATGGGAAACGGTCATTGAACAAGGGCTTCCAGACATTGCAGGTTCACCCCCCATCGATGACCTTCAAATCACCATTTCATCGGTCAACATCGATGGCCCAGGAAAAGTCATGGCACAATCCGGTCCTTTGTTGCTCAGACAGAACAAGGGTTTGCCCATCACGGGCATGATTCGTTTTGACCATCACGATCTGCAAATCCGTGAACTGGACGGCACGTTGCAAAACGTGATCCTGCATGAAATGGGCCACGTGCTGGGCATTGGCACCCTCTGGAACGACCATCTGGAATACGACAACCAGGGTGGATGCCTGAACTCCAACCAGATCTCTTTCACTGGAGAACATGCCACCCGATATTTTCATGAGTTGGGCAAAACCGGAGGGGTTCCGGTGGAAAACCAGTATGGCGCAGGCACCAAGTGTGGACACTGGGACGAAGAAACCTTCAAATCTGAACTGATGACTGGATTCTCCACCAGCAACCCCATGCCCCTGAGCAAACTCACCCTCGGCGCCTTGCAGGATCTGGGGTATGAGGTGAACCTGCAAGCCGCGGACCCTTACACCCTTCCTCAATCCGAAGTGTCTGGTCAGAGGGCAGGTTTTGAATTGCTGGAAATCCTGACCGTTCCCAGAGTGCTAAAGCCCGGAGAAACCCCATCCAGCATTGATCCATGAAATGGGAAGATTGAAAAGAATCTTCCCATTTCCAAAAACATCCATCAGAGAGACAAGCGCTTGTTCTTCCGGCAAATGCTTTAAAAACAAGACCTCCAGATGCTGGAGGTCTTGAAACCCAGACGAATCAAACGGTTGGAGCGTGCTGCCTGACGGTGGCTACCAGACGGTCCAGAGCCTCGTCAAGAATCTGTTTGCTGGTGGCAAAATTGAGGCGCACATACCCCTGATAACCTTTGCCAAATGGAGGACCATCGTTGAGGGCCACCCCACCTGCAAGCAGGGTTTTTTGCACCTCTGCAGCAAATGGATAAGCCGTGAAATCCAGAAGTTGCAGGTAGGTGCCTTCTGGAGAAGCGGTTTTGACCTCTGGCAGTTCGGCTTTGAGGCGGGCGTTCAGGTGATCGCGGTTGTCTTTCAGGTAAGCCACCACTTCCTGTTCCCAGATTTGCGCTCTGGTATAGGCTGCCAGTGTGCCTGCCATGGACAGCACATTGGGCTCTGGAAGCATGCCCACCGTGGCCTTGCGTACTTTTGCCAGCAATGCAGGATTGCGGGAAATGATGAATCCCATCCCCAGACCTGCCAGATTGAAGGTTTTCCCCGGTCCATACAGGGTCAGGGTCCGCTGCTCCATCTCGGGACTGAGGCTGGCAAAAACCGTGTGCTGACCTTCAAAAATCAGGTCGGCATGCAGCTCATCTGAAATCACCAGCAGGTCATGTTGCAAAACAAACTCTGCCAGTCTTTCCAGCTCAGCACGGGTGAACACCCTGCCTGTGGGGTTCTGTGGGTTGCAAATCATCAGCACTTTGCTCTCTGGAGTGACCACGGCTTCCAACTGGTCGAAATCCAGTTGCCATCCTTCTGGCGTGTACACCATCGGGTTGGCCTGCACGGTGCGCCCGGTGTTTTCAATGGACATCAGGAAAGGCGGATAGACCGGAGTCTGGGTGATGACCCCTTCTCCAGGCTGGGTCAATGCCATCACACCACCATAGAGGCCGCGAACCACACCGGGAATCATCATGATGTCTTTGGTTTGAATTTCCCAGCCAAAGCGCTCCTGCATGCGGTCCACAATGGCCTGTTGCAACTCGGGGTCTCCACCATGCTGAGGGTATCCGATGTGGTGGGTGATGCGTTCCTGAATGGCCTGCTGGATCTCTGGGGCAATGGGAAAATCCATGTCGGCCACCCAGAGGGCAAGGGCCTCTGGTCCGTACTGCTGCCATTTCGCTCCGGTGAATTTTCTGCAATCTTCGATGGTCACTGCATCAAATTGTTCGCGCATAGCAGGATCATAACGCAGAACCCAGTCCAGCACCCAGAGTGTTCCACACCTGTTACAAGATGTTCAGTGGAGGACACACCTCAAGAAGGCCTTTCAGGTCATCTGAGATGACATCTGGATGCACGGTTTCCAGCACATCCCGGCCGTGGGTTCCCCAAGTCACTCCATAGGTTTTGAGGCCTGCAGCCTTCCCGGCCAGCACATCTGCGGTGGTGTCTCCCACCATCCAGAGTCCCTGTGCCTCCAAAGCATCCAGAGCAGTGAAAATCACATCTGGCTCTGGTTTGTGTGGGAAACCTTCTGTGCCCTGAATGTGGTCCATGTGCATGGTCAGGCCCATTTTTTCGCTGACCCGTCGGGCGACCCTCGGGACTTTGGTGGTGGCCACCGCCAGCAGGTATCCCCTTCTTCGAAGTTCGGAGAGCACATCCAGCACCTCGGGGTAAAACCGGGTGTACACCGTGCAGTGGTCATCGTAGTGGGCACGGTACGCCAGAATCAGCTGATCCATGTCTGCATCGGGAAGAAAGTGGTGGAACATCTCACGCAGGGGTCTGCCAATCAGGTTTCTGACGTGCTCCGCTGCGGGCTCAGGGTGGCCACACACCACACATGCCTGTTGAAAGGCCACGGTGATGTCTTTGGCTGAATCAATCAGGGTTCCGTCCAGATCAAAAACAATCGCTTGACGCATGGGGTTCACTTTACCGTTTTCAGCAGGACCATGTGCGTACAATATCCAACATGCTGAGGGTGAGCACAAAGTCTGAGGCTTGGCCTGTCTACTGAAGAAGCGGTCCGTGGTCAGCCCTCAGCTTTCAGCAAAAAGCACACCCATAGGCTTTGGCTTTGAATACAGAAAGACCCAAAGGCAAAGATCAGATTTGAACCTGAAAAGGCAGCAAGGAAACTTTCCTTCTGGCTGACGGCTGATGGCTCCTTTGTTTGCATTGCCCCCACAGCAACTTTGCGCTTACCCTGCCAACATGCCCTTCAAGCAAACTGCTCGGTCACCACCCGGTCCCCTGCGGTGCTCGGGCTGGACACCACCAGAAAATGCACATCCTGACCGCTCAGGTTCATGGCGATGTGCACTTTGCCTGCAGGCACATGCAAACCCTCCTGAGGGTGCAACTCCACATCCCCTTCAGGGAGGCGCAAGGTCAAAACCCCAGAGAGCACATAAAAAAACTGCTCTGCCCTCTGGTGGTGGTGGGCCACCTCCTGTGTACCCGCAGGCATCCGTTCCTGAATCACACTGAGGTTTGCACCATTCAGCAATTTCCATCCGTCACAGGCATTTCCCCACAGGTAATGTTCACTGCTCTGGAGGGTGGCTTTCAATCTTTCACCCCCACCGCCTTGAGGGCTTTTCTTTTGTTTCTTTCCAGCAAACCCCAGAGGACCCCAATCAGTCCGGCCACCGGGCCCACGTTCCAGCCAAACACCAGGGTGTACTGGGAAGCCGCTTCCCACGGGTTCTCACCGAGGTTGAGCCATCCCGTGAATTTCAGGACACCCATCAAGGCACCCACCACACCCACGCCCAGCACCCCACCCAGCAAGCCCAACCAGATTTTTCCAGAGATGCGGGTCAACAGGTAAGACAGGTACACACTGACCGGCAACATCAACAAAACATGAATCAAGAAACGCATGGCGTCCTCCTTGATTCATGTTACGCACTCAGCCATGAGGATGTTCCCGAATCTGTTTGAATCCTGACATCCCTACACTGGGAAAACATTTGTATACTGGGGTCATGCCGAATGAAGGTAAGGACCGTCCCGTATACGTCATCTCGGTTGCGGCAGAACTGGTCGACATGCACCCGCAAACCCTTAGACTTTATGAACGCAAAGGTTTGATCCGTCCGGGTCGTTCCAGTGGGAAAACGCGTCTTTACAGTGAAAGAGACATTGAATACCTCAAGGAAATTCGCCGTTTGACCCAGGAACTCGGGGTCAATCTGGCTGGTGTCGAAGAAGTGATGCGCCTGCAGCACGAACTGGACGACCTGCAGGACGATTTTGAGTCTGAAATCCGCCGCATCGAGTCGGCCATTGAAGAAAAAGTGAACAGCCAACCTCTGGCCCTGCCCTCCAAAGCCGGGCAACTGGACCCCAGAGACCGCCCCGTCTATGTGATTTCCATTGCAGCAGAGCTTGTGGACATGCACCCGCAAACCCTCAGGCTGTACGAGCGCAAGGGATTGATCCGTCCGGGCCGTTCCAGTGGGAAAACCCGCCTGTACAGCGAAAGGGACATCGACCACCTCAGGGAAATCCGCAGGTTCACCCAGGAACTCGGGGTCAATCTGGCAGGCGTGGAAGAAATCATGCGCCTGAGGCACCGTCTGGAAGACATGCAAGCTGCTTTCGAGCTGGACATCAGCCGCATCCACAAAGACCTGTCTGAACGGATGACCCATTTCCGCACCCTGCCCCCACCCCAGGAGACCAACGACGAATGAGCCTGTATGTCATGAGCGACATCCACGGTCGCTATGCCAATTTTGTGCAGCACCTGAAGCAAGCCTGGATCATCGACGATGATCTGGACTGGATGGGCAGCGAGGAAGACCTGCTGATCCTGCTCGGGGATTACACCGACCGTGGTGAACATGGCATTGAGGTTCTGGAACTGGTGATGCGCCTGAAAAAACAGGCCCCCAGCAATGTGTTTCCTTTGATGGGAAACCACGATTTGCATTTGCTGGCCACCTACCACCATCCCAATTACGACAGTCCCACCGCCTGTTCTCCGCGCATTGATCATTTTTTCCGCAACGGAGGCCAGAGGCGCGACCTTGAACGCATGACCCCTGAACATGCTGCTTTCCTGCAATCCCTTCCGGTCATGTTCAAGTTTGGTCCGTTTCTGTTCATGCATGCAGACAGCCTGATGTACCTGAATTTCGGGCGCAACATCGATGCAGTCAATGCAGCTTTCAAGAACCTCCTGAGCATTCCCATTCCAGAGAAATGGGACGACCTGATCGCCCAGTTCAGCGAACGCAAAGCCTTTTTGCATCAACCCAACAATGCCCGGAACATCCTGAGCACCTTCGGTGGAAGCCGGATCATCCACGGGCACACCCCCATCTACCACATGACCGGAGAGAAAGCCGATTTCTACCTGCGGGTCCTCAAAGACGCCCTGCTCTACTGCGAGGGGATGTGCATCAACATTGACGGTGGACTGGCAGACTCAAGGCCCCCTGGCATCTTGCTGAAACTGTAAAGGTCAAAAAGGCAAAACCACATGTCCATTTTCGTGCTCTCCGACATCCATGGCCGACTGAAAGAAATGCTGCACCTGCTGCATTCACACGGTCTGATCGACCGGGAAGTGAACTTCACCGGGAAAAACCACACGCTGGTGTTCCTCGGGGATTACACCGACCGTGGAGAGCATGGCAAAGAGGTGCTGGATGTGGTCATGCGCCTGTCCCATCAGGCTCCAGAGCAAGTGCATGCCCTGCTCGGAAACCATGACATGATGCTGCTGGCGGCTGCCTTGCACCCCAATTACCAGCGCAAAGACACCCAGTTCACCCTCAAAGATTTCTGGCTGAACAATGGTGGGCAGAAGCGTGACCTCAAACACCTCAAAGAGCACCACATCCATTGGCTCCAAAACCGCCCGATGCTGCTCAAGTTGAACGAGTACCTGTTCATGCATGCAGACAGCCTGATGTACCTGCGGTACGCCCGAAACCTCCGCGATGTCAACTGGTTTTTTCGCGAGGTGATGCGACAAGGAGACGCGGCACTCTGGTCCCAACTGCTCGAAGAATTCACCGAACGGCGGGCTTTTTTTCATGACGCTGCCCTGATTGCTCCTGTCCTGAATGCTTTTGGCGGAAGTTGCATTGTGCACGGGCACACCCCCATCCATTACATGCTCGGGATTGAACGGGATGCCGTCCTGACGCTCACCGAGCCTTACATGTATGCCAATGGCAAGTGCATCAACGTGGATGGTGGCCTTTCGGATTCGAGGGCCAGAGGCGTGATTCTGGAATTGCCCTGAGGGGCAAACAGCAGAAGGCTGAAGGCTGAAGGCTCAGGCAACCTCAAATCTTTGGCTTTTGCAATGCAGGGCGAGGCATGCTGTCTTGGTCAAAACGAGGGACCGCAGGTTGTCTTACCCTGACTACGCGCTCACGGGGCGGCCCGTTTCGCGCTGGGCGCTGGTCCCTTTGCCCGCTCACCCTTACAACACGTGTCTGAGATTCCTGACTGCCTTCTGCCCTCGGCGTCCAACCCTCTGGAAAATGTCTATCCCTTTGGGGTTATAATCCCGTCATGCAATTTGATCAAGATCTGGCTTTACAAGAGCTGTTCGCGTTTTTGCGCATGCCTTCCGTCTCTGCTGACAGTGCTTACAAAGCGGGAATGGAGCAAGCTGCAGCTTTCCTGCAGAACAAACTGCAGGCTCTGGGCTTTGCTGCACGCATCGATCCCACCGATGGGCACCCTGTGGTGTATGCCGAGCGCCTGACCGCCCCCGGCAAGCCCACCGTGATGATTTACGGGCACTACGATGTGCAACCCGAGGCCCCTCTGGAAGAGTGGAAAACCCCTCCTTTTGAACCCACCGTGGTGGATGGGCGCATTTATGCCAGAGGTTCCACCGACGACAAAGGCCAGCTTTACGCGCACGTGAAAGGCATTGAGACTTTGCTGCAACAGCAAGGCGAGTTGCCCGTCAACATCAAAATCCTGTTTGAGGGTGAAGAGGAAATCGGCAGCCCCAATCTGGCCAAGTACCTTGAGGCCAACAAAGACAACCTCAAGGCCGATGTGATCCTGATTTCGGATGGGTCACGTTTCTCTGAAGACGTGCCCTCCATCACTTACGGCCTGCGTGGCCTGAGTTACATCGAGGTGCACGTTCAAGGGGCCAACCGCGACCTGCACAGCGGGGCTTATGGTGGTGCGGTTCCCAACCCCATCAATGCCCTGTGTGAAATCGTGGCCCAACTGAAAGACGACAAGGGCCGTGTGACCATTCCCGGTTTCTACGATGGGGTGCAGGAACTCACCCCCGAAGAGCGGGACATGTGGGCAGGTTTGCCGTTTGATCAGGAGAAATGGGGCCTTTCCATTGGCATTGATCAATTCCCCGGCGAAGAAGGTTACACCGTGCTGGAACGGATCTGGGCACGTCCCACCTTGGATGTGAACGGCATCTGGGGTGGCTATCAGGGTGAGGGCAGCAAAACCGTGATAGCCGCCAAAGCGGGAGCCAAAATCAGCATGCGTCTTGTGCCCGGTCAGGACCCCAAACGCATCACCGAACTGGCCCTGAAGCACATCCCCACTCTGGCCCCAGAGGGCACCCAGGTGGAAGCTGTAGAGCATCACGGCGGAGATCCTTTCGTGGTGGACCTGAACAGCCCTTATGTGAAGGCCGCCAACCGTGCCCTGCAAAAGGTGTACAACCGGGACGCTGTGTTCATTCGGACGGGCGGAAGCATTCCGATTGCTGCCACTTTCACCCGCATTGTGGGCGCACCGATTCTGTTTGTGGACATGGGGCTGGACATCGACGCTCCCCACAGCCCCAACGAAAGCTTTGCTGTACAGGATTACCTCAATGGCATCCTGACCAGTGCTTATGTGCTGGATGAACTGGGCAAACTGTAAACCCTCGGGCACAAGCAACCCCTTCAAATCCCCAACGCAAGTTGGGGATTTTGCTGTTTTGAAACATCCTGCCTTGTCCTGCAAAACAGTTTGTGTTGAATGCACTTGCACACAAACCAATTTTTAGGTATACCTAAAATATAGATTAGGGGACAGAAGCCCCTGTGGTTTTCCAAGGAGCACCCATGCAAAAACACTTGATTTTTTCCATCCTGCTGCTGCTCGGCACAGCTGAAGCACAAAAAAAGGTGGTGTTGACCACCTTCACCATCATTCAGGACATGGCCCAGAACGTGGCCGGAGACAAACTGGACGTGCTGTCCATCACCCGACCCGGCGCAGAAATCCACGGCTACGACCCCACCCCGAGCGATCTGGTGAAAGCCCAGAAAGCCGATCTGGTGCTGTACAACGGCCTGAACCTTGAAAAGTGGTTCGAGCGCTTTTTCCAGAGGGTCAAGAACGTGCCTTCTGCAACCCTGACCGAAGGCATCAAACCCATCAACATTTCGGAAGGGGACTATCAAGGCAAACCCAACCCGCACACCTGGATGTCTCCCAGAAATGCAGTGATTTACGTGGAGAACATCCGCAAGGCGTTTGTGAAACTGGACCCCCAGAACGCAGCCACCTACAACAACAACGCCAAAACCTACACTGCAAAAATCAAAGCTCTGGATGCCCGCCTCAAAAAAGCCGTGCAAACCCTCCCGGAGAACCGCCGTTTTCTGGTGAGTTGCGAAGGGGCCTTCAGTTACCTTGCCCGGGATTATGGCCTGAAAGAGGTCTACATGTGGCCCATCAATGCAGAGCAGCAAGGCACCCCCAGACAGGTGCAGAAAGTGATTGATGCGGTTCGCAAAAACAACATTCCAGTGGTGTTCTGTGAAACCACCGTGCCGGACAAAGCCATGCAACAGGTGGCCCGAGAAACCAGAGTCAAATTTGGCGGAAACCTGTTTGTGGATTCCCTTTCCGCTCAGGGTGGGCAGGTGCCCACTTACCTGAAACTGCTGGAATACGACATCAACACCCTCATCAAGGGGCTGAAACCCTGAAGGAGCACCCCATGACCCACCGCATTCAAGTGCAAAACCTTTCCATTGTGTATCCAAACGGCAATCAAGCCCTGGTCAATGCTTCCCTGAGCCTGAAAAGCGGCACCATCTGCGGTCTCATCGGCATGAACGGCAGCGGAAAAAGCACCCTGTTCAAAAGCATCATGGGCCTCCTCAAGCCTTACTCGGGCGAGGTCCGCATCAACGAAAAACCCATTCAGGAAGCCCAGAAGCAGGGCGTGGTCGCTTATGTGCCCCAGAGCGAGGATGTGGACTGGAATTTCCCGGTCACTGTCTGGGATGTGGTGATGATGGGCCGATATGGCCGCATGGGATGGCTGCGCACCCCCGGACGCCAAGACCGTGAGAGTGTGGAGCAGGCCCTCAGGCGGGTGAACCTGCTGGATTTCAAAGACCGCCAGATTGGTGAACTGTCAGGAGGCCAGAAAAAACGGGTGTTTGTGGCCCGTGCTCTGGCACAGGAAGCCACCGTGCTCCTGCTGGACGAACCTTTCAGCGGTGTGGACGCCACCACCGAAGACCTGATCACCAAACTGCTGAAAGAACTGAAAGGGCAAGGTCACACCATTCTGATTTCCACGCACCACCTTGAGTCCATCGAAAAGTTCTGCGATGAGGTGGCATTGATCGCCAACCAGAGCGTGTTCGCCCACGGACACACCACGCAGGTGTTCACCCCCGAAAACATCGCTCAGGTGTTTGGGGCACAGCACCTGCTCTCCAGAAGCATGGCTGCCTCTGCACCTCGCATGGCGCTGGGAGACTGACATGTCAGAGCTTCTGGCCCCCTTGCAATACGATTTCATGGTCAAAGCCATGCTGGTTTCCGCTCTGGTCGGCGCTGTGTGTGCGGTGCTGTCCTGCTTTGTGACCCTCAAAGGCTGGTCCCTGATGGGCGACGCGGTGTCCCACTCGGTGTTGCCCGGCGTGGTGCTCTCTTACATGGTCGGGGCACCTTTTGCTCTGGGAGCCTTTGTGTTTGGTCTGGGCAGCGTGATTGCCATTGGCTTCATCAAGGCCCACTCCAGAATCAAGGAAGACACCGTGATGGGGGTGGTCTTCACGGGCCTCTTTGCTCTGGGACTGGTCCTGATTTCGGTCACCCCGAGCGACGTGCACCTGTCACACATTTTGTTTGGGAACGTGCTGGGCATCACCACCGGAGACATTTTGCAAACCGTGATCATTGGTGGGTTTGCCCTGCTGGTGATTTTGCTGAAACGCAAAGATTTCTTGCTGTTCTGCTTCGATCCCACCCATGCCCGCAGCATCGGCCTGAACACCACTTACCTGTATTACGCCCTGCTGACTTTGCTGGCCCTGACCATCGTGGCCAGTTTGCAAACCGTGGGCATCATTCTGGTGATCAGCATGCTGATCACGCCCGGAGCCATCGCCTACCTGCTCACCGACCGTTTTGAACGCATGATCCTCTGGGCGGTGGCGAGTGGGGTGTTCAGCAGTGTGTTTGGCACCTACCTGAGTTATTTTCTGGATGCCTCAACGGGCGGTTGCATTGTGGTCCTGCAAACCATCCTGTTCATTGTGGCCCTGATCTTCGCGCCCAAATATGGCCTCCTGAAGCTGAAAAGCCGGGTTTTGCCTGCCGCTTGATGGGGTCTGAACAACACATCATCCTCACCAGAGCACCTTTCATCATGAAACCATGGGCATGTGGAGCAAACTCAAGTACCGATACCGCAAGTTCAAAGCCACGGTGCAAATGATCCGCACAGGATACCGTCAGGCGAGGGCCATCTGGAAAATGTTCAAAGGGGCACAGGTGCAACAGCAGAGCAGCACACGAACCCAGAGCAACACCAGAGCCACGTTTCAGAATGGTCGCACCGTTGACGTTGACGTGATCCCACCACGAAAATAACCTGTTCTTTCCTGACCCCTCCAATGCTGGAGGGGTTTTTTGATGGTTGGCCCTGCAAAGCAGCCAAATGTTCAAAAACTGTTCAAATTTGCTTTTCTTTTCTGCAGCACGGCTGTAAGAACTCTGAATGAACCGTCCCATTATCGTGAAGTTCAGGATGCATGGCATCCTCCTTGCACGTGAATGTGACCTGTGCATGTGCTGTCTTCATTGACCTGACATTGCAATGAATCCGCCGGTATCCAGCCCACTCCCCCCAACGCGCGAGGACACACATGAACACCTATACCGTCACCCTTGAACAGGCCACCGAAATCACCCTGATCATCCTCGGGCACAATGCACAAGATGCCGTGCATCAGGCCAGAGTGACCCTCAATGCTGCCCACCTCCATGAAAGCCCGGCCACACCCCTGACCTTGAACAGTGGGGTGTACACCTTCACGGAGTTTCAAGATCCAGAAGTGCAAAAGCTTTCTCCAGCCATGCCCTTTTTGAAGTTTCAGTCGGTCCCCACACCCCTGAGAACCGAAGAAATGGTTTATCTGCCGGTCAATGAACTGCTGGCCGTGTGGGATGTGGTTCGCATTCTGCCTGCCAGCACCCTTGGGGCCAATTTCTCGGTGCAGGGCCATGTGCTGACCACAGCTCTGGAAAGCAATGTGCTGTGCAGCAACCACCCCGAGGTGCTGGTCTCTTCACAGAAGTTGCCCGAGCCGGACCGCTTGCAGTTTCATGCCAGCCGGGACGATTTCTGGATTTCATTCCTGACCCACAAAGGGTGGCGCGACACGCCCCACATCACCTGGAGTTCCATCCAGCACCTTGAGCATGACACCTTGCAACTGGACCCCTCCCAGAGCAGTGAGCTGCATGCTTTTGAAGTGAAGTTGCACTGTCTGGCCACCCGGCGTCTGCTGGTGGCCGCCCACTCGGAAACCGAGGCCATGCAGAGGGCCAAAGGCCGTCCAGTGGCTTACCCTGCTCCTTTCACACCCAAAATGGATCCGCAGTACGGCGTTGAACCCACCCCCGGCCTGCACACCTATCTGGGCCTGTATGTGAATGGGCCTCAGACGCTGGACGCCAAAGACCAGTTTCTGGCGATCATCCCCCTGCAAGAGGTGCTGTCCTGCTTTGAGACCATCAAACCCCTTCCAGAGCGTTTGCAATCTCTGGAGGTGATGGTGCAGGCGGGTCTGGTGGAACTCGATGAACTGCAAGAACGGCCCTCTTGCCCCGAGGCTGCCCACCTTGCGATTTTGTGCTCTGAGCAGTCCCTGTTGACTGCCCATGACACTGCACGCTGCCTGATGACCCACGATCGCTTCCGTCTGTTTTTCTCCAGACGGCAAACGGTGCAGTCTTCCCCACGCAAACAAAAGCAGGAAACCGAGGCCAGCCAGACCCTCCTGACCTTCGATGTGCCATGGAACGATGTGGAAACCGCCATGTCGGACATCCGCACCGTGAATTACCAGATGTACGTTGAAAGGTGATGGTGTTGTCTGCTCTTTTTTGCTGCCCAGCAGTCAAAAATCAGCTGAACTTCTGATGAAGGTCGAATTTCATTTGGGTTTTATCTTGTGGTGGCACTCTACTCTTGAGTGAGTTCCCAAACCCTCTTTACCCCGAGCGAAAGCTCGGGTTTTTGTTTGTGGTTTTGGCTCCAAGACGGCTGAAGAGACAAAGTGTGCTTGCCCTGTCCGAAAGTGTTCCATTTTGGTTAAAATGAGGCAATGACCACACAGCCAGAACAGATCCTCCGCAGCCTCCTCAAGGCTTCAGGAGAGCGTTCCAGTCACGAATTCTTGCGCGTGCTGGCCCATGAATTGTCTTCGCTTTTTCATGCTTCGAGGGTTTTGATCGCCGAGTCCATTGACATTTCACGGGCGCAAGTGCGTCTGGTGGCAGGGTTTGATGGTGCACAGGATTTGACCGATCTGGTGCTGGATGTTTCCCAACTTCCATGCCGTGAAGTGTATGCAGGAACCCCCGTGGTCCTTTCAGAGGGCCTGCAAGAAAAACACCCCCTTGCTGCCCCACACCAGAGTTATCTGGGTTGGCCTTTGCTGGACGCCACCGGACAGCTCCTCGGGCACCTCGGGGTGTATGCATCCGAGCCCCAGAACTGGGACCTTGACCTGTTCACCCCTGTTGCGCGGATGGTGGAATCTGAAGTTCACCGCCTGCTGCTGGAACGTGAAAACGAAAAAATCAGCCAAGAGCTCACCGAACTGAACAACAAACTGCTGCAGGAAAGCATTCTGGACCCCCTCACCGGGGTTTTGAACCGCCAGCATTTCAGCCAACTGCTGCTCGGAGAATTTTTGCGTTTCAAGCGCTATGGTGAAAGCTTTGGCATTTTGACCATCGGCGTCGATGAATTCCGCCGGATCAACGACCGTTTCGGGCATGATGCCGGAGACATGGTGATCAAGGAGGTGGCCACCATCGTCCAGCAAGAGGTGAGGAACGGCGTGGACATCACCGCCCGCCTCTCTGGAGAGGAATTTGTGGTGCTGGCCATCCATGCCCGTCTGGAAAATGCCGCTGTGCTGGCCGAGCGTTTGCGCCGCAGGCTCGGGCAACTGACCTACACCCTTCCCGAGGGCACCCTGAAAGTCACCTGTTGTGTGGGCATCAGTGTGGTCTCTCCTGAAGACACCACCTGGGAACAGTCGCTGAAACGGGCCAACATTGGCCTGTACGAAGCGAAATCCAGAGGCCGCAATCAAGTGGTGGCCTGGGTATAGGGTCTCGAACAAAAAACCAGAGGTTGTCTCGATCAAAGGGGTTTTTGAAAGAGAGGATTCAGGCGAATCTTCTCTTTTCACGAATCAACGCGATGACCCAGATCTTCGAGCAGCCACTCTGCCGCCCGTTCAGCCAGCATCATGGTGGGAAACTGGGTGTTGCCCCGTGGCAGGGTGGGCATCACAGAAGCATCTGCCACATACAGGCGTTCCAGACCCCTCACCTTGAAACGGGCATCCACCACGGCCTGATCGTGATCTCCCATCTGGCAGGTGCCCACAGGGTGGTAAAGGGTCTGCAATGCGCTCTGGACATGGAACTGCAGGTCCTTGTGTCCGGGCAGCAACTCCTTGCCCCTGTACGGTTTGAGGGCTGCCTGATGGGCAATGTCTCTGGCAATTTCCACACCACGCACCAGACGGTACAGGTCATCGGGCTCGTGAAGGTAATGGGGGTCAATCAAGGGGGCTTTGGTGGGATCCGGTCCATCAATCCAGAGTTTTCCCCTGCTGTCCGGGGTCAGCAAGGTGGGTCCCAGTGTGAATGCAGCCATGGGCGGAGGGGTGATGCCGTGGTCCCTGTAGTACACCGGGGCAAGGTGGTACTGCACATCTGGCGCAGTAAGATCGCTGCGGGTCTTGATGAATCCTCCCGCCTCTGCCACATTGCTGGCCAGAGGACCCTGCCTTTTCAGGGCATAAGTCAGCACGTTTTGAGCTTGCAAGGCGGTTTCAAGGGTATCTGAAGCCTTCGCTTGAAAAATCAGAGGCACCGCTGGATGGTCCTGCAAATTCTGACCCACCCCCGGCAAAGCATGCTGCAAGTCCACACCTGCTGCTTTCAGCACTTGCGGATCCCCAATGCCCGAGTGCATCAACAAATGTGGTGAATGGATGGCTCCAGCGGTCAGGATGATCCCCTGCGATGCAAAAGCCTGCTGCACCCTGCCCTGATGGAGGTAAGCAACCCCTCTGGCCTCTTTGCGGTGCAACAGGATGCGTAGCACTTGCGCTCCGGTTTTGAGGGTATAACCTGTCTTGCCTTGCAGGTAGGCATGAAAGGGCGAATGCCGCTCTCCTTTGCGGTGGTTCACATGGTAGGGGCCAAAACCATAAGGCTTTCCGGTGTTGAAATCTGCACAGGCTGGAAAACCCATCTGCAAAGCGGCCTGAACCATCGCCGTGGTGATGGGATGGGTGAATTGCCTCTCTGAGACATGCATCAGACCCTGTTGACCATGATCAGGCGTGTTCAAGAAGTGCTGTTCAATGCGCTTGAAATAAGGCAGCACCTTTTCCCATTCCCAATCCTTCCCCCACTTGCTGTAATCCTCCTGATGGCCCCGGATCACGATCATGGCATTGATGGCACCAGAGCCTCCGAGGGTGCGCCCTCTGGGCCAGTACAGGCTGCGACCCAGCAGGTGCCTCTGGGGTTGGGTGTACAGTTCCCAGTCATAGGAGGTGCGGAACAACTGGCTGAAGGCCGCAGGGATCTTGATGCGCGGATCCCCGTCTTTGCCTCCTGCTTCCAGCAGCAGCACTTTGGCCCCTGCATCCAGCAATCTGCGGGCCATCACACATCCAGCGCTGCCTGCGCCAATCACAATGAAATCATGGGTCATGGTTTCCCATTAGACTAACAGATGGAACGCTTTTGAAACGACCTCTGGTTTCAGTGCACCTCCAACCACACTGAAGTTCTCAAGGCATTTCACGCTTGATTTGTCCTTTTTTCTTGCTTAAGGCAGAGGAGGGCTTCAGCAGACAAACCACTTGTAAAGGGCAGTCCTCAAGGTTGACACATGCAACAGGAACATTCTCGAACATTGGAACTCCATGGACGCACCATTCATTACTTGGAAGCTGGACAGGGACCCGAACTGGTCTTGCTGCACGGCACAGCCATCGACTCTGCGTGGCTGAGTTATGGCAAGCACCTGATGCACTTTGCCCAGCATTTTCATGTGATTGCACCAGATTTTCCCGGTTATGGCAGAAGCACCGACCCCGAGAAGCGCTACAAAACCCGGGATCACGTGGAATTCCTGCCTGATTTTTTTCAGGCGGTGGGTTTGCAAAAAGCCTCGGTGGTGGCTTTTTCCATGGGAGGGGCCATTGCCCTGCAAGTGGCACTCAAGCATCCAGAGCTGTTCGAAAAACTGGTTTTGGTGGACAGCTTCGGCCTTTTTGGGACCATTCATGTGCCCCTGATTCCCAGATTGGGCATTCGAGCAGAAAAGTTTGCGCTGTGGCTGTGGGATGTGAGCAAAAGGTTCCCAGCGGTGCTTGGACTGGTCCTGAAGTTGCTGGTGATCCACAACCCCAGACTGGTCACCCGTGAACTCCTGAGGGAGCTGCAAGACGAAATGCACAATCCAGAGACTTTCCTGCGCTGGATGCAGTCTGAACTCGGGTGGACCCGTTACAACACCAACCTGTATCAGGAGTTGCCCCAGTTGCAGGTGCCCACCTTGCTGCTGCACGCCCAGCAAGACCGGGTGACTCCAGCCAGCAGAACCCATTACGCTGTGAAAAAAATCCCGGGTGCCCGCCACATGATCATTCCCAGAAGCGGGCACTGGGTCATGCGGGAACAGCCCGAGGTATGGCGCAAATGCGTGCTGGATTTCTTGCTGGAAGGCAGAATCACCTCTTGAGGGGTGCCTCTGTGTCAACCCTCAATTCTGATCGGGTTTGAAGGTCTCTGGTTCGGTTTTGGATGCCTGAGAGGGCAAGGACTTTTTGCTGATCAGGTCAGGGTTCTCTTCGGCACGGCGGTACTCGGCGTCAAAGGTTTTGCGGGCCAGTTCCTTGCGTTCTGCGTCGGTGAGTTCCAGTCCCAGTTTTTTGCGCTTGAAGTACTCCTCGGTCATCTTGCCCAGAGCAAACGTCCATCCGTACACCAGAGGGGCTGTGATCACCCCACCCAGCACTGGGGCCACCACCTTGGCGACCTGACGCATGGCCTGACGGGCCACCAGACCGTAAGCAAAAGACGCCCCAAGTTCCATCACGATCTCTCTGGCCCTTTTGCGGTTCAGTTCAAAGCCGTAAATTTTGCCGATGTGGATGACCATTTTCATCTGGACCGGAGTGATCAGCAAAATGTCGGCCACGGGAATGGGTTCAGCTGCAATGACCGCAGAGAGGGTGGAGGCCCCCTTGATCACATCTTCGGCATTCTGGGCAGGGGTTTTGTTTGGTTCGATGTCGAACTTGAAGTTGTCGAGCACTTGTTTGATGATGGGCAGCATTTGAATCAATGTACGTCACTTTTTCACATGGAGTTGCAATGGATTACACTTTATGAAAGCGATGTAAGACACTTGTGACACCTGACCGTTTACACTCCCACTAGAGAAAGAGGTCCTATGGCAAGCAACCCCAAAATCCTGGTGATTGATGATCAGAACGTCAACCTGATTCTGATCGAAAAAGCATTGCGTTCAGGGGAGTACCAGAACATTGTCACCACCAGCAACCCAGAGGACGGTTTAAATCGCATTCTTCACGACAAACCCGACCTGGTGCTGCTCGACCTGATCATGCCCCGCCTGAACGGTCTTGAAATTCTGGAACAGCTGAGAAGTGTCACAGAAAAACTGCCACCCATTCTGGTGGTTACCTCTGAGAACAGCGAAAACATGCAACAAAAAGCTCTGGATGCCGGAGCACGTCAGGTGATCAAAAAACCTTTCCAGCGTGCAGAACTGCTGGACACTGTCCGACAGTGGCTGTCCTACGTTTACTGAACCTCACACACCTCCATACCTTCCTTCAAAGACCACCCTTCGCTACACCGAAGGGTGGTTGATTTTGCAGAGCACCTGTTCCAGAGCCTGCATTTGCACCATGGCATCGGTTTCCAGAGGGTATTTCAGGGGCGTTTTCCCCGAAATGGCCTTTTCAAAGTGACGCACCATTTCGGCGTACACATTGACCTTGTCAAACTTGCGGGCTTTGCCGTTCACGGTCAGCGTTGCCTCGTAGTCGTCGTTGGCAAAAGGGGCGTCCAGTTGCAGGCTTCCCTTGGTGCCAAGCACCTCAAAACCCTGCTGGAACGGCAACTCAAAAGAGGTCACCAGTTGTCCGATGCATCCAGAAAACTCCAGCAATGCAGATGTGGTGGTGTCCACTTGCCTGTCGGTCATGTGGGCCATGGCCTGCACGTTTTTGGGGAGCTCGCCGGTGGTTAGACGCATCAGGTCGATGCAGTAAGAACCCACATCGTAGAGGGCACCTCCGCCCAGTTTGGGATCCCAGCGGATGTCGTCGGGACGGTCCAGATTGAAAGCGAACACCGAACGCATCGCCCGGATGTCTCCGATTTCACCGGACTGGAGCACCTCCAGCATCTCGGTGATCTGTGGATGGTAACGGTAAGAAAACGCCTCCAGAACCAGCTTTCCAGAGCCTTTCTGGGCTTCGAGCATCTGCTGGGCCTGCTGAACATTCAAAGTCAGAGGCTTTTCACACAGCACATGCTTGCCTGCTTCAAGGGCCTTGACGGTCCATTCCAGGTGCTCTGAGTTGGGCAGAGGCACATAAACCACTTCCAGATCAGGATGCTCAAGCAACGCGGCATAAGATCCAGCGTGTTCAATGTCCATGTCCTGAGCGAATTGACGGGCCTTTTCTGGATCTCTGGCGGCCACCATTTCCACGGTGCCTCCAGCTTCACGGATGGCATGCACCAGATGGTCTCTGGCAATGCGTGCAGCTCCAAGAATTCCCCATTTCATGGGGGCAGTTTAGGTCATCTTGGAAAGCAAGTTTTCAGGAATTCTTACCAAACGGTAGGTTTTGTCGGTTGCAACGTGCTCGGTGCGGGCCAGAGCCACCGTCTCCCCTTTCTCGTTGGTCAGGGTGTACGTGAAGGCCATGGTGCGGGATTTCACCTCTGCAACTTTCACATGGATCTGGATCAGGTCATCAAAACGGGCGGCTTTGCGGTACTGCACGTCCAGACGGGTCAGCATCAGGTAAACGCCGTTCTCTTCAACGGTTTTGTAATCCATGCCCAATTCACGCATGAATTCCACCCGGGAGAGCTCCATCCAGACCGCGTAATTGCTGTGGTGGGCGACGCCCATCTGGTCGGTTTCGGCGTAGCGGACGCGGATGTGGGTGGTGTATTCCATGCAGGGGATTGTAACAAGTGGAGGGCCGAGGGCCAAGTGCTGAGGGCCGAGAGCCAAGGGACAATGAGCATGTAGGGGCGAGGCATGCCTCGCCCGTTGCAGAAAGCAGAAGGCCGAGGGAAGCCCACTGTGAACTGTCCTCTGTGAACTGTCCTCTGTGAACTGTCCTCTGTGAACTGTCCTCTGTGAACTGTCCTCTGTGAACTGTGAACTTCCATAAAAAACCCCTCCCAGAGAAACAGGAGGGGCCAGAAACCAGAGCCTTTACTGGAGTGAACGGATCACAGCAGCCACTTCTTCGGCGATCTCTTCGATTTCGGATTGATCGGGGCCTTCCACCATCACACGCACGATGGGTTCGGTGCCACTGGGACGCAGGTTGATGCGGCCTCTGCCCGAGAGTTTTTCTTCGGCAACTTTGACAGCAGCTTGCACCTCTGGGCGTTTGGCGATGCCATGCTTGTCTGCGCAGCGCACGTTCAGGAGGGTCTGGGGGAACATCACGAGGGTGTCGTGAAGCTGGTCCAGGGTCATGCCTTGCTGCTTGCTGGCCTTCAGGACCTGCAAAGCGGTCAGGATGCCGTCTCCGGTGGGGCTGATGTCCGTGAACAGGATGTGGCCGGACTGCTCTCCGCCAAGGGTCAGGGCTTTTTCCACCATGCGTTCGTGCACGTAACGGTCACCGACAGCGGTGCGTTCCAGATGGATGCCTTCCTGCTTGAGCTTCACTTCCAGACCCATGTTGGCCATGATGGTGGTCACCACGCGCTTCTCGTTGCGGGCTCTGGCGGTCAGGTAGAGGATGTGGTCTCCCTGCACGATGTTGCCTCTGGAATCCACCAGAAGGGCACGGTCTGCATCTCCATCAAAGGCGATCCCGAGGTCGAAATCCCCTTCGCGGACCAGCAAACGCAGGTGTTCCATGTGGGTGGATCCGCAGTTGCGGTTGATGTTCAGTCCATCGGGAGTGGTGTAAACCGCGAACACATCTGCTCCGGCCCGTTGGAACACTTTGGGGGCAATGCGGTATGCAGCACCGTTGGCACAGTCCAGAGCAATCCTCAGGCCGTCCAGACGGGGGGCAAGGCTGGCGAGGTAATCGGTGTACAGACGCTCGGCCTCACGGTAGTTGGTGACGGTACCCATCTGGGCTCCGGTCACGCTGGAAAGGTCGGGTTGTTCGCCAATCAGGGACTCGATTTCCAGTTCCAGAGAATCGGAAAGCTTCTCTCCGTTGGAACCGAAAAACTTGATGCCGTTGTCGTCATAAGGGTTGTGGCTGGCACTGATCACCACACCTGCACTGGCTTTCAGGTGACGTGTCAGGAAACTCACACCGGGGGTGGGCATGACCCCCACATGGATCACATTGACCCCTCTGGCGGTGAGGCCCGCAGCAAGGGCGGCTTCCAGCATGTCCCCAGAGTAACGGGTGTCTTTGCCAATCACCACGCTGGGACGGTCAAAATTGCGCTTCAAAACTTCGGCGGCAGCCTGTCCAAGCTCCAGCACCCAGCCTGCCGTGAGGGGAGGTTGACCGGCGACGCCCCGGACGCCATCGGTTCCAAAAAACTTGCGTTCAGTCATAACGGCTTTCATTGTACGGAAATTTTTGAGGAATGCCTGAGGTTGGGACACACAAGTGCAGAGAGCCTTGTAGGGGCTACGCGTGCGTCGCCCTTTGCCGAGAGCCGAGAGCCGAGCGGCCCAGCGCGAAGCGCCTCAGTGCCGACGGGGCCGCCCCCGAGCGACCCAGCCGATCAAACCGCTTTGATCGGCGCAGTCGGGTCAAGACGGCACGTAGTCAGAGGCAAGAAACGTGCCGCCACGTGAGCGCGTAGTGGGGCCAAGACAGAGCCGAGAGCATTGTGCGATACGTTCAGAAAATGGTCAAGGGAATTGGTTACTCCAAAAGCTTAAGCCAAAGCATTTTTTGCCCTCAGCCCTGTGCTCTCGGCCCCCTGACGGCTAAGCAACACCTCCCCTCTTTCCTCCCTCCTGCAATACAATCAGGCCAAATGTTGAGCCGTGAAGCCACTCCTTACCCGTTAAAAGACCAGCCCATCCTGATTGTGGTGGGCGTGACCGGGGTGGGCAAAAGCACCACCCTGGACGAGCTGCAGGCCCTCGGGGTGAAATTCACCTTGCTGCCCAACCGCCGGGAAGTCACCGACGATTTCATTTTCAATGGCGAGGTGATCAAGGACCGCACCGAGCGTTTCAAGCGCACAGCCCTTTTTCGTGAAACCCATCCCGGAGGCATGGGACAGCTTTTGACCGAGCTTCACCTGCAAGAAGCCCCAGAGCACACCCTGATTTTTGATGGTTTGCGTGGCCTCGAAGAGGTGCAATATGCAGCAGAACATTCAAAAAGCCGTTTCATTGTGCTGGACGCTCCAGATCTGGTGCGGGCTGGCCGTTTGCTGGGCCGTGGGGACGGTTTCGATCAGGTGAATGTGCAAGCCTCTGGAGACACCCTGTCTTCCCTGAAAAACCTGAAGGGCATCGATCAGGTGTTTTCTGAGGAGGACATTCTGGCCCTGTCCCAACTGGACGCCAGACCAGAGGACATCCTCGCCAAAGTCAAAATCGTGGTGGATGAACGGCAAAATTACGATCCCAAAGAAGCCAATGCTTACCTGACGGGCCTTCATGACAGCGAACGGGTGCTCTATGTGGACACCACCGTTCACAACCCTGCACAGGTGGCTGCACTGGTGAGGGACTGGCTGTGAAGATCCAGAGCATCGAACTGTTTTTGTACCGCCTGCCCATGAAAAGTGCCCTGAAGTGGGGCGCAGTTTCTGCGATGAGCACGGCAGATGCGGCTCTGGTGCGCGTAACACTGCAGGATGGCACTTCCGGCGAGGGTGAAGCGCTGGCCCGTCCCACCATTTACGGAGAAACCCTGCACAGCTTTCAGGGCATCGTGGACCTTCTGAGACCCCGTCTGGTGGGCATGGACATCGAAGATGAGGCCGGACTCTGGAAAACCCTGCAAGGGGTGGCGAACAACCACACCATCAAAGGGGCCATTGATTCTGCCCTCTGGGAAGCCCGTTTTCGAGCAAAAGGGCAGGACCTGTTTGCAGCTTTGCAAGGCCCGCACACGTCCCTGAAGGTCAGTTTCATTCTGGGGATCACAGATCTGGAGGGCATGCTCAAAGAGGCCAGAGAAGTGCATGCCTCTGGGGTGCGGGTCCTGAAAGTGAAAGTGGGTCGGGATTACCAGAAAGACCTGCAAGTGATCCATGCATTGAAAAGCGAACTCCCGGACATGGAACTGTACGCAGACAGCAACGAAACCCTCACTCCAGAGGTGGCCCCAGACATCCTGACCGCCATGCGCGAGGCCGGGCTTTTGTGGGTGGAGGAACCCCTCCCGGTGCATCAAACCCGCGCACGCATGGAACTGAAGAAACTCGGGGTTTTGCCGATCATTGCAGACGATTCCTGTTTCACGCTCGGCCAACTGGAACGCGAACTGGACCTGGACACTTTCGACATCCTGAACATCAAACCCCCCAGAAGTGGCATCACCGGAAGCCTGAAAATGCTGGAGATGGCAAAAACTGCCGGAAAAAGCGTGATGATCGGGTCACAGGCCGGAAACCTGACCAGCATGCGTCACAGTGCCCTGATCGCCAGCATGGAAGGCGTGGACAAACCCAGCGAACTGACCTTTTTCCTGAAACTGGGCGGAGACATCTCTGGGCCAAATCCTGTGCTGTCAGATGGACATTTGCAGCTGTCTGACCTGCAGAACCTGAGGCCGGATCCAGAAAAATTGGAGCTGTACAAAGCCACGTTGTTCTGAAGGGTTTACAGTTCACCGTAGACAGTGGACAGCGAGAAGGTTTCCTGAACGCACTCTGGTGGATTGGGGGTGTTCCACAGGAGATCTTCTTGCTGTGAACTGTTCACTGTAAACTGTAGACTTTGCCGGGTGGAGGACAAAATGCAGCCCATCTTCTGTCCTGCCACCTCAGCAATACCCTGTCCATTTCTGTCCGGTTTTCGACCAGATTCCCTCTGAAAAACCCGATCCACACAAGATATTCTGAATCCATGAAAACCGCTCTGCTGGTCATTGATGTGCAGGATTCCTTCAAAGCCCTCCCCCGCTGGGAAAAACGCAACAACCCTGCGTTTGAAGCGAACCTGTCAAAACTCATCGCGGAATGTCGGGCTCTGGGACATGAAATCATCTGGATCATGCATCAGGAATTTGATGACCTGCAAAATCCTTTTCACCCAGAGCATCCTGCTTACCATTTGATGGATTTTCTGGACCGCAAGCCTGAAGAAGTGCTGTTTGAGAAAACCACCCGCAATTCTTTTACTTCTACGGGTTTGCAGCAACACCTGACCCAGAGGGGCATCCAGCACCTGATCGTCACAGGCATCCAGACCGAGCAGTGCTGTGAAACCACCACCAGAGTGGCTGGAGATCTGGGCTACGGGGTTTCTTATGTCACCGAGGCCACCCTGACTTTCCCCATCAAGCACTGGGCCAAAGACGAATTCATTTCTACGGAAGAAATCGTGAAGGCCACCGAATACCATCTGGCCGGGCGTTTTGCCACCATCCACACCGTGGAAAGCGTGCTGGAACAACTCAAGAGCCAGAGGGTTCCTGTGTTGTACTAAACTGGAGACCAGCATGCCAAAAGTGGCTTTCTTGATTCTGGATGGGGTGCACTTGCTGGATCTGGCTGGGCCAGTGCAGGTGTTTTCAGAGGCCCATGAACTGGGTGCAGATTACGAGCTCCTGCACTGCTCGGTGAATCCTGTGGTGAAAAGTGCGCAGGGTTTGACCCTCAGCGAACTCCTGCCGTTGCCAGAGTTGCAGTTGGGTGATCTGATCGTGGTGGCCGGGTGCCGGGTCCATGGAGACCTGAGAAATCTGGCTGTTCCTGACCCGGAAGTGGTGAAGTGGTTGCAGCACCATCACCAGAAAGGGGTGGGGATTGCTTCGGTGTGCTCTGGGGCGGGCGTTCTGGGCCATGCAGGGCTTTTGAAAGGCCGAAAATGCACCACCCATCACCTGCTCACCCCCCAGTTGCAACAACTGTTTCCAGAGGCCAGAGTGCAGGAAAACCGTCTGTTTGTGACCGATGGGAACATCACCACCAGTGCTGGAATTGCCTCTGGAATGGACATGGCCTTGCACCTGATCGAGGAACAACATGGGGCACTCTTTGCCGCCAAACTGGCCAGGGGGATGGTGGTTTACCACCGCAGGCAGGGCAGCGATGTGCAGGACAGCCTGTATTTGCAATACCGGGCACACCTGCACTCCGGCGTGCACCGGGTTCAGGACCACCTGATCGAACATGCCCACGAACAGGTGCCTCTGGAAGAGCTCTCCAAACTGGCGCACCTGAGTCCCAGACACCTGACCCGGGCATTCAAGGCTCACACTGGTCTGACCCCTTTGCAGTACCAGCAACGCCTCAGGCTGGAAAAAGCCCGACAACTCATGCAAAACCGCAACCTGACCTTGGAGCGGGTTGCAGAAATGTGTGGTTTTGAAGATGCCCGGCATTTTCGCAGGCTGTACAAAGAACTGCTCGGGGTGAGCCCCCGTGAAGCCAGATCCATCCTGCTTTAAGAAAAAGACAAGGCCACCTGTCCCGGGCTTTCCCCGAAATGTGATCTGTGTTGCATTCATAAAGCCCTCACACCCTACAAGCTAGATCAGCAAGTCCCACTCAGGCTTGTCTATTGGAGGGTTTGGAATGTTTGAATGGATGACCAGTTCAGAAGCATGGATCGCATTTGCGACACTCACGCTGCTGGAGATTGTGCTCGGGATCGACAACATCATTTTCATCTCGATTCTGAGCGGAAAACTCCCTGCAGAACAACAAGCAAGGGCCAGAACACTGGGTCTGCTGCTGGCGATGGGAACCCGCCTGCTGCTGCTCCTCTCTCTGGCATGGATCATTCGGTTGACGGCCCCACTGTTCACAGTGCTGGGACAGGAAATCAGCGGACGCGACCTGATCCTGATTGCCGGGGGTCTCTTTTTGCTGTACAAAGCCACCCGGGAAATCCACGAAAAGCTGGAAGGTCAGGACCATGAAGGGGTCACCAAAGCCGCGCCCACCTTCTCTGCCGTGATCGGACAGATCCTATTGGTGGACATCGTGTTCTCTCTGGACAGTGTAATCACCGCTGTGGGCATGGTGGACAACATCTACGTGATGATTTCTTCGGTGGTGGTCACCGTGATCATCATGCTGTTCGCAGCAGGTCCCATCAGCGCCTTTGTGAACCGACACCCCACAGTGAAAATGCTGGCCCTGTCTTTCTTGCTGCTGATTGGAATGACCTTGGTGGCAGAAGGTCTGAACTTCCATGTGCCCAAAGGCTACATTTACTTCGCCATGGGCTTTGCTGTGCTGGTCGAGATGCTCAACATCCGCACCCGCAAAGGGAAAAAAGTGGAATTCAACCAGCCCAAAACCTGAGTTTTCTGCTCACTCAAGAAAAACCCTGACCGTTCAAAGTCAGGGTTTTTCTTTGTGGTGTTTCTGTTGCAGAGCCGACCAGCGCTCCCTGACCCGAGACTCCCAGCCCTCCCCTGTGGGCGCATAAAAGGAAGCATCCAGCAGTTCATCTGGCAAATACCTTTGCGCAAAAGACCCCTCTGGATCATCAAAATAATAAGCATAGCTTTTGCCATATCCCTGGGATTTCATCAAGCCTGTGACGGCATTGCGCAGGTGCATGGGGATGGGATGCTGGCGGTCTTCTTCAGCCATGCGCAGGACTTCACCCCACGCTTTGTAGACGCTGTTCGATTTGGGGGCCAGAGCCAGATAAACCACCACCTGTGCCAGAGCCAGTTCTCCCTCTGGGCTTCCCAGCAGGTGCATGGCTTGCTGGGCGCTCATGGCCAGTTTCAGGGCGTTGGGATCTGCAAGGCCGATGTCTTCTGCCGCCATCCGAACAATCCTGCGAGCAATGTAGATGGGGTCCGCCCCACCAGCCACCATCCGAGCCAACCAGTACAGGGCACCATCCACATGGGAAGCCCGGACGCTCTTGTGAAGCGCAGAAATCAGGTTGTAGAAATCCTCACCCTGTTTGTCCATGCTGGGAACATGGGTGCCAAACGCCTCTTTGACCGCCTCCGGAGTGATGGGATTGGAAATGGTGGAAGCCACTTCCAGAGCCCCCAGCGACCTTCTGGCGTCCCCATCGGCCAGTTGAATCAGCAGTTCTCTGGCTTCTGGCGAAAAGGTCACCCCCGGCAAACCTCTGGGGTCAGAGAGGGCACGGTCCAGCAGGCCCGAGATGTCCTCATCGGTCAGGGGTTTCAAAACCAGAGTGCGGGCTCTGGAACGCAACGCCGGGTTCACTTCAAAACTGGGGTTTTCGGTGGTGGCCCCAATCAGGGTGAGGAGACCGCTTTCCACATGGGGAAGCAGAGCGTCTTGCTGTGCCTTGTTGAAGCGGTGAATTTCATCCAGAAACAGCACGGTGCGCTCACCTTTTGTGCGGTTCCTCTGTGCCACCTCGACGGCCTCTCGCACATCTTTGATGCCTGCTGTCACCGCCGAAAGCTGAATGAAATGTGCTTTGGCAGTCCGGGAGATCAGACGGGCCAGCGTGGTCTTCCCGACCCCCGGAGGCCCCCAGAGGATCAAGGAACTCAGGAAACCACCTTCCAGCATGCGCCTGAGGGGTTTGCCGGGGGCAAGCAGATGCCTCTGGCCGTACACCTCATCCAGATTTGTGGGTCTCAGGCGTTCAGCAAGTGGAGGTGGGGGTTCAAAGAGGGTCACGGTTTCATTTTAAGTGTGAGGTTGGGGGAATAAAGCATTTTGCTTACAGAAGGCAGAAGGCAGAAGGCAGAAGGGTCTGCGACCCGCCGAGAGCCGAGAGCCGAGAGCCGAGAGCATCCTGCAATTCTTGGTAGAAATGCTCAAGCTGAACCGGAGGGGCGAGGCATGCCTCGCCCTGTGTTGCATCAGCCTTTTTTGCCTTCTGCCTTCTGCTTTCGTCCTTCTGCTTTTCAAACCCTCGGCAAAAGCAAAACCGCCCCAGACAAAATCCAGAGCGGCAACATTGTGAACCTTGGGTCAGGCGACAAGGGTACGGATCAGGTTCTCGGGGAGCTCGACGGTGATGGTGCCACGCAGGTACAGGTCGTGGGTGGCCTGGCGACCACACACCTCCACAAAGCGCTCCAGACTGACTTCGCTGCTGCCCTCGGGGGTTTCAACGAACAGTCGGTTGGAGGTTCCGGGAACCCAGCGGGCACTGCACTTCGAAGTACTGGTTCTTTTCATAAGATCCTCCTGATCAAAAAAAGGGCGATGCACCCTGCAAGGTGCTGTTTTGGGAATCGGGTTTTACAGGGAATGGGAAAGGGACAAGTCAGTTGTCTAACTTAATATTGATCATAAGTTGAACTTTGCACGCTGTCAAATCTGGAACCGATACCATTGTGAATGGGGCTCTAAAGGTTCATAAATTCTAAATTTCCTCTGATGTTTTGATGACAAATCCGCTGAAATTGCGCTGAATACGCCAAAAAACGCACAGACCCTTTTTGGAGGATCTGTGCAAAATTGAGAGAGGTGGATTCAGTTTGGCTTCAAGAGATCACCAGCAAGATGGTGAACTTTGCTCGATTCAGTTTTCCACTTTGAAGAGGGGCAAGTGTCCCAGAGCAATCACATCGTCGCGCTCATCGCCTTCGGTGAAGACCGTCAGCACAGCCACCACTTCTCCGCCCACCTCTGAGATGATTTTGGAAAGGCTTTTGAGGGTTCCACCGGTGGACACCACATCGTCGATGATGGCAATTTTTTTGCCTTTCAGGTTTTCGACATCCATGCCGTCCAGGACAAGGGTCTGGGGTTTGCCCGTGGTGATGGACAGCACTTCACGGACCACCGGATTGACCATGTAAGGTTTCTGGGTTTTGCGCACCACCACGTAAGGCTTGCCACTTTCACGGCTCACCACATGGGCAAGGGTCAGGGCTTTGACCTCGGGGGTGACCAGCACATCCACTTCAGAAGGCATCAGGTCTGCCAGGGCTTTGCCTGCTGATTCGGTCACTTCAGTGTCGCCCAGCATGTTGAAAAGGGCCACACTCAGGCCCGGAGCAAGTTCCACGATGGGAAGCTCACGGGCCACGCCACCAATGTTCACAGAATAGGTTCTCACAAACTGCCATTGTAATCCTTTTTGGGGCCTTCATGCATGTGGAACGTTTTCCAAACACCTTGAATCCGACAAAGACCCCATCAGACACCTTGAACACCAAAAACCTCGGGACATTCTTCATGGGCTTGAATGTCACCCACACCCGAGCAGTACAGTAAGGCATACCTGCAGACGACACACCCTGAGCCAGAAAATACCGTGACTCAAAGTCAAGCCCTCTCGCAAGTGACAGGACGGACGGTGGAAAGGGAAGCCTACCCGAGGAATTCAAGCGATCTTCATATATTTGATGTTGCTGACCCCCGGTGTGCCAGAAGCAGGTGTTTTTGCCCATTTCAACATGCGCAGCCCATGAAACAATGGACTGCGTATGTTGTTTTTATTGCGTTTAAATCACACCCCGGCCAGCGATCTGGGATACCTGCTGCACAAGCATCCTGACAGAGTGCAGGATTTCAACTTGCCCTTTGGCCGCAGCACGATCTTCTATCCAGAAGTCGCCGAATCCCATGCCACCCTTTGCTTGATGGTTCACGTCGATCCCATCGAATTGTCCCGCTGGAGTGCTGGAAATGAAAGCCGTCCACTGGAACCTTATGTGAATGACCGGCCCTACACCGCCAACAGTTTCCTGAGTGTGGTTCTGGGGGATGCTTTCCGCACCGCCATGAACGGCAAAAGTCAGGGGCGCCCTGAATTGGTCCAGCAGGCTTTGAATCTTGAAATTGAAATTCCGGTGTTGCGCTGCCACGGAGGCGAAGACCTGATCCGCAAAATGTTTGAACCTCTGGGATATGTGCTGGAGGTTCAGCCCCTCATGCTGGATGAACAGTTTCCAGAGTGGGGCTCTGGCCCGTATTTCCATGTGAAGTTCAAAGTGCAACGGATGGTGCAGGAGGTCCTGAAGCATTTTTATGTGCTGCTTCCGGTGCTGGACAATGCCAAGCACTATTTCATCGATGCCTCTGAAATTGAAAAATTGTTGCGAAATGGGGAGGGGTGGCTTGAACAACACCCTGATCGTGAATTGATTCTCAAAAGATACCTCAAATACCGCCAGAGGCTGATCCGTCAGGCTGCAGAGCGATTTGAGCCAGAGGAGGAAGAAAAGCCGGAGCAGGAAACCCCAGAGGAAAAAGAAGTTCGGATTTCCCTGAACCGACAGCGTCTGACTGCCGTGTGTGAAGCTCTGGTTGCCAGTGGAGCCAAAACGGTGCTGGACCTCGGGTGTGGAGAAGGAAACCTGCTGCGTCACCTTTTGAAGCATCCCTTTCAGCGGATTGTGGCTGTGGATGCCTCCATCCGGCCCCTCATGCTGGCCCGCGAAAAATACGAGGGCAAACCTGTGGAATTCCTGCACTCCTCCATCACCTATCTGGATGACCGCCTGACTGGATTTGAGGGGGCAGCTCTGGTAGAGGTGATCGAGCACCTTGACCCAGACCGCTTGCAGGCCATGGAACGCAGCGTTTTCGGGCACATGAAACCCCGAACCGTGGTGGTCACCACCCCCAACGTGGAATACAACGTGCTGTTTGAAGGGATGCAGGGCCTCAGGCACCATGACCACCGCTTTGAATGGAGCCGGGCAGAGTTTCAGAGTTGGGCCAAGCAGGTGTGCAGCACTTACGGCTATACCGCAGAATTCCGCATGGTGGGAGATGTGCACGAGCAGTACGGCCCTCCGACCCAGATGGCCATTTTCACGTTTACACCCATTGAAAAGAGGAACCCATGATTTTGCAGATTCCTGAGTTGTGTCTGGTGGCCCTGATCGGGGCATCCAGCAGCGGAAAAAGCACTTTTGCACGCAAGCACTTCAAGGCCACGGAAGTGCTGTCCAGCGATTATTTCCGGGGCCTGCTGACCGACGACGAAAACAATCTGGAGATCACCAGAGAAGCCTTTGAGCTGCTGCACCATGTGGCTGCCAAGCGTCTGGGACTGGGCAAACTCACGGTGATTGATGCCACCAGCTTGCAAAAAGACGCCAGAGCCCAGATCCTCAAAACCGCCAGAGCCAACGATGTGCTGACGGTGGCTCTGGTGCTGGACATTCCAGAGGCCACCCTGCTGGAGCGCCACGAAGCCCGGCCTGACCGGCATTTTCCAGCCTCTGTGATTCGCAAGCATGCTTATCAGCTGAAAAACAGCATCCGGAACCTTGAAAAAGAAGGTTTCCGTCAGGTGCATGTGCTGAAACCTGAAGATCTGGACACTCTGGTCATCGAGCGCAAACCGCTGTACAACAACCTCAAACACCTGCATGGTCCTTTTGACTTCATCGGAGACGTGCACGGCTGTTTCGAAGAGTTGCGCGAGTTACTGCTGGAATTGGGTTACACCGTGACCGATGACCTGCAAGCCCATCACCCCGAGGGCCGTATGGCGGTCTTTGTGGGCGACCTTGTGGACCGTGGCCCAGACAGCGTCGGTGTGCTCAGACTGGTCATGAACATGATGAACGCTGGGCATGCCCTGTGTGTTCCCGGCAACCACGATGAAAAACTGAAGCGTTACCTGCTGGGGAAACGGGTCACCTTGCGCCACGGTCTGGAAAAAACCGCAGAGCAACTGGAACACACCTCCGAGGACTTCAAAAAAGAAGTGCGGCTGTTTCTGGAGAAACTCGTCAGCCATTGCCTGCTGGACGACGGACAGGTGGTGGTGGCCCACGCCGGACTGATCGAAAAATACCACGGACGCACCTCTGGGCGGGTCCGGGAATTCTGCCTGTATGGAGACACCACTGGCGAAACCGACCCCGAGGGCTTCCCTGTCCGTCTGGACTGGTCCAAAGATTACCGGGGCAAAGCCAGAGTCGTTTATGGACACGTTGCCGTCAAAGAAGCGCAGTGGGTCAACAACACCATCGACATTGATACAGGATGCGTGTTTGGTGGCAAACTGACTGCCCTGCGATACCCAGAGTTGACCACCCACAGCGTGCAGGCCAGGCAGGTCTACCACGAGCCGGGCAAACAACTGAAAGCCCTGCTGAACGCCCAGCAGGCAGCAGACCAGTCCTTGCGCTGGCAGGACTTCGCCCGTGAGAAATTCATCGAGACTGCAGTTGGAACGGTGCGAATCCCTGAAGCCAACAACATTGCTGCACTGGAAACCGCCAGCCGTTTTGCTCTGGACCCGAGGTGGCTGGTGTTCCTTCCTCCCACCGTCTCCCCTGCCCACACCAGTGAGCGGGAAGATGTGCTGGAACACCCTGAAGATGCGTTCAAGTACTACCAGAAGCAGGGCCTCACCCATGTGGTCTGCGAAGAAAAACACATGGGCTCTCGGGCAGTGGTGATCGTGTGCAGCACCCCTGAAGTGGCCCAAAGCCGTTTCGGCCTGTCTGAACCCAGAGCAGGTGTGATGTACTCCCGCACTGGACGGACCTTCTTCAATGATGCTGCACTGGAACAGGCCTTTCTGGAACGCATGCAGCAGGCACTGAAAAAATCCGGTTTCTGGGACACCTTCCAGACCGACTGGGTGTGTCTGGATGGGGAATTGCTGCCGTGGTCCTTCAAAGCCACCTCCCTTTTGAAAGAGCAGTACGCAGCCACCGGAACCTCTGGCACCCATGCCCTGAGCACCGCTGTTGCGCTGCTGGAGAAGCACCCACAGGCAAAAGAACATCTGGCACAGGCAAAAGCTCGACTGGACAACCTGCAGCACTACATGCAGGCCTACCGCAATTACTGCCAGGCGGTGAACAGCCTTGAAGACCTGCGTTTTGCACCTTTCCATCTGCTGGCCACCGAAGGGCATGTGTACACCGACAAAACCCACCTCTGGCACATGGAAACCCTCGAAAAGCTCTGTGAAGCAGATGTGCTGCTTTTGTCCACCCCTTATCAGGTGGTGGATCTGAACCACGAAGAAAGCATCCAGCAGGCCATCAGGTGGTGGGAAACCCTGACCGAGCAAAGCAAAGAAGGCATGGTGGTCAAACCCATGGACTTTGTCCCCGAGCGCAAAGTCCAGCCCACCCTCAAAATCCGTGGTCGGGAATACCTGCGGATCATTTACGGTCCCGAATACACCGCCCATCTGGACCGTTTACGCAAACGGGCACTGGGAGCCAAGCGGGAACGGGCCACCCGTGAATTCCATCTGGGCATCGAGGCTTTAAGGCGCTTTGTACACCATGAGCCACTCTGGAAGGTGCACGAATGCGTGCTGGGGATTCTGGCTCTGGAATCTGAGGGGATTGACCCGAGGTTGTGAGGAATTCAAGGTTTGTCTTTGGAGGAGAGCATGGCAGTGATTGAGTTTCAGGAAGATGGAGAAGGATTTGCCATTTCAAACATGGCTTTCCAGAACATTCTGGAATTCATGATCCAAAAATCCACTTCACCGACCTTAACAGAGCAATTGAGAATCGCCCATGAAGTGGGCTACCTGACACTGGATCAACTCCATCAGAGTGACCTGAGGGATTTTGTGGACTTGTGGGAGAAACACCTTCACATTTTAAGCACCCGTCCAGAGGTTCCCAGTGCATATCTTGAACGCCTTGAATTCAGTTTGGAAACCATGAAATAGGTTTTTCATCTGAAAGCTTAATGGCTCTCCTTGAGTCCCACGGCCACCACACCCAGAGCCATGTAAATGCTCCCTGCAAAATACTTCTGTCGCCTGAGGAACGTCTGGTTTTTCCTCAGGCGTTTTCCCAGCCAGCCTGCCAGCAACGCGTACATGCTGTCGCTGAAGACGCCCAGCACCACAAAACAGGACCCGAGGATCAGGATCTGGATCAGGGGCGAGCCGGTTTCAGGGTGCACAAACTGGGGCAAAAACGCCAGAAAAAACAGGGCGGTTTTGGGGTTGAGGATGTTCACCACCACCCCCTGAGCGAAAATCTTGCCCAGAGGCAGAGCTGGAATGTCTTCTTCAGTGGTTAGAGGGGTACGGTCCAGCAAGGTCCGAATGCCAATGTAAAGCAAGTACCCTGCACCCAGCACCTTGACCACCGTGAAAGCCAAAGCCGATGACAGCAAAAGCGCCGAAAGCCCTGCTGCTGCTGCCAGAATGTGCACCATGCTTCCCAGACCCACACCCAGAGCAGACACCAGACCTGCGGTTCGGCCTTGCTGGACACTGCGGGTCACGATGTAGAGCACCGCTGGACCCGGAATCACCAGCAAAGCGAGGCTTGAAAGCATGAAAATCAGCAGGGTGGATGTCTCTGGCATGGGATCTCCTTGATTCAGCAATCCACATTTGGAACGGTGAAGTCAAGTCAGGTGTTTAAAATCCCCAGAGGCACCAGCATTTCGGTTTCAGAGAGACCACCATGGTTGCCTTTCCAGCCTTTGATGTTGCGCACCTCTGGATGGTATTCCCAGTGGAGGTCGGTGAAACCTCTGGTCAGGGCCACCAGATCACCTGTGCGAGAAAGAAAAGTCTGGTGTGCTGGATCTCCGCCAAAATAACCTTCTTCCCAGAGTTGCTCTGAGGGGACCACATCGGCCCACTGTGCAAAAATCTCCTGCACTGCTTCAAGGTGTCCCGGTTTGACATGCAAATAACGTGCGACTTTCTCTCCAGAGATTGGCAGCAAAAGGTGTTCATGCACCTCTGGATGCTGGTCCACCCAGATGCCTGCGTGGATGGATTTGTGACCATGATCGGCAGTCAAGAGCACAGTGACTTGCTCTGGGAGCCTCTGCAAAATCCTTTCCAAGAGGTTGTTGATGCCCTGAATTTCATCGGTGGCTTCAGGGCTTTCAGGGCTGTAACGGTGGCATATGTCGTCGTAGTGGGGGTAATAGACCACCACGTAATCTGAACTGGTCAAGGCGTCTTTGACCAGCGTGGGAATGCTGTTGGGGGTGAAAAAATACCCCACTTCTGAAGCCCCCTCATGGTGCCAGTTGCTGAGGAATGACCCCGAAAAAGCGGCTGGATAAATCACGGTGCTTTTGACATGGATTTCAGAGAGTTGCTGGTACACCGAACGGGTGGTTCGCATGAAGTCCAGATTGACCCACGCTCTGGAATGTTCATCTCTGGAATGCACAGTGTTCACAATCTGCCCGAGTTCTTCCAACCAGAGGCATCCACTCAGCCATCCGGTCTGTGCAGGAGGTGCCCCCATGTGCAGGGTGGTCATGGCCGCCATGGTGGAACTGGGGAAGACACTGCTGAGGGTTCGGATTTCATCGAAGCTGCTCAGAACAGACAAATCCCCTGCCTCTTGATGCCTGCCGAGTTGCTGTTTTCCAAGACCATCGATCACCAAAAGCACAATTTTCTTTTGAAAATGCACCCCATCTCGCAAAGGAGCATGCTGAGGGATCAGGCCAAAATGGCTCTGGATGCTGCTGATCAGGTTCAAAATGCTTCCGCCAAAATACTCTGGTTTTTGAAAGTGAGACAAATGCTGCATCTTGGTCATTTTACTTGCCTTGTGCTCTTATGGGCCTTCAAAAAAGAAAGAGCCCTGTTCGGGCTCTTTTTCAGCGGATGATCCACCAGATTTCACCTTTTCTGGCATGTGGATTTTCAGATTCAAAGTGTTTTTCCATGTCCAGAAGTGCATAACGACACATGCGTTTGCCCTGTCTGCGCCAGAACCTCTGGTACTGGTCTTTGATGAAACGGTAACCCTGATGGTCTGCATACCACCTTGATCCACTTCTGAAGAACAGTTTGTGGCGCATCAGAGCATATTCTTCTTCGAATTCTCCTCTGCAAAATCCAGCATATCGAAGCCGTCTGAGGATGATTTTGTGCCGGTCCCGGTGTTTCTTGAAGTTCTTGTAAGCCATGTCAGGACGCTCCCTGTCGTCCTAATCAGAGGGCTCCTCGGGATAAAAAATCCGTTTCATGACCACAAGTTTAAGCCAGAGGTCTGGTTCACACAGCTGCACTCTGGCTTAAACTTTTTGACCTTTCAGAAGGCTATTCTTCGTATTGAAAAATGTCTTCAATGCTCAAACTGAACACTTTGGCAATCTTGAAGGCCAGAGGCAAACTGGGATCGTATTTCCCAGTTTCCAGCGCGTTGATGGTCTGGCGGGAGGTGTCCAGCATCACGGCCAGATCCGCCTGTGTGAGGTTGCGTTCTGCCCTGAGAACCTTGATGCGGTTTTTCATGATCTGGACTGCACCCCCATGCTGACCATGAAGGCAATCAAGCCCAGAAGCCACTGGGTGTACACAGGCAATGCAGGGATTTTTCCGGCCTCTTGCAGGGGATAATACCCCATGCTGAACACCATGGTCACCAGAAAACCCACAGCAGCAGCTTTGACCATCTGAAGGCGACCATATTCATCCATGGTGAAATAAGCCCGCACCACCAGAAACAGAAAAGCAAAAGGAAAAGCAGTGCGGATGCCCACCACCACCCCATGCCAGAAATCGCTGGCTTCACTGTTGGGAGGAAATTGGTCTTGCACCATGGAGGTCAGGACGGTCAGGAGGGAAATGAGAACCCCGGTGAGGGTCATGCTCTGGAAAACTTTTTTGAGGCGTTGGTCCCGGTTCATTAAACCCTCCTATCGTGACAGAACAGCCATGGCAATTCCATAGGTCACACTTCCCACCACCCAGATGATCCACAGTGGCAAAGCCGGAAGGTGCAAAACCATCTGGAGGGGGAAATACACCATGCACAGGCCCATCACCACCATCAGGGCCACCGAGCAAGCTTTCAGGGTGATCAGTTGCCCGAATTCATCCATTTTGCGGTAACCCCGCAAGGTCATGAGAATCAAGGAAACGGGCAACATCACCAGCAAGCCAGTCCCCACCCCTGTCAGCAGGTCACTGGATTTCAGGTGTGGAGCCAGCAGCAAGGCTGCAATGGCCAGAATCCCAATGATGATGGCAGCAGTGACTCCATTTTTCATGGTGTTCAGGATCCTTTTTTCTCGATTCATGCCTGCCCCCTGTCAAGTTTACTTGACTTTATCTTAGAGGTTTCTGGTCAGATGTCAAGCGTCCTTTACACTTCTGATGCAGGTCAGTCGCAAAGACCGACCTCTGGCACATCATTTGAGAAAGCTGACCGCTTTCAGCGAACAGCCATCACCAGGAAGCACACTCTGGGGTTTTTGCGTTTGCCAACGGTTCAAAAAACTTGTTCTTTCGCTGACATCGGGTGTCTCTGTCTGACAGGTAGCAACACACAAGAAGACCTCACCGTTTCAGAAGACCATTTCACAACCAGAGCGAGGCTCTATAGGCCATTCGAGCACCCTTCCATAAGCATCACCGATACGCCAAATTGCAATCAGCAGAAGGATTTTGTCAAGAGGAAATGGGCACACGCAAAGCTGACACAAAAACCCATAATGCTCTTTAGAGTCACGTCATACGTATTATCTGACGTACAGGAGAGATGAAAACATGATGGACCTGCCTGCCCAACCCCCAACCCAAAATCGCTTTTTGCAACACCTGCAAAACCTGCTCAATCAACCTGTTCTGCCCAAACGCCAAGAAACCCCAGCCCCAGAGCTGAACCACCTGCCCATTCCCGGCCTGAATGTGCACCTGCGCGAAGGCTGCCTGCTGGACACCGTGCTGTTCGAAGGGGCCGGAAGCTCTGGACGTTACACCCGTTACGCCATCGAGTTTCACAGCCAGACCGGAAAACCCTTCACCAGTGAACTGACCCGAGAACTGCCCGCGCAAGCCATCGTGATTGGGGCCAAAGTGCAATACATGGACCCCGAGAAACTCAAGCCCCGCAACGGCACCGTGCTGCGCCTCGGCAAAGTGGAACCCGACGGCACCCGTTACATTGTTGAGGCCAGACCCACCGCAAAACTGCTGGCTCTGGCCCTTCAGGGGAATGGGAGCAGCTTGCAGCAGTATTTGAAGGCTTTGCCCTGGAAAAAGATCTGAGCCACAGAGTTCACAGTGAACAGTTGACAGCAGGAATGGATTCCAAATTGCATGAAAAATCAGGCAGCCTGATTTTTGGAGCTGTACAAGGAGATTTTTCGCACGGGTTCGCTGTGAACGGTCTACTGTAAACTGTCCACTTCTTTTACAAAAACACCCCGCTGGAAAACCGGGCAAAAGGCACCCTGATCCCTGCGGTGCGCTCCCAGCGCTCATGCACAAAATCGGTCATCTGGCGCTGGAATTCGAGGGTGTCGTGACCCAGCAACCGGAAGTATTGCCCTCCTGCTCTGGTGGTTCCACACCCCATCAAACTTTGACCTTCTTGCAAACAGGATTCCAAGGCGGGCAGGCCATGCCAGAATCCAGAGGCCCACAAAGGAAAACCATCCGTAAGCCCCTCCAGAGGTGCTCCTCCCACCTCGAAGGCATCGCGGTACAGGGGCGTCCCATCCAGATCGATTTTGACGGTGCTTTTTAAAGCTTCAAATTGCCAGAGTTCACCGCGTTCAATTCGCCCTGCACTCCAGCTTTCCATGATGCCAAACCGGGCACCTGCTTCAAGTTGAACATGGGTGTTTTGCTGGTAATGGGCATCCCGAAAAGGAATGGTGAGGCCCGGATAATATTCCAGATGGGCATCAGAAGCCACCTGAAGCTGGATGTCATGCAGGGCAACCCCTGCTTTCTTGCCATGCAACTTGGTTGCAGACTGGTTCAGCAAAATCACTCTGGCCCCTGCTTCCAGTTTTACGGAAAGCTGGTAATGGTCGCCGTTGTGGATGCCGGGGGTCACGCTGGCAATCTGCAACAAAGCGTAATCCGACACTTCAAAGGGACGCACCACTTTCATGGCACCAAAGGCATACTGGCTTTTCAGAACGGTTTTTCCCTGCTCAACGCCAAAGGTCAATTCCAGAACACTATGCATGGGCAATCTCCCAGATGATCTGGCCTCCCAGAAACAGGCTGGTTGCGCCTGCCACAAGGGTCAAACCCTGATAGAGCATGGGTTTGTTCCGGCTGGCCACGAAAGGAATGGCGATTCCGCAAGACACCAGAGCCATCCCCACCATGCTTCCCACCCCAAACAGCACGGTATAAAGCAGGGCTTCCAGAGGTGTGGGAAATTCACCTGCCAGAAAGAGCATCATGGCGCCACTGCCTGCCAGACCATGCACCAGACCCACAAAATAACTCCTGAAATGGCGCTTCTCAGGATCAAACAGTTTGAAGGTGTGGGCATGGGTCAGGCCATCGTGGGAATGGAAATACAGCTCTTTTCCTGCGGTGAACAGGTCATAAATGGCCTTGCCACCCAGAAGAAGCAGCATCACCGCCACTGGAGCCTCAAAGTAAATCAGCTTGTCTTCCTGCAACGGCAGTTTGAGGAGAAACAGAAACAGCACCCCGAGGGCCAGCGTGGTGGTGTGCCCAAGTCCCCATGTGGCCCCCACTTTCAGGGCAGGCAACAAGCGCCTTTCTTTGTGCAGCATGGTGCTGACCGCCACCAGATGGTCCGGTTCGAGGGCGTGCTTCATGCCCAGCAACACCCCGAGGGCCAAGAGGGTCAGCACAGGTTTTCCTCTTTGGCCTCAAAGAGCACATCCTGCTTGATCCACCCGATGATGCGGTTCAGGCCATCCTCGTTTTTCAGGCTGGTGAACACATAAGGACGGTCCTTGCGCTGGATCCGGGTGTCCCGGTCCATGACCTCCAGATTGGCACCCACCAGAGGAGCAAGGTCAATCTTGTTGATGACCAGCAAATCTGAACGCACGATGCCAGGTCCCCCTTTTCTGGGCACCTTCTCTCCCCCACTCACGTCCAGCACGAAGATGAACACATCGACCAGCTCTGGACTGAAGGAAGATGCGAGGTTGTCCCCGCCTGATTCGATGAACAGGATGTCCAGATCAGGCAGGGCTTCGAGCATTTCGTCTACGGCCTCCTGATTGATGCTCGGGTCTTCACGGATGGCGGTGTGGGGGCATCCTCCGGTCTGGACCCCTTTAATCCGGTTGAGGGGCAGGGCCTCTGCTCGGGCGAGAATTTCTGCGTCTTCGTAGCAGTAAATGTCGTTGGTGATCACGCCGATGCTGTATTCATCGCGCATTTTCTTGCAGAGCTTTTCCAGCAAAGCGGTCTTGCCGCTGCCGACGGGTCCACCTACGCCGATTTTGACGGTCATTGTTGCTCCTTATGGGGTTTGAGGATTTTTGTAGGGGCTTGCCTTTTTGCCGAGAGCCGAGAGCAGAGAGCAGAGAGCAGAGAGCAGAGAGCATCGTGCGACACGTAGATAAAATCTTCAAGGGAATTTGTAGGGGCGAGGCATGCCTCGCCCTTGTGGGAAACTTCACGACTGAAACAGCCGTGTGTACAGATATGCCTGCTGATGGGAGCGCAATTCCAGAGATGGCATGGCGTTGCAGAGCTGCGGATGTTCGATGTTTCTGGACACTTCTTCCAGCAGGACATCTTGCAAAGAGATCAGGATTTCTTGTGCCTGCTCGGGGCTGAAAGGCATGCAGCGTGTGCATGCCGAGAGCATGCTGGTGATCTGGGCCTGACCATATGCCAGACACAGGTCTGCCAGAGGAAGCTTCAACTTTTGCCCCAGCACCGCACAGAGCACTGCAAAGTGGGCCTCTGGCAATTTTGGCAATTCGATGCCCCAGAGACGCTGGGCCAGTTTCACCAGACGTTTTCCCAAGGCAGTACTGGCATGCAAACTGGTGGGGGTGGCCTTCCATGCGGTAAGTTCCAGAGCCACCTCCTCTGGAGGGTGTCCCTGATGGATCAAGACCATCGCAGACATTTCCAGACGCAGACCTCCACGCTGAATGTGGTTTTTCAGAAGGTTGCGCAGTTGCTCTGGGGTGGGAGGGTTTGAGGTGTAGGATTCCAGACCTCCAGAGTGGGCAAATCCGCCCAGTGGAAACTGCGAATCGAAGATTTGCTGCAAAATCAAACGGTGTTTGAGGTTCTCAGACATGGGCATACTCACTGATGGGTCTGGCGTGGTAAGGACGGTGTTCAAGGGTCACCTGAAAGCCCAGCTTTTCCAATCTGACCTGCAACCCCAATTCTGCAAGAACCAGAACCCCGTTTTCAGAAAAGTCGATGTCACGGTGCTGGTTTCCGATGAAATGGGCAAACCGCATGGCCTCCTGAATGCTGGATGGATGGTAGACCAGCACCTCTTCCAGAGCAGCCACCACCTGATACACCCGATTTTCGCGGATGTCCAGCACCGTACCCGGCTGCAAAACAGTTCCAGTGGGCAGAGCCAACAACAGTTCAGTGCCATCTGAAGCTTTCAGCCTGCGACGCACTTTTTGCCGTTCCCAGCAGGTCATGGGAATTTCAATGACCTGCCGACCTGCTGCGTGTTGCTGCTCTGGCAGGGCTTTGATCTGGGGTGTGGGTTTGATGCTGAACATGGATCCCCCTGCTTCTCACTTCGTTTGAAGCTTTCCCCCTTCACGAAGGGGGATGTTTCCCTCACTGATTTGTGATGCTTGCTGTGAACTGTTGACTGTCAACTTCTCCAAGCCAACACCTCCCCTCCAGCCTTTCCAAAATCACCCTCTAAAACAAGAAATACCGCTGGGTCATTGGGAGGGTTTTGGCTGGCCCAGAGGAGATCGGCTCACCGTCGATGGTGACCTCGTAGGTCTCGGGGTTGACGTGGATGTTGGGAAGCAGGTTGTTGTGTTTGAGGTCCGATTTTTTGACGGTGCGGCACCCTTTGACAGGCAGGCAGGTGCGGGAAAGCTCGGGAAGGTTGCCCTGATCCAGAGACACCTGAGACACAAAATGCACGCTGGTCTTGGACACTGCATTTCCAAATGATCCAAACATGGGGCGGTAACGGACAGGCTCTGGGGTGGGGATGCTGGCGTTGGGATCGCCCATCAGGGAAGCTGCAATGAAGCCTCCTTTGATGACCAGCTCAGGTTTGATGCCAAAAAAGGCTGGATTCCACAGCACCAGATCGGCCAGTTTGCCCACCTCGATGCTGCCCACATGGTCTGCAATGCCGTGCGAAAGGGCCGGATTGATGGTGTATTTGGCGACATAACGTTTCAGACGGTGGTTGTCTGCGTCGGTGTCTCCTTCCAGAGGACCGCGTTCCAGTTTCATTTTGTGGGCGGTTTGCCAGGTGCGCAAAACCACCTCTCCGACCCGTCCCATCGCCTGAGAATCGCTGGACATCATGCTGATCGCCCCGAGGTCGTGCAGCACATCCTCTGCTCCCATGGTTTCCGGGCGGATGCGGGATTCTGCAAAAGCCACATCCTCTGGCACCTGTGGGGACAGGTGGTGACAGACCATCAGCATGTCGAGGTGCTCCTCAAGGGTGTTGATGGTGTACGGCATGGTGGGGTTGGTGCTGCTCGGAAGCACGTTGTCAAAGCCCACCACGCGCAGGATGTCCGGGGCGTGACCTCCTCCGGCCCCTTCGGAGTGGTAGGTGTGGATCACCCGGTCTTTGAAAGCATTCAGGGTGTCTTCCACATAACCGCTTTCATTCAGGGTATCGGTGTGGATGGCCACCTGCACGTCGTATTTGTCTGCAACACTCAGGCAGGTGTCTATGGCAGAGGGGGTGGTTCCCCAGTCCTCGTGGAGTTTCAGACCCATCGCCCCGACCAGAATCTGTTCTTCAAGGGCCTCGGGCAAACTGGCGTTGCCTTTCCCGAGCAAGCCAAAATTCAGCGGGAAGGCCTCCAGAGCTTCAAACATGCGGTGCAGGTTCCAAGCGCCGGGCGTGCAGGTGGTGGCTTTGGTGCCCTCGGCAGGTCCGGTGCCACCACCAATCATGGTGGTCACGCCAGAGTACAGGGCCTCCCACGCTTGTTGAGGTGCAATGAAGTGGATGTGGGAATCGATCCCTCCAGCCGTCAGGATTTTCCGTTCACCTGCGATGATTTCGGTGCCCGGTCCGATTTCCAGACCCGGAGTCACACCGTCCTGAATGTCAGGGTTTCCGGCTTTGCCAATCGCCACAATCCGGCCATCCCTGACCCCCACATCGGCTTTGACGATGCCCCACCAGTCCAGCACAATCGCGTTGGTGATCACCAGATCAGGGCTGCCCGAGGCTCTGGTGTTCTGTCCCTGTCCAAGGCCATCCCGGATGACTTTTCCTCCGCCAAACACCACTTCTTCACCGTAGGTGGTGTAATCTTTTTCAATTTTGAGGAGGAGGTCGGTATCGGCAAGGCGAATGCGGTCTCCGGTGGTGGGACCGTACAGCTTGGCGTAATCTGAGCGCTTCAGTTTCACTGCCATTCCTCCAATTTTTTCAGGGCGGCGGCTTGGTTTTCTTCCAGAGGTCCAGCCACCAGACCATTCATGCTGTGAACCACCCGTTTACCGCCATAAGGCACCAGAGCCACCTCAGTGCTGATACCGGGCTCAAAACGCACAGCCGTTCCAGCAGGCAAATTCAGGCGTTTGCCATACGCAGCTTCACGGTCAAATTTCAGGGCACGGTTCACTTCAAAAAAATGCGTGTGACTGCCCACCTGCACCGGACGGTCTCCGGTGTGGGACACCCTGAGGACCGTCACTTCTTTGCCAGCATTGAGTTCGATGTCATCGTCTTGCAGGAAATATTCGCCTGGGATCATGGGGTACCTCCGGTGATGCTTAGGGCCGAGAGCCGAGAGCCGAGAGCCGAGAGCCGAGAGCATCGTGCTGTACGTCAATAAAATGGTCAAGGGGATCTGTAGGGGCGAGGCGCGCCTCGCCCTGAAAGCTTGAGCCAAAGCTTTTCAAGCCCTCGGCATATACCCTTCTGCCTTCTGCCTTCTGCCTTCTGCCTTCTGCCTTGGCTTTTCTTTTCGCTCTCGGCCCTAGGCACTTGGCTCTCGGCAGAGCAAAGCTCCCCTCACCTGATCGGATCATGCACCGTCACCAGCTTGGTGCCATCTGGAAAAGTGCCCTCCACCTGAATTTCGTGGAGCATTTCGGGAATGCCTTCCATCACATCTGCCCGTGTCAAAACAGTGGTCCCGAGGGTCATGATTTCGGCCACGGTTTTGCCGTCGCGGATCCATTCGAGGATTTCAGCGGTGATGATGGCACTGGCTTCGGGGAAATTGAGTTTCAGCCCTCTGGCCTGACGTTTGCGGGCCAGTTCTGCGGCCAGAAAAATCAGGAGTTTTTCGGATTCGCGTTCGGTCAGTCGCACAATTTGCTCCTTGGGTGGGTGAATGGGCCAGCTCTGGCTTAAATCTTACAATGTGTTCCATATTTTTGGTACAAGTTGCATAAATCAATTGAAAAACATCCTGAAATTCCCATAAGATTTTCAGGATGTTCGATTTTTAAAGCACAATTTGCAATTTATACAGTAATGAATCGGCTGACCGTGTCCACATCATCGGTGCGGGTATCGCCCGAGTGGGTGATCACCCCGCGTTGCAGCACGTAATAACGCTCGGCAAAGTTCCATGCGAAATCCAGATACTGCTCGACCAGCAACACCGAGACTTTCAGTTCGTTGCGCACCACTTTGAGGGCCTCACCAATTTGCTGCACCACATTGGGCTGGATGCCTTCAGTGGGCTCGTCCAGCAAGAGCATTTTGGGGCGCATGGTCAGGGCACGTCCAATGGCAAGTTGCTGTTGCTGTCCTCCAGAGAGGTTGCCCCCTTTGCGGGCCAGCATCTCTTTTAAAACTGGAAACAGATCATAAATGAATTCTGGAATCTGTTTTTCTTTGGTGGCATTGAGGCCCATCAGGAGGTTCTCTTCCACCGTCAGGTGAGGCAGAATTCCGCGTCCTTGGGGCACATAGGCCAGACCATTGCGGGCTCTGGTGTGTGCAGGAAGCCGGGTCATGTCTGAGCCGTCAAATTTGAGGGCACCTTCCTGAACCCCGTGCAGTCCAGCCAGCACGCGCAGCATGGTGGTTTTGCCCACCCCATTGCGCCCGAGCAAGGCCACCCCTTCGCCGGGTCCCACCGAGAGGTCCACGTTCCAGAGCACGCGGGATTCGCCGTAACTGGCATTCAGTCCTTTCACTTCAAGCATGGGCTTCCTCCTTGTGGCGGCCCAGATAGACCGACTGCACTTCTGCGTTGTTGCGGATGGTTTCCAGATCCCCTTCACAGAGCATTTTGCCCATGTGCAGCACGCTCACATCGGCTTTGAGCAGTTCGATGAAGGTCATGTCGTGGTCAATCACGATGATGGTGTGGTCTCTGGCCAGCTCTTTGATCAGTTCGGCGGTGAGGGCGGTTTCCTGCACGGTCATTCCGGCGGTAGGTTCATCCAGCATGATCAGGGGCGGATTGGCACTGAGCACCATGCCGATTTCCAGCCACTGTTTCTCACCGTGGGCGAGGTGGCGGGCCTGCATGTCTGCACGGTCTTGCAGACGGATTTTCCTGAGGATGTCCTCAACACGTTTTTGTTCCTCTGGGACCAGTTTGCTTTTCAGGCTGCCCCAGAATCCCTTGTTTTTGCGTGCAGCCAGTTCAAGGTTTTCCTTGACGGTCAGGTTTTCCAGCACGCCGGGGGTCTGGAATTTGCGGCAAATGCCAAGGGCATTGATCAGGTACTCGGGGGTTCGGGAGATGTCTTTTCCCTGAAAGAAAATCTGACCCGAATCTGCTCGCACTTTGCCAATGACCGTGTCCATCAGGGTGCTTTTGCCTGCTCCGTTGGGTCCCATCAGGATGCGCACTTCGCCGGGCTTCACCAAAAAGTCCACGTTGCTGAGGGCCACAAAACCATCAAACGAGACGGTCACCCCTTTGATTTCCAGAAGCGGCTTGACTTCAGTCACCGTGAACCTCCTTCAAGGCTGGCTTTTTTGCAGCGGCACGAAAGATTTTGGGCAGTTTCCAGCTTTGTGGGGGGAACAGCACCACCAGCATGAACAGCACCCCCATGATGTACAGCCACGCATCTGGCAAGGCGGTGGAAATGCGGTCTTTGGCAAAGTTGATGAACACCGTCCCAATGATGGCCCCCATCAGGCTTTCACGGCCTCCGATGGCGGCCCACACCACCATTTCGATGCTGGGCACCACACCCACCATGGCGGGACTGATCACACCGACATGCAAGGTGAACAGGGCACCTGCCACACCAGCAAGGATTCCAGCCAGAGTGAAGGCGAACACTTTGTAAGGCACAGGATCGTACCCGAGGTAACGGGAACGGTTTTCACCGTCCCGGATGGCGAGCAATGTTTTGCCAAAATAAGTGCGCTCCAGCACCACGCCCACCACGAAAGTCAGGACCACGAAGCCCAGAGTGATCCAGTACAGCACTTTCTGCATCTCGGGGGTACCGTAGTTGAAGCCAAACAGGGTGCTGAAGTTGGTCAGGCCGTTGAACCCTCCGGTCACACCTTGCTGACTGGTCAGCAGGGTGGCAAAAGCCAGAGCGACCGCCTGGGTGATCAGGGACACGTAAACCCCGGTGATCCGGCGACGGAACAGCAGGTTCGCCATGATGAAACTGGCAATCCCCGGAACCACAAAAACCATGGCAACTGCAAAGAAGGGGTTTTTGAAGGGTTCCCACCATGCAGGCAGCGTGGTCATGCCGTTCCACATCATGAAGTCGGGGATTTCACCGGCAGGGAGGCCCACCAGTTTGAGGTGCATGGCGAGGGCATATCCGCCCAGTCCGAAGAACACCCCCTGTCCCAGAGACAAAACTCCACCTTTGCCCCAGCACCACACCAACCCGAGGGTCACCAGTGCGAGGGCCAGAAATCGTCCCAGCAGGGACAGGTTGTACCCATCCAGCAAGGACGGGGCGAAGGCCAGCACTGCAAACAGCACGGCCATGAATGGAAGTGCGAGTTTTTTCATGTTACGCCTCCTCGAGGGCACGGGATTTCATGACCACGATGCCTTTGGGTTTCCACTGCAAGAAAGCCACCACTGCGACCAGCAGCAGCACTTTGGCAAATGACACACTGGTGAAAGTTTGCAAACTGGCCGAGAACAGGCCCACCACAAAAGAAGCGATGGTGGTTCCCGCCAGACTGCCCAGACCACCCAGAATGACCACCAGGAAGGCGTCTACGATGTAGCTCTGTCCGACGGTGGGGGTCACAGGAGAAATCAGGGCGAGGGCTGCTCCGCCCAGACCGGCCAGTCCCGCCCCAATGGCGAACACCGTCATGTCGATCAGGCGGGTGTTCACCCCGAGGGTGGAGGCCACTTCACGGTTCTGGTTGACGGCACGCACCAGCATGCCCAGTTTGGTTTTGTTGATCAGCAAAATCAGGCCGCCCAGCACCACAAGGGCCAGCACAATCACAAAAATGCGCACGTGGGGAATGGTGAGTCCAGAGAGGGCACCTGAAAAATTGATGGCTCCGCTCAGCCACTCTGGGGCGGTCACTTCCACGCCGGTGGGTCCAAAAATCTGGCGGGCGGCTTGCTGCAAAATCAGGCTGAGGCCCCAGGTCGCCAGCAAGGTGTCCAGCGGCCTTCCATACAGCCTGCGGATCAGGGTGGTTTCCAGCAAAGCACCCAGAATGAAGGTGCCCACAAAAGCCAGAGGCAAAGCCAGCCAGATGGACGCGCCCGAGGGCAAAATCTGGTGGGCCAGAAACGCCAGATAGCCACCAATCATGATGAATTCCCCGTGGGCCATGTTGATGACCCGCATCAAACCAAAACTCAGGGCCAGTCCCAGAGCGGCGATCAGCAGGATTGAACCCACACTCACGCCGTTGAACAGTTGGCCTAAAAACAAAGCGGTGTCTCCCATACGTCCTCCTTCAGTGTTCAGTCGCCAGGGGCCTCTAGCGCTAAACCCGTCCGGTGCAAATTTGCACCTGGACGGGGAAAAACGGTCTAATCGTTAAACGCTCGGTTCAGGGCTTGCAGGTCTTGCCAGGGAAGGCCAGAGCGTCGTAAGGCTCGGGCTTGATGTTCTTCTTGCTGTCCCAGAGGATCTTGAATTGGCCTTCTGCAGTCAGTTGACCGACGTACGCGGTTTGGTACAGGCTCTGGTTGGCATCGAACTTGACTTTGCCCATGGGGGTGTTGATTTCTTTGAGGGTGACAGCAGCCTTGCGGACTTTGTCAGGCTCGAAGGATTTGGCTTTCTCGACGGCGGCTTTCCAGATGTACACGTCCACGTAGCCGTGAATCATGGGGTCGGTGATCAGTTCACCTTTGCCGTATTTGGCCTGATAGGCCTTGATGAAAGCTTTGTTGCTGGCGTTCGGCAGGCTCATGAAGTAGTTCCATGCAGCATAAGAACCTTCGAGGAGTTTGGGCCCAATGGCTTTGGCTTCCTGCTCAGCGATGGAGAAGCTCATCACGGGGTAGTCTTTGGCGGTCAGTCCAGCTGCGGCCATCTGTTTGAAGAAGGCCACGTTGGAGTCACCGTTGATGGTGTTGAAGATGATGGCAGGTCCGCCCGCTTTGATCTTGTTGATCACGCTGGAGAAGTCGGTTCCACCCAGAGGCACATACTCTTCACCGGTCACGGTGAGTTTTTCGTTTTCAATGTGCTTTTTCACGATCAGGTTGGCGGTTCTGGGGAACACGTAATCCGATCCGACCAGGAAGTACTTCTTGTAGCCTTTTTCAACGGCCCATTCGAAGGCAGGCAGGATTTGCTGGTTGGGTTGTGCGCCCGAGTACATGATGTTGGGGCTGCACTCGTTGCCTTCGAATTGCACAGGGTACCAGAGCAGGTTGTCGAGGCGCTCGAAGACAGGCAGCATGGCTTTTCTGGATGCGCTGGTCCAGCCACCAAAGACGGTGGAAACTTTGTCCTGCTCGATCAATTTCTGGGCTTTCTGGGCAAAGGTGGCAGGTTCACTGGCACCGTCTTCAATGACTGCAGCCACTTTCTTGCCCATCACGCCACCTTTTTTGTTGATCTCTTCAATGGCCAGCATGGTGGAGTTTTTGACGGTGATCTCGCTGATCGCCATGGTTCCGGTGAGGGAGTGCAGCACACCGACTTTCACTTCCTGGGCCTGGGCTCCTGCGAGCAACCCCATGCTGACACTCAAAACAGCAGAACCAGCAACTTTATGCAGAAAACCCGGACGTTTGTTTGCGAAAAAATGCATGTACCAACCCCCTAGTGCGTTATTATGCAGACTTCCGTCTACGCATGCAGTATAGGGAGAACCCTTTATTTTTGTCAACAAATTTTTTCTGAAAGATAAATTTTTGGTTGATTGTTTTGTATACCATCCGTTAATTTATCGTATCACACAACATATATCTAAATCTATACAGGATAAACATTGATTTTACAGGTCATAAATTTGCCATTCTCTAAAAACTATGCTTAAATGTATCTTGGATGATTACCCCATCAGCGAATTGACAAAAAATGCATATCCTCTTCCGGGTGGTTGTGGCCTGAAAAAGGCTGAAGAGGGCTCAAAAGCAGCTCAAATCAAAGGCCCGTTTTGGATTGCTCTGCAAAGACAGCTTTCTTATCCCAACCTCTTATAGAATGTTCCTCATGCTGATTTACCAGATTCAAGGCACTTTGGATGAACTCGATGCACAACTTCCTGCCCTCTGGGACGCTGGATGCACCGGAATGCAAGAAGTGAGTGGCACCGTACACGCCTACTTTGACCAGCGTGTGGAGGTCCCTCTGGTCGGAGAATGGGTGGTCGCCGATGACACCGACTGGCTCGAAAAATGGAAAGCCGACCTGAAGCCAGTCACTGTGGGCAAAATCACGGTGGTTCCCACCTGGCTGCAAAATGAAGCCCCAGAGCACGGCATCACCCTGATCATCGATCCGGGCATGGCGTTCGGCACCGGACACCACACCACCACCCAGTTCGCCATGGACGCCCTTCAGCGTCTGGATCTGCCCGGAAAAAGGGTGCTGGATGTGGGCGCAGGCACCGGACTGCTTGCTCTGGTGGCAGGCAAACTGGGCGGTCATGCCATGGGCGTGGACCTCGACCCCATCACCGTACCCATCGCCAGAGAAAACGCTGAGATCAACGGCCTGAACGTGCCTTTCCATCAAGGGGTGCTTTCAGACATCCTGGAGCAGGGACCGTGGGATGTGCTGGTGTGCAACCTGTTTGCAGAACTTCACGATGCCCTGATGGGAGAATACGCAGAGGCCCTGATTCCCGGCGGTGACCTGATCATGACCGGCATCCTGATCGACCGGATGCATCTGGTCACTGAAGCCCTTGAACGGGAAGGATTCTCTCTGGTCAGCACCGAAACCGAAGGCGAGTGGGCGCTGATTCTGGCCAAAAGCCCCCTATGAAAGTCCACGAAAAGCGTTTCAAAGTCGAGGTCCTGTCAGACACCATTGAATTGGACGGCCCCGAGGTCCAGCACATGCGGGTGTTGCGCCTGAAGCCCGGCGATGAAGTCCACCTGTTTGATGGCTCAGGCTGGGAAGCGAAAGCCAGAGTGGAGCACCTTGACAATTTCACCGCCACCCTGACCGTGATGGAAAAATTTCAGAACGATCTGGAGTTGCCCACATCCACCACGCTCGCTCTGGCCCTGCTCAAGGGAGACAAACTCGCCGATGTGGTCCGGGCCTGCACCGAACTGGGCATCAGCCGTTTCCAGTTGATCAAAACCCAGTACGCGGATGTGCCAGACCTCGGGGACAACAAGCTGGTGCGCCTCAGACGCATTGCCGAAGAGGCCAGCAAACAGTCCAGACGGGCCGTGGTGCCAGAGGTGCTCTCCCCCATTTCCATCAAGCAATTGCCCAGCGTTCAGCAAGGCTTTGTGGCCCATCCCGGCACCACAGACACCTTGCTGGGCCACCTGAAGTGGGAGCACGAAGTCTGGTTTGCCACCGGCCCAGAGGGCGGCTTCAGTGGTCCAGAAATCGAACTGCTGAAACAGAAAAACTTTCTGCCCATTACGCTCGGGAAACGCATCCTGAGGGCAGAAACCGCACCTGTGGCCTTGCTCGGGGCCATTGCATCTTCGGGGGTGTGACATGCGAAAACTGGCCGTCTTGATGTTGCCCTTGCTGCTCTCTGGGTGCACGTTTATCTCGTTTCCCATCGTTCCAGACCCTGTGCAGGCCACTTTTCCGGTTCTGCCCAAAACCGATGGACTGGTGCTGCAAGACACCACCCTGTTCCTGAAAGTCAGCATTCCCTCTGGCGAAGGGTATCTGGGGGTGATCTGGTACCAGCAGGACAAAGAACTGGGCCGTGAAAGCGTCTACATCGATGCACAGGTGCCAGAGGTGACCTTCAAAAAAACCGTTGATCCCAAGCTTTCATACCGGGCCATTTTGCTGTACCAGCAGAAAATCATCCGGCAATACGAGTACACTCCACCTCCGGCCCCCAAGCCCGAAACCCCACCCTCAGAAGAAAACCCCGAGGCACCCAAACCTGCTGTTCCACCCGAGGACAACAATGACCCCACTCCCTGAGCAGATGAAGTGGACCGCTCTGGTGGAGTGGGAAAAAGGCAGCACCACCCGTTACCGTTTTGAAAACGGTCAGGTGGTGTTTTACCGTGAGGATTCCCGTCCTGCACCTTGCAATTACGGCTGCATTCCAGCAGTCTTCAATCCAGCAGACACCGCCGAGGTGGATGTGATCTGGCTGGATGGCCCTTTGCCTGTGGGCTGGACCGGACCGATCCAGATCTCGGGTCTGCTGCATCTTGAAGATCAGGACCACAAGGTGCTGACCGGAGACCTGAAAAACATTCAGCCTGTGCTGGACTGGTTTCCCCCTGAAAGAGGGGCCAGAGTTCTGCCTGCACAGGCCGCTCTGGACTGGCTCAGGTCCTTGTGGCTTGAACCACCATCACATGGCTCTCTGCGCTGAGTGGGTCTCCTGAGAAAGAGCCCCAAAACTGGGCCTGCAAACCCACAGAAGAGAGCATCCACTCCAGCTCATAACGGGTGAAATACCGTTGGGTCAGGGTGTGGTGCTCTCTTTTCAATTGCCCATCTGCAAAGGTGGTGTCCACAAAATACTGGGTGGTGGCCAGCTGTTTGAGTCGGTCAATGCGCTGCATCACAAACACATCGCGCCTGAACTCTGGCGTGATGAAAGTTTCCCCTTCATGCCTGAGGACCCCTTCCAGCCCAAAACGGGGAACGTACACGTCAAACACAAACGTGCCTTCAGGAGACAGGTGTTTGGAGATGGCTTCCAGAGCCCTGCGTTGGTCCTGAGAGGTGTACAGGTGCATCAGGGCATTGAAAGGGGCCACAATCAGGTCGTAGGTTGCAGGGAAGTCAAAGTCCCGCATGTCGCCCTGCACCCAGTTCACATCCACGCCTTCTTGCTGGCTGTAGGCTCTGGCGTATTCAAGCATTCCAGAACTGAGTTCCAGAGCCGTGACCTGATGGCCACGGCGTGCCAGGGGAATGGTCACCCGGCCACTGCCCGCCCCGAGTTCCAGCACCCTGCCTGCAATGCGATCTGCAAGGCGTCCATAAAAGTGGATGTCGTCGTAATAACCCGCGTACTGCTGCTGGTAAAGGTCAGCGATTCCGGTGTAATCCATGCCTCAATCCACGCTCAGACGGTTTGCTGCTCACGTTTTTTTTGCTTTTTGCCGTAACGTTCCAGCAGGGTGTCCCGGTCAATGTAGATCAGACGAGCAGTGTTGTTTTTCCACTGGCCTGTGTACACAAAGCGGATCAGGTTGAAACCAAAGTACAAAAATGGGTTCCCTTTGCTCTGGGGCATTTCAGCGTACTGAAAACCGAGTTCTTCTCCAATTTTGTCCATCAGGCTGAGACCGAAAAACACCTGAATGTCCCGGTATTTGGGGTTGTTTTCGATTTCGCGGGCCAGATCCTGCATGGAACGGCGCACCATTTTCAAGGCAGAAAATTTGTTGTGGCGTGCCACTTTCACCATGCGGCGGTTGTGGAGGTGCAACTCTCCCTGCATCGAATGGTTCTCCACAATTTCCCCATTGGACAGCATCACGCTTTCTCCAGGAAAAGGGGCCAGACCAATGCGGTACAGACCGTGTGCCGGACGGGTCAGGGGATCAATGTTGTTGGAGCGGTCATACTGGCGGTCATACCAGGCCAGCAAACGCTCCCAGGTGCTTTTGATGGTTCCGGTCCGGAGCCCCTGCAATTGGCTGAAAGGTTTGCACTGGTAGCCGTAGGTTTTGAAGTCCTGCAGCAGTTGAGGGAGCATCTCGATGACCTTGTTCGCTCCAAAACGGGCATCGTGCAACAGCACCACAGCCCCGAGGTCCAGTTCGGTGAGAATGCGTTCACGAACCTCTTCACTGCTGACCGAATCCACCCATTCGCCTGCTGCAATGGTCCAGTGTACAGGTTTCAGCCCAAGGTGTTTTTCGGCCCAGATGGTGCCCCATGTGAACACCCCATGCGGAGGTCTGAAATACTCTGGTTTTTGCCCGAGCACTTTCTCATAAGCCTTGACGGCCCGGGTCAAATCCTGCTTGACCTGCCAGGGCAGCAGCAACATGTGGTTGATGTGGCGGTATCCGTGAATGGCGATCTCGTGTCCCTCTTCAAGCACCCTGCGGGCCAATTCCGGGTGCTTTTCCATTTGCTGACCCAGCATGAAAAACGTGGCTTTGACCCCGCGTTCGCGCAAAATGTCCAGCACTCTGGGTGTGGTTTCTGGATCGGGACCATCGTCAAAGGTCAGGGCGACCTCTGGCGCAGCACTGTCTCCTTCACGCAGCACATTGTGGTTGAACGTGCGCTTGATGAGCATGGGAACCCCGTAATACACCGCCAGAAACAACAATGAAGCGAGAAGAGGTTTTTTGTTTTTCACGAGACTCTCCTGATCAGACGCCACCCAATGAGGGTGAAAAAGACATTCGCAAACCACAGGCCAACCTCGGGAGGTAAAATGCCAGCACTTGCAAACGCCCGCCCGAGCAGTAATGTTAAGTAGTACACTACCACGATCAACACAGAAACCCCTAGGGACACCCCCGTACCCCGACCATAGCGGATGGCCAGAGGCATGCTGATCAGGGCCAGCACCAGATTGGCAAACGGAATGGCCAGTTTGCCATGCAATTCCATGCGGGCACTGTACTGGTCTGCTGCAGTGATGACCCTGCCTTTTTCACCAGGCACATGGGCACCATAGGCGGTGTTCCACAATTCACTGATGGAGGTGGTTTCGGCAGCAAAGCCATCTGCAAAACGCGCGATGGCTTCGTTGCGGGAAATGCCGGTTTTGATGGTCAGTACGGCATCTTTCTGATCGGGAATGTTGCTGCTGAACACATTCTGCACGGTTTCAGAAAGGTCGTCGAGACCTGCACTCTGGATCTGTTTGATGGCAGGAAAATCCACGGCATAACCTTCAAAGCCCGTCAAAGCCAGATTGAAACCATCAAATTGACCGGTTTCTGCAAAGTAAACCCGGGCTTGTTTGTCTGCCCATGACACCAGACGGATGTCTTTCATGGTGTCGGTGTTGGGGTCGTAATTCTGGAAATACACCTCCAATCCATTTCCAAGGGTCAGGGTGGTTCCTTTCAGACGGCTGAGCCCTTGAGGGGTGGAGGGCAAATCCTCATACCACATGGTGCGTGCTTCCAGATTGGCTCTGGGGGTGACATATTCACTGACCACCAGACTGGTGAGAGACACAAGGGTCGCCACCAGCACCACAGGCTTGGAGATCCAGCTGAAGGAAATGCCTCCGCTTTGCATGGCGATGATTTCACGTTCGGTGTTCATGCGTCCAAAGGCCAGCACCGTCATGAGCACCACCGCCATGGGAGCGACTTTCACAAAGCTGTCTGGAATCTGGATTCCCAGCCACTTGAGGATTTTGACCAGCCCAACCCCATCCAGGTACTGGGAGCCCACGAAAAAGTAACCGAACAGGATCACTGCGGTGTAAAGCACGATCCCCAGCAAAAGGGGGGGCAGAATCTCTGCATAGATGTATTTCCTGAGACGCATGTTTGTTGTACCTACCTGTAAGCTTTGGGGTTTTTGTTGAAGAGGTCGCTGAAGTTTTTGAACAGCAGACGTGACCAGCCATCTTGCAAACGGCGACCCGAAGTGTGCATGAGGGCTTCGGAGACATATTTGACCTGTCCACGTCGCATGAGTTTGTACCCGAGAATCACATCTTCACGGGTGTAACTGAGGGGATATCCACCGACTTCCAGAGCAGGTTTGCGGTGAAATCCCATGTTGCTGCCTGCCAGATTGGGTCTGCCTGCAAGGCGGGCTGCACGCAAGAAGAATTTATATCCGTATTCGCTGAACCACGCATCGGCTTCAGGAACCCCATAAAACCGCAAGGGACCATACACAGCAATGGACTCCTGAAGTCCTGTGTACATGTGCTGCACCCACGTGCTCTGGGGAAGACAATCTGCATCGGTGGTGAGGATCACATCCCCGGTGGCAGCCTCCAATCCAGCCTGTCTGGCACTGCCAACCCCAGCCCTCACACATCGCACCACCCGGACCCCAAAACTTCTGGCGATGGCTGCAGTATGGTCGGTGCTGTTGTTGTCCACGATGATGATTTCATCAGGCTCATGTGTTTGTTGACCCAGAGCCGTCAGCAGATTTCCCAGCAATTTTTCTTCGTTGTAAGCGGGTACGATGACACTGATTTTCATTGGTGGTGTGACGGGGTCCTCATTCCTTCCATCTAGCTAGTATACATAGCGCCCATCTCTGTACCGCAGAGACAAATGCATCTACTGTATCAAAGTTCACGCTCATCAGAGAGATCCTGTGCCCCTTGAGATGCACGTTCTCGCAGAAAACGCAGTTGCATTTTGCGCACAGCAATGCCCATCGCAAAATAGTACACCTCTCCAAAATGAGGTCCGGGAACCCCGGTGGGCAAATCCACCAGGCTCATGGTCAGGTAAGCTGCACACAAACCTGCCAACAGGCTGTCCTTGCTTTTCCAGCTGGCATACGCAGTATATGCAGTGAAAATGAGGATCCCCACAGTTCCGATGAAACCGGCTTCACCCAGCCAATGCAGAACCAGATTGTGGGCAATGAAGCCTGCGCTCCAGAGGGGCTCCATCCATGAAGGGCAAGGCCCAAAAGGCTCGACAGGTGGGAGCAGTTTGCACTCTTTGGACCAGTTTTCAGTGAGACTGGCCTGAATGTACGGCCCGAGCTGGTAGGGTCCCACCCCACCCCAGAAATGGTTGAGAAACGTGCTCCAGGCATCCCTCCAGATGTCCATCCGGCCTGTGGTGAAATCCACACGTTCAAAGATGCTGGCAAATCGGGTCAAAGGCAACAAGAATACCAGCAAACCCACCACAATTCCGGTGATTTCTGTACAGCGAAGGGCACGGCCTTTCAGGTTGCGCAGCCCCATCACCACCATGCCCACCACAGTGGCTGCGATGGCCCCTCGACTGCCTGTGGCAATCAAACCGGTGCCCAAAACCAACAGCAAGCCCAGCCTGATGTACAGCATTTTGCGCATGCTCAGCACGATCAAAATGCCAATCATGGCCACGATGCCCAGAGACACCGAGTAATAAACAGGGTGTTCCAGACGGGTGTTCAGAAAATCATGTGGGTGACGGATCCAGGTGGTGACGAAAGCCACCAGCACCGTAAGCAGTTCGCCAAACAACAAGGGTTTGAGGTAACGGCTGCCTTTCAGGGTGTAGCCAGAAACAAAAAAAGCTGTGATCCAAACGGCCCTGAAGGCAGCCAGCACAGCAGACAACCAGGGATGGGGTGCAAAAAAGGCCGCCACAAGCTGGGTGCCCACAAAAATGCCCATCAACCACCGGGCAGAGCGGTCCAGGCCTGAAAGGTACTTCAGACCATGCAGGGCTGCAGCATACAGCGGAATGACGATGGGCACCAGAGCAATGAGGGTGCGAAGGCGGCGGTCTTGAGGACTATCCAGCATGGGGTCCTCTGGATTCTGTGGAGGCAAGGGCTTGTCCATGCAGCACGAGGCGATAGTACACCATGGTCAGGGCCAGAAAAAGACCTGCCAGAAAGAAGGTTCCTGATCCGGGCATGAGCGTCCATGCCACCCCTCCGAGAAAGGGTCCCACGGCAAAACCCAGGGCTTCAAAGGTCATGAGCACAGACCAACCTACAGCACGGTGCTCTGGGGCAAGCAAGAGAATCACCACACCATTCCAGCTGGAAAGGTAAGTGCCATAGCCTGCCGACAGGGCAGCCACAGCAAGCACAAACCACAGGTATGCCTGATGGATGAGCAATGGCAAAGCCACAAAAGAAGCACACATCAGGCCCAATCCCAGCAGCAAAGCAGGCACCAGACGGGACTTTTTACGGGTGGCTGAAGCTGTTCCATACATGCCTGCAGCAAACATCAGGACTGCCACCACAATCACCACCAGCAGCAAGGCTGGAGACCAGCTTTTCACTCCAGTCATGTCCACAAATTTTTGCCAGACCCCTGAAAACAGGGCAGGAATCAGCATTTGCAAGAAAGCTGCTGGAATGAGCTGCCTCAAGGCCGCATAAGGAAAAGCATCCTGTTGCTCTGTCCGTTTCCAGAATTGCATGGTGCTGGAAGTGACCCGGCGCAGGTAGGAACGCTCCTGAATGACTTTTTGCAGGCCTTCTGTGCGAAAATTCCAATTCAGAAGGGCACTGATCAAAAACAATGCCTGGGTGACCATCAAAGCTGGAAACAACCACTCCACACGGGTCTGAACCAGAAAACCTCCACCCAACATGCCCAGAGCCGTGCCCATTCCAATCATCAGGTTGCCATAGTTCGCTGCCAGATTTTCGGAGCCCACTTTGGCCTCCAAACTGCTGGTTGTCATGACCAGTGGCCACATGGGAGCCACCAGCAATCCCCAGAGGGCAGTCAGGAGCATCCCTTCAAAAAACCCCATCTCTGGCAAAAACCACACGTTGAGGGCACCCACCAGGGCAGCAAGGCCCAACATCGGACCGATGCCAAACTTACCGTAGTATTTCAGCACAAACACTTTCGCTGCAGCATCCATCAGATAATGGGCAGAGATCACCAATCCGATCTGTGCAGCCGTCAGTCCTTGTTGGGCAGCAGCGTAGGGATAGTAAGCAATGAAAAACCCTGAGCGCACCAGTTCACTGAATCCCAGAGCCAGAATCAGGGGCAAAATGCGCGAGGGGCGCTGCCATGGCATCAGCACATCTTACCTGGCCAGCGCAAAAGTGATGACTGCACTGGCGGCCAATTCGTTGTCCACGCGGATTTCGGCTTTCATTTTGCCGATGCCGCGACGGAAGAACTCCAGTTCTGCATGGATGTGCAACTGGTCTCCGGGCACAACTTGACGCTTGAAGCGACATTCATCTACACCTGCAAGGAAAGCAATCTGGCCGGGTTCACGGCCCTCTTCCAGCAGGAAAACCCCGGCCTGTGCCATGGCTTCAATCAGGAGCACACCCGGCATCACTGGATAACCAGGAAAGTGACCATTGAAAAAGGGCTCGTTGATGGTGACGTTTTTCAGGGCGTGCACTTTGCCGTTGCCGTGTTCCAGCACACGGTCCACCAGCAGAAAAGGATAACGGTGAGGAAGGGCCTGCATGATGTCCTGAATGGTTTTCATAGGAAACCTCGCTACAAGAGAAATGAAGGAGACATGCCCGTCAAGGCACAAAAAGGGGGGTGCAGTGCACCCCGATTCGGATTTGGGTTCAGCGCTTCAGGTAGGTGTCGCTGGACACCAGAGCATGCCTGAGCACCGGAATCATCTCAAGGGCTTGCCCGGTGCCGATGGCCACACACTGGGTGGCGTTTTCTGCAACTGCCACAGGAATGCCGGTGGCCTGACGGAGCAACTCATCGAAGTTGCGCAGGAGACCCCCTCCACCTGTGATCACGATTCCACGGTCGATGATGTCAGAAACCAGCTCTGGCGGGGTGTTTTCAAGGACCCGCTTGACCCCTTCAACGATTTTGACGATGGGTTCCTGCAAGGCTTCCACGATGTCTTCGGTGTTGAGTTTGATGGTCTTGGGCAGACCGTTGATCAGGTCACGGCCCCGCACTTCAGCGGTCAGCACATCGGACTTGTTGACGACCATGGCCGCACCAATTTTGACTTTGATGGCTTCTGCGGTGCGGTCACCAATCATCAGGTTCTCTTTGCGGCGCACATAACGCATGATGGATTCATCAAACTCGTTTCCGGCCACCCGCAAGGATTCTGAGACCACGATGCCCCCCAGAGAAATCACAGCCACGTCAGAAGATCCACCCCCGATGTCCACGACCATGTTTCCGATGGGCTCTGCAATTTGCAGACCTGCACCAATGGCAGCAGCCAGAGGTTCTTCGATGAGGTAGGCCCTTCTGGCACCCGAGTTGTGGGCAGCACGCAACACAGCTCGTTTTTCAACTTCGGTCACTCCGGAAGGAATCCCAACCATCAGTTGGGGGCTGAAAATATTGAGAAACTTGCGCCCACCGTTCACTTTGCGCAAGAACATGGAAATCATTTTTTCGGTGAGTGCATCGTCTGCAATCACACCGTCTTTGATCGGACGGACGGCCACAATGTTGCCCGGAGTGCGTCCCAGCATGCGGTACGCCTCTTCTCCAACGGCCATCACTTCTTTGGTGTCGCGGGCCATGGCAATCACGCTGGGTTCCTGCAACACCAGTCCTCTGGATTTGGTGTAGATCAGGAATGTGGCTGTACCCAGGTCAATTCCGATGTCTTCTGAAAACCTCAACTCATTCCCCCTTGTAACCTTTCAGGGGCTCTGGTGGCCCATGAAAAGTTGCCTGTCCGTGCTTGTTTTTAAGCACCCTGTCCACGCTTTTTCAGCCTGAGGCTGTGAAACGCACTGTCTACCATCATACGCAAAAAGATGAGGGTTTAAGAAAACCCGATCTATCTTGTTGTGCCAGAAGGCAGAAAGCAGAAGGCTTTTCAAACGGCTCAAGCCTGAGCCATGCCGGTTTGCCTTATGGCTTTGGCAAACCTTTGGCTCTTCCCTCAGCCTTCTGCCTTTCTGGGCTTGATCCATGCAGCCAGAGCCGTGCACAGCACCCCGAGGCCCACATAAAGGATGCCTCTGGTGAATGCCCCCAGATCTGCCAGTCCTGCAAGACGGGCCACCTGTCCCTCTGCAACCTCCAGCAGGAGCACCATGCCCGGCGCACCCGGATTCAGGCTTGCAAATGCAGCCAGGCTGAGGGGAAGGGTGGCGATGGCCAGCACTGAAAACAGGACCGTGAAAAGGTAAGCAAAGAAAACCACGCGACCCATTGTATGGTATTCAGAGAAAATGAACAGGAGGTCCATGTGCCACTTCCCGCCCGAGTGAGGGTCAGCAAACTGAAAAACTGCCCGAGCGACAGTGTTCTCAGGCTTTTGAGACAGCTCAGCCCACGCGCCGATGAGTTGCAAAGAATTCCAGATGTGCAGGGCAGCGTGGCCTCTGCAGGTGGACAGGTCATCGGATTCGCGGTATCCCATCCTCCAGAGGCTTTTGTGAGCACCACTTGGCAAAAAAAGGGCATTGAGGAAGAGCTGATCCAGCAGCTTTGAAGCAAATCCAAATTCAAAAAGAAGGTGCTGCATTCCCCCATCAAACCGGGTGATGCAGCACCTCTGCTGTTGGATCATTTCTGGAGGGGTTTTTGGGGCTCTGGCAGGTTATAGACCAGAAACATGGAGGGAATCAGCATGAACACGCTGACCCACAACGCAGGCATGATGCCGAAATGATCTGCAATGCCTCCGATCAGGGTGAACAGCAAACCCGAGACGCCCCACGAAAAACCCATCATGATGCTGCTGGCAAGGGCCACATGGTTGGGGGCATACTCCTGAGCAGCCACCACCCCCACTGGAATGGTGGCATTGGTGAGGCCACCCACCAGAAAGGTCAGCGGGTAATACCAGAGGTTGGCTGGAGAGCTGTAGAACAACAGGATGTACAGGGGGATCAGTCCCAGCAAACTGCTGCGCAACACTTTGACCCTGCCATACTTGTCTGAAAGCCTGCCTCCCACAATGCCTCCAATGGCACTGGCAATGGCGTAAATGCCCAGAGAAAGGGCCACTTCGTTCTTGCCAAATCCTCTGCTGGCCAGCAAAAATGGCAACAGGCCGTTGTAACCAATGGAAGTCAGTGAGCGCAACACCGCCATGCCCCAGAGTTTCTGGATGGGTCCTTTGAACACGTTCAGGTACTCTTGCAGGGTGGCTTTTTTCTTCTGGGTGTGGATGGAAGGCACACTGAAGTAGATGCCCACCCCGATCAGCAAAATGACCGGGATCAGGTAAGGCAAGCCCTGCACCCCCAGAACCACCACCAGCACAGGACCAAGGGCCATTCCAGCGGTTCCTCCAGCACTGAACAGGCTGGCCCACAGACCCCTCTGGTGGGAAGGACTGTAATCAGACACGTATGCCGAACCCGAGGGGTGCAAAATTCCGCTGCCAACGCCTGCAACCGCCACCAGCACCACCAACAGGGCAAAACTGGGCATGTAGGGCATCAGGCACAGACCCACGCCAGCCATGGTTGGTCCGAGGGCCAGCATCAAACGGCGGTCAAAACGTTCGGTCAGGACCCCCAGAACAGGTTGCAGGACACTGCTGGTCAGGGACATCACACTGGACAGAAAAGCCACCTGGGTGAGGGACAGGCTGAACATCTTCTGCAGGTCTGGCCCCAGAGGTCCAAGGATGGTGGTGAAAGCATCGGTGAAGAAATGACCCACTGTGGCAGCCACAGCGATCATGACGGCACTCGGGGCAAGCAGAGGGGGGGCGGTGCGCATAGGGGCATCATAACCCTGCAGCAAAACAGCACCGTAAGCAAAATTTCCTAGGTGCTGGAAATTGATATTGGTTTTTTCAGGCGAAATGGCAAGCGCTGTTACACTGTTTCCCCTCAGATGTGCAGGGATTTTCTCACGCCGGAACCCTCCATTTTGTCCCAATTCGTGAGCAAAACGCAGCACGTGCAGCACTGTGCGCCCAAAAAACAAAGGGGTGAATTTCTGGGAGCAGGTGTTTTGCGTGTCTTCAGAGAAAGTGACCTGCCACAATTCAGCTTAGAATTTTCATTTGTTCTTCAAGAAGACATTAGAATCATCCTTCATCATGAGAGCAGAAGGACACAAGGAGGCCCGTGTGAAACGAAACATTGCCATTCTCTCTCTGGTGACCGGACTGGTGCTGGGCTCCACCCTGCTCAGGGACAACCTGCCCACCAGCACGGTGCAAGCCCAGAGCTCCACCCCCCTGACCCTCAATGAAGGTCAAGCCCGACTGCAAAACGAACAGAACACCATGGACATCGTCAAAACCTACCAAGACGGTGTGGTCTACGTTTCGGTGTACGCAGAATCCGAAGAAAACGCCCTGTCAGGAAGCCCCTTCTCGGGGGATCCTTTTGAATATTTCTTTGGAAATCCCCAGCAAAACGCTCCACGTCAAAACCAGAGCGAAGAACCTGTTCAAACCGGAGTGGGAAGCGGGTTTTTCATTGACGCTCAGGGCTACATCCTGACCAACAACCATGTGATTGAAGGGTCCAACAAGATCCGGGTGCGCCTCCACCGCAGCGACAAAGAATACGATGCCACCATCGTGGGCACCGCTCCAGATTACGATCTGGCATTGTTGAAAGTGGACAAGGTGGACAAGAACCTTTTTGTGCCCATGAAACTTGGCAACAGTGACGGTCTGCAAGTGGGGCAGAAAGCCATTGCGATGGGAGCCCCTTTTGATCTGGATTTCACCGTCACAGAAGGGATCATTTCCAATGTGGGCCGCGTGATTCCCACAGGCAATCGGGGGATCGCACAGAAAGCCCTCCAGACCGATGCAGCCATCAACCCCGGCAACTCTGGGGGCCCTTTGCTGAATTCCAGTGGTGAGGTGATTGGCATCAACACCCAGATCCTTTCTCCCTCTGGAGGCCAGAACGCTGGAATTGGGTTTGCCATTCCCATCAATGTGGCCAAAAACATCCTGCCCGGCCTGAAAGCAGGCAAAACCGTCAGTGGACCGCGCATCGGGGTGGGTGGGCTTCCCCTCAACACCTACCCCCTGTCTGCCCTGCGCGAAGACCTGCGCACACAGTACAAACTGCCCAAAGAAGGGGTGTTGGTGCAGGAAGTCAGCAAAGGTTCCCCTGCCGAAAAAGCAGGCATCAAAGCGGGCACCCGCAATTTCCGCACAGGCATGGCCCAGATCCCGAGCATCGTGCTGGGCGGCGACGTGATCACGGCCGTGAACGGCAAGAAAGTCCAATCCACCGTGGACATTGCCAGCGAACTGTTCAGCAAGAAAACCGGCGATCAAATCAAACTGGATGTGGTCAGGGATGGCAAAACCATCAATGTCAATGTGAGCCTCGCAGAATTCGCCAGCGAATAAAAACCCTTGCAACCCCTTGTAACACAGAGTGCCACCCTTTGGACCAGAGGGTGGCTTTTTCCTTGAAGAGGATCCGAAACCTGAACCCAACCTCACGCCCAGACCCTATAGTGAAAGAGCATGTTTGGACCCCTCAGCCTTCTGGTCACCGACGCCCTCCAGTTCGTGATGCTCGTGTTGGGCATCTGTCTGGGACTGGTGACCCACAATTTCGTGCAGGCCAAAATGGCCGTGCAACTGGGCAACCACACCCCCAAACCCTTTTTGACGTTTGATCCTTTTGTGCACCTGAATGGTTTTTCTCTGGTGCTGTACCTGCTCTTGGGCCTGTGCACCCCGAGGCAGGTTCCGCTGGGCAAAGGCATGGAGAAACCCAGACACGAAGTCTGGATCTGGCTGACTGGACCGGTGGTCCTGATCGGTGTGGCGCTTTTTCTGCTGGTTTTGATTCGGTTGCAACAGGTGTTTTTTCCTGCATTGGATGTGGCAGGTCATGGGCTTTCACTGGCCAGCCTCGGTTTGGTGGTGCATGCGGTGATCTTTTTGCTTCCCCTCCCAGAGCTGGATGGGGGACGTGCCCTTTTTGCAGTCAGCAAAGGGAAATTCAGAGCACTTTTGATTCGGATGTACCGGCTCGGGGTGCTTTTCACCTACATGGTGTTCTTTTTGTTTGTGTATTTTGGAGCCACCAACCAGATGGCTGCACCCATTTATGGGGTGCTCCGGGGTTGGGTCAATTTGCTGCCGTTCTGAAATTCACTTGCAAGCCAGAGCACAGAGGACACACCTTCACTGTCATTCTTCATGTTTGGCCCCTGTACAATACACAGCATGTTCAGTGGTGGACTTTTGACTTTGCTGGCCGAAGGGCAGATCATCGCCTTCATCATTGCAGTGGCTGCAATTGCCCTGTCTTTTATCATTCACGAATGGGGACATGCTTATGCTGCGGTCTTGATGGGAGACGACACCCCCCGTTTCGATGGCCGTTTGACCCTCAATCCGGCCAAACACATTGACCCCATCGGTTTCGTGTTGATTTTGCTGGTGGGCTTTGGCTGGGCCAAACCGGTCATGACCAACCCGAGCCGTTACAGGCACAAGTGGGGCGATTTGCTGGTCTCCAGTGCAGGCATCATCATGAACCTGCTGCTGGCGATCCTGTCTCTGGGCCTCTTGAGGTTGGTGTTCAACCTGTCTGACGATGCTGCTGTGGTGGGGATGGCACAGCAGGTGTTGCAAATTGTGGCCATCACCAATGTGGGTCTGGCCATTTTCAATGCCATTCCCATTCCCCCTCTGGACGGCAGCCACATTTTGCTGAATTTGCTCCCCAAACACATGCAATTCCAGTGGCGTCAGGCGATGTACTCTCCCAACAACACTTTCTTGCTGTTTGGTGCTTTGTTGCTGAACTATTACGTGCTGGGGAATCCTCTGGGCAAACTGATTTTTGCCACCTATGGAGGGCTGGCCCGATTGGTGGGGTTCTGAGGAAGCGTTCAACAGGATTGTCCCCTCGGGGTTGTTCATACCCCTCTTGCCAACAGGCACACCGGACATGTTAATCTGAGGCAGTGAGTCTCAAGCTTCCCCGACTGGTTTACACCAAAGGGGTGAAGACTACCCCAAGCCTGAGGCATTACATTTCCGGCACATCACACAAATACAGTGATTGCGAGGCACACGTGAGTGCCTCGCTTTGTCGTGAGGAGAGCCATGCAGAAACTGGACATGAGGTACGAAGGGAAAGCCAAACGCGTCTACGCCACCGAAGACAAAGACCTCTTTGTGGTCGAGTACAAGGACGATGCCACCGCTTTCAACGCACAAAAACGTGGAACCATTGGTCAAAAAGGTGTGGTCAACAACGCCATCACCGCCATTTTGTTCCCCCAAATCGCTGCCTACGGGGTGCCCACGCACTTCGTAGAGAAACTTTCTGACCGGGAGCAACTGGTCAAGGCCGTCACCATCGTGCCCGTAGAGATCGTGGTGCGCAACGTGGCAGCAGGAAGCTTCTCCAAGAGACTGGGCGTCGATGAAGGCACCCCCCTGAGTCAGCCTGTGGTGGAATACTGCTACAAGTCTGATGCGCTGGGCGACCCCCTGATCAACACGGACACCGCTGTTGCTCTGGGCTGGGCCTCTCTGGACGACCTGAGCACCATCAAAGATTACGCCCTGAAAGTGAACCTTTTCCTGAAGGAATTCTTCCTGAAGCGCGGAATCAAACTGGTGGATTTCAAACTGGAATTCGGCAAGCTTTCCAGTGGTGAAATCGTGCTGGCAGATGAGATCTCCCCGGACACCTGCCGTTTCTGGGATGCCAACACCGGCGAGAAACTGGACAAAGACCGTTTCCGCCGTGACCTTGGCAATGTCGAAGAAGCTTACCTTGAAATGCTGCGCCGTGTGGAGGCCCAATGAAGTACCTCGCAAAAGTTTATGTGACCCTCAAAAAATCCATCCTTGACCCTCAAGGCCGCACTGTGGAGCGTTCCCTGCACAATCAGGGTTACGCCAGCGTGCAAAGCGCCCGGGTCGGCAAGTACATCGAGCTGACCTTCGAAGGGGACAAAGCCAAAATCGAAACCGAGCTGAAAGACATTGCAGAGAACATCCTCTCCAACCCTGTGATGGAAAGCGTGCACTGGGATCTCGAGCAGGTTCACTAAAATGAAAACAGCTGTGATTCAATTCCCCGGTTCCAACTGCGACATGGACGCCGTTCATGCTGCCGGAGCCGTGATTGGTCAGCAGGCCATTCCCGTCTGGCACACCGAAACCCACCTTGAGGGCTTCGATGCCATTCTGGTGCCCGGCGGCTTCTCTTACGGCGACCACCTGCGCAGTGGTGCCATTGCCGCCCACAGCCCGGTCATGAAGGAAGTCAAACGCCTTGCCGACAAGGGCGTTCCTGTGATTGGCATTTGCAATGGATTCCAGATCCTCACCGAGGCGGGGCTCCTGCCCGGTGCTCTGGGACGCAACAACAGCCTGCACTTCCTGTGCCACGATGTGCACCTGCGCGTGGAAACCACCCACTCCCCTTTCACCAACCAGTACCAGCAAGGGCAGATCATCCAGATCCCCATTGCCCACAACGAAGGCAGTTTTTACGCCGACGCAGAAACCCTGAGCCGTCTGGAAGGCGAAGGTCTGGTGGCCTTCCGTTATGTGACCCGAGATGGCCATGAAGTGCTGGAAGGCAACCCCAACGGTGCCCTCAACAACATCGCTGGCATCCTGAACGAAAAACGCAATGTGCTGGGCATGATGCCCCACCCCGAGCGCTCCGTGGAAGCCTTGCTGGGCAGCACCGACGGTCTGGGTGTCTTTGAAAGCCTGCTGGAACACGTGGCAGGAGGTGTGAAATGACCCCCGTAAAAGACCTGCGCGATCAGGCCGCCACTTTTGGCCTGACCGTGGAAGAATTTGACAACCTGGAGTCCCGCACCAAGCGCCCCGTGAACGCTCTGGAAGCCGCCATTGTGGGTGCCATGTGGTCCGAGCACTGCGGTTACAAGAACAGCCGCCCCCTCTTCAAGGTGTTCCCGACCACCGGCCCTCAGGTGCTGCAAGGCCCCGGCGAAAACGCTGGTGTCGTGGACATCGGCGAAGGCTACGCTGTGGCGTTCAAGATGGAATCCCACAACCACCCCTCTGCCGTGGAACCTGTGCAAGGTGCTGCCACCGGTGTGGGCGGCATTCTGCGCGACATCTTCGCCATGGGTGCCCGTCCTTTCGCGGTGCTGGACTCCCTGCGTTTCGGGGATCTGGACAGCAAGCGCACCCAGTTTCTGGTGCACGGGGTTGTTGAGGGCATCTCCCACTACGGAAACGCCATTGGCGTGCCCACGGTGGGCGGCGAAGTCACCTTCCACCCTTCCTATCAGGAAAACCCTCTGGTGAACGTGATGGCCCTCGGCCTGATGAAGCACGAGGACCTCGCCAAGGGCACCATGGGCGCAGTGGGCAACAAGATCATTTACGTCGGTTCCAAAACCGGACGGGACGGTCTGGGCGGAGCCGTTTTCGCTTCCGCCGACCTCTCTGACGCTTCCAGTGAAGACCGTCCCGCCGTTCAGGTGGGCGATCCCTTCATGGAAAAACTCCTGCTGGAAGCCACCATCGAAGCCATTCATGCCGGTCTGGTGGCAGGGGTGCAAGACATGGGCGCAGCCGGTCTGGTCTCCTCCACCTGCGAAATGGCCTACCGCGCCAAACTCGGGGTGAACATCTACCTTGATAAGGTGCCCACCCGAGAAGAAGGCATGGTTCCCATGGAACTGGTGCTCTCTGAATCTCAGGAGCGCATGGTGCTGGTGCCCGTTCCCGGCAAAGAGCAAGAACTCTTTGACCTGCTCTCCAAATGGGAGCTGGACGTGGTGGAAATTGGCGAAGTGGCCGAACACGACACCTACCGCCTGTACTGGCACGGCGAAGTGGTCTGCGACCTGCCTGTGGACCTGCTCAACGAGGCCCCCACCTACACCCGCGAAGGCATTGAATCCGAAGAGATCAAAGCCAAGCGCGAAAAAGACCTCTCTGGCGTGGCTGTCCCAGAGAACCTTGAAGAAGTGCTGCTGAAACTGCTGTCTCACCCCAGCATTGCTTCCAAACGGGCCATCTTTGAGCGTTACGACCATCAGGTGATGACCAACACCGTGGTGGTTCCCGGTGCTGCCGATGCTGCCGTGATGCGCATCAAAGGCACCTCCAAAGGGGTGGCTGCCAGCTCGGATTGCAACCCTCGCTTTGTGTACCTCGATCCATACGTTGGAGCTGCCAGCGCCGTCGCTGAAGCTGCCCGCAACGTGGCCTGTGTGGGGGCAACCCCTCTGGCGATCACCGACAACCTGAACTTCGGAAACCCCCACCGTCCAGAGGTGTACTTCCAGCTGGTGCAGGCCACCAAGGGCATTGCCGATGCCTGCCGTGCCCTGAACACCCCTGTGACCGGCGGAAACGTCAGTTTGTACAACCAGTACAACGAGGAAGGCCGCACCGTGGCCATCCACCCCACCCCCACCATCGGACTGGTCGGTGTGCTGCCTGACGTGACCAAAAACGCCACCATGAAGTTCCAGAGCCAGGCCCAGAGCGTTTACCTGCTCGGGAACCTGACCGATGAAATTGGGGCCAGCCAGTACCTGGAAACCATCTACGGACTGGAAGCCGGACAGGTGCCTGTGCTGGACCTCGATCTGGAAAGCCGTGTGCAGCAGGGCATCATCGAATTGATCCGCAATGACCTGACCCGCACCGCCCACGACACCTCCGAAGGTGGACTGGCCATCGCTCTGGCAGAAATGGTGATCGCGGGTCAGGTGGGTGCCACCATCCAGATCGACAGCGACCTGCGTGCAGATGCCATCCTGTTTGGCGAAGCCCAGAGCCGCATCGTCACCGCTGTCCCTGTGGGCAAAGAGGAAGCTGCTGAGAAACTCCTTAAGGACTTGAATGTTCCCTTCACCCGAATTGGCTTTGTGGGCGGTGATAAACTGGCGATCAGTCTGTCCCAACACGGGCAGCACCTGTCGCTGGACATCCCCACGCTGACCAGAGCGTTTGAAGATCCCATCCGGGCTGTTCTGGGTTAAACCCCCCTCGCTCGTCCACTCGCTTTCCCCCCTAACAGGGGGGGATACAGGGCGAGGAGAGCAAAAAGAACCCGAAACCTCAGCACCCAACCCTCCACCCCCCTCGCTTCGCTCTCCCCCTCTTCTGAGGGGGGAACCATCCCCTTCAAACCCCCATAAGAAAATGGACAGGGGGATGGGGGTACACTTCAGGTGACACCATGCTATTCGATGAATTCGATAAACCCAGAGAGGAATGCGGCGTTTTTGGGATTTACTCTCCCAGACCGCTCAACGTTGCCTGGCTCTCTTACCTCGGAATGTTTGCCCTGCAACACCGTGGACAGGAGGCCGCAGGAATGTGCGTCTCCAACGGTGAAGACTTCCTCGTGGAAAAAGACCTTGGTCTGGTGACCCAGGTTTTCGATGAGACCCGCCTCCAGAAGATGGATCTGGAAGGGGCCAACATCGCCATCGGGCACGTGCGTTACTCCACCACCGGATCGAACCTGCGCTTCAATGCCCAGCCCCTCACCGTGCGTTCCAACAAAGGCATTCTGGGCATCGCCCACAACGGCAACTTTGTGAATGCCAGAGAAATCCGGCAACTGATGCTCAACGAAGGGGTGATCTTCCAGACCACCAACGACACCGAGGTGATGATCAACCGCATCGCCAAATACGCCAACCTCGATCTGGTGGATGCCACCGCCAGAGTGATGCAGGAAATGCGTGGCGGTTTTGCCGTGGTGATCATGAACCGCAAGATGCTGATTGGTCTGCGCGACCCCAACGGTGTGCGTCCCCTCTGCATCGGTCAGCGTGAAGACGGTGCTTACGTGTTCGCCAGCGAAACGGTGGCCCTGTATGCTGTGAACGCCACTTTCATCCGTGACGTGAAACCCGGAGAACTGGTCTGGGCCGACGAAAACGGCCTGCACTCTCTGGAGGTTATTCCCTCCGTGCCCACCCCCTGCGCCTTCGAGTGGATTTACTTCGCCCGGGCAGATGCCAGCGTGGACGGGGTCAGCACCCACGAAGCCCGCGTTCGCATGGGTGAAGAACTGGCCAAAGAGCAACCCGTGGAAGCCGACATCGTGGTTCCGGTGCCAGACTCTGGCATTGGTGCAGCCATCGGTTACTCCAGAGCCAGCAAAATCCCCTTCGATTACGGCCTGTACAAAAACCCTTACGCAGGACGCAGCTTCATTGCCCCCACGCAGGAAGCCCGCGAACTGAAAGTGAAAATGAAGCTCTCCCCCACCGCTGCCGTGAAAGGCAAACGGGTGGTCCTGATCGATGACAGCATCGTGCGGGGCACCACCAGCCGCCAGATCGTGCAACTCCTGCGGGACGCTGGAGCCACCGAAGTGCACTTCCGGGTGTCCAGCCCACCCATCACCCACCCTTGCTTTTACGGCATCGACACCGCTGCCCGCAAAGAACTGGTGGCCAGCACCCACAGCATTGAGGAGATCCGCCAGATGATCGGCGCAGACACCCTCGCCTTCATCTCCGAAGACGGCATCAAGAGCGCTGTGGGCGGTCCGGGCCTGTGCCTCGCCTGCTTCAACGGGAAATATCCAGCGGGGGTTCCGCTGGAGAACGATGTGAACAAACACGCTCTGGAAGTGTGATCTTTTCTGAACCTCAAGAGGAAGCGACTGCTTCCTCTTTTTTGTTGGACACCCAGATAGCCCTTCCACACCCTACCCCCAGAGCTTTAAACTCAGACCATGAACCTCAATCCTGCTTTAAAAATATCCATGGTCAAAAAAGCTTTATTTCTGATGCTGGCTCTGGGCTTCACACCTGCCCTTGCAGGGGCCAAGGAATGCCAGAGCACCTATGCCGCCAAAGATTACACGCAGGCATTCCAGATCTGTCAGGAACCTGCCCAGAGCGGGGATCGGGTGGCCCAGTTCCTTTTGGCTTACAGTCTGGAAAATGGTCTGGGAACCAGCAAGGATCTGGCAGCAGCTTTTGGCTGGTATTCCAAAGCTGCTGAACAAGGCGAACCCTCATCCCAAAACAATCTGGGCCTGATGTATCAGGAGGGCAGGGGCACCACCCGGGACCTTGAGAAAGCCCGTTTCTGGTTCCAGAAGGCTGCAGATCAGGGCAATGTCAATGGCATGATCAATCTGGGCACCCTGTACATGAAGGGTCAGGGAGGTCCCCAGGACGATCAGAAAGCGGTGCAGTTGTTTTTGCAGGCAGCCATGAAAAACAACAGTCGGGCACAGAACCTGTTGGGTGACATGTATTTTTATGGTCGGGGCATCAAGATGAGCGACACCGAAGCCATTTTCTGGTACCGCAAAGCTGCCGATCAGGGCAACACCACCGCCATGCTCAATCTGGGCAACATGTACCTGAATGGTCGGGGCGTGGAAAAGAATCTGACGGAGGCCCAGAACTGGTTTGAAAAATCCGCCAGAGCAGGCAACAAAGCTGCTCAGGTGCAATTGGACCAGTTGAAAAAAGCACAGGAACAACCCGAGACCGCACCAGACACCCTGTTTGAGGAAGTGGAGGTGCAGGTGGTGGGTCCCAGAGAGGGCAGCAAAGTCAGGGGTAAAACCGTTGTGGTGACGGTGCGCCTGTCCAGTCCTGTCACAGGCTTTGTGCCTTTTGTGCTGGTCAATGGAGATGAAGTCGAGGCCGAACCCAGCATGGACCTCTCGGGCCGGGTTTCGCTGTTCACCCTGAGCATTCCTTTGCCAGAGGATGCAGAGGAATACCGTCTGGAAATTGGGGGGGCTCCCACCGACACTTATCAGGTGATTGCAGCCTTTTTGACGTTGCTGCCAGAGTAAAGCCCTTGCTTTCAAATGGCCATTCTGCATGGAATGGCCGTTTTTGCTTTGGATCGGGCTGTCCGATGTTGCACACCCAACCCGATGGTTTTTCGGATGGTATCTCTGCCTGTTTGCCTTTACCCTGAGTCCAGAAAGGGTGTGGTGCCATGAATCCTCTGGAAGTGGAAATGAAATTCAAACAGCAGATGTTTCAGCAGGAAGCAGAGCATTTGCAGCAATTGAGGCAGGTTCCAAAGGTTTCGTTGCGGGCAGGTCTGGTCAAAATGTTGATTCAATGGGCAGAGGCGCTGGATGGAAAGCAGGCTGCATCTGCAAAAGCTTTGCATGCTGGGGAAACAACACAGCGATGCGCAAATGAAATTTGATTTTACACGTCAGGTCACTCCAATTTCAGGACAAATGTCCTGAATGATTCAAAAGAGAGATTTGCAAATCTTTATGCCCAAATTGTCTATGCAATTAACAAAATAAGCCTTTACAGCCCATCAGAGAAAATCTGACCCACAAAATTGCAGATGCTGCAAACAGTTTTTGAATACCACGCATTTTGACCCTTTGGAAAAACCAGAGAAATTGCATGCCAATTCCCAAAACAAAGTGTTATCTTGGGGATGTAAAGAAAATCCATTGAGATTCTGACCCCAAACCATGAATCGTTTCAGATCAGGTATGCAAGGTTCAGGATCTGTCAATCGCCTCTGGTTTTCCAGAGTGGCCCACCTTGAAAGGAGAAGGCCATGTCATATATCGAAACCGAAGCCCGCCTTCGCTTCCAGGATTTCCAGCACGAAGCCGAACACCTCCACCTGCTGCATCAGGTGCCCAGAACCCCTCTGGTGCATCAATTCGCAGAATCCCTGCGCCATCTGGCCGACCACCTCGACCACCTTCAGCACATGGAAACGCCACGCAAAGGGCATCACGCCTCCTGACACCTCCCATTGACACATCCTCTGGCCGGTCCTTGTTTCAAGGGCCGGTTTTGGCATCAAAAAACACCCCGTTTGGGGTGTTCAGGTGGGGGGGGATTTGAACCCCCGAGGGCGCTTTGTACAGCAACCCTGAGGACGATCCACTGAAGGCGGCTCCCCACATTCGGCCACTCTGTCAAGCACCTGACTGGAGTGTATTCCAATTCCAGACCTCCTGAAAACCGTTGGGAGCAATGCAGCGGATTTCCAGAGGCTCGGGGGCATTCAGCCACTTCTGAAGGGTCTCAAGAGACTCTGGTCTGGTGGTCAGGTCTGCTGCCAGTTCATCCAGTTTCACAAGGTCTGCTTCTGAAAGGTCATGGATGTGCTGGTGAAACAGCTCTGGTCCTTCCCAGAGCAGGAGTTCCCGCTTGTTCAAGGCCCACAATTCATGCAGAAGGTTCAAGCGAATGAAGTTGGGGCCTTGAAAAGGCGAGCCGGGGAACACTGCGTAATGTTGCGGGTCGATTTGGCCAGAGCGGTACAGTTGCCATGCTTCTGCTGCTGTGACGTAAACCTCCTGATCGTCAGGCAGGTCCAGAGGATCAAAGGAGATGCCCACTGCTTGACGTTGCAATTCGTCCAATTGAGCATCCACCCGAACCCAGCGTTCACCGTTCCAGAATTCGGTGATCACATGGTCGTGCCAGTGGCCTTTCTGGAAATACCCTGCAAAACCCACACGGTTGCGGGCAGGAATGCCCTTTTCACGCAACATGGCCGTCAGGAACAGGGAAAAATCGCGGCAACACCCGAGGTGCCTCTGTTCTGGCAGGGTGCGGTTCTGCAAAGCACAACCCGACTGGGCTCTGGCTTCCAGAAAGCGGTCCACAAAACGGGTGTTGATTTGCTGGTACTGGTCTTCAGGAATTTCAAGGCCGTAAGCTCTGGGCCAAGCGTAGTGCAGCAAGTGGTTCTGGACCACCTGCACCAGATCGGCAAGGCTCTGGTCTGGTGCAATCTGCAAGCGTTCGGACCGTGAAAAAGGGCTGTGTGAGCGGTAGAAATTCAGAAGTTCAGGCGAGGGTTTCATGCCCTGAGCCTAAACCCTGACCTGAGGACAGAGTCAAGGGATTTTGACCCTTCAGCCTGTACCATGAAACATGCATCCGTTTTTGTCTCTGTGCATCGAAAATTACATCCAGATGTTTCCCACCAGCATGTACGCAGGGCTCACCGTTCATGAGGGGCCTGAACTGGCTTACCGCATTGGCGGATTTCCCATTGCCAACCTGAACTCGGTGGTGCGTTCCATTTTGACCACCGACCCCGAGAAGCAGGTGGATGAGGTCATTGAAATCTTCAAAAAACGGGGATTGCCCTTCAATTGGGTCATCACCCCTGAGAGCAAGCCAGAGAACCTTGCCGAACTTTTGCAGCAAAGGGGTCTGAAGCACAGCTCGGATTTGCTGGCGATGGGTCGAACGCTGGAAGGTTTGCCTGCTCTGGACCTTCCTGAGGGTTTCACCATTTCTGAGGTGACTTCTGATGGTTTGCTGGAAGCGTGGGCCAGGGTGGGGCAGGCCAGTTTCCATTTGCCTGCGCAGGCGGTGCAGCTTCGCATCCGGCAGTTTGAGCGTTTGCTGGAAGGCGGACTGTGGCCGGTCAAGCTGTATGTGGGGTTCTGTGGCACAGAAGCCGTGTGCGGAAGTGGTTTGCGCCTGACCCCCAACAGTGCAGGGGTGTATTTTGTGGGCACCGTTCCAGAGCACACCCGCAAAGGTTACGGACAGCAGATCACCCTCAAATCTTTGCAGGATGCTTTTGACCTCGGGCACAGGGTGGGGGTGCTGATGTCCACGGCTGAAGGCTTTCAGGTGTACCAGCGTCTGGGCTTTGAGCACGTGGGGACATTTCAGGTGTACATCAAAGGTTGAAGCGTCCAGCGATCGATTTCCGACCACAAAAATAGATTATAAACTCAACCTATCTATTGACAGGATGTGGGCCAGATAGTTTAATAAGGCTTATAAACTATTTAGGGGGTGCCATGGGACGCAAAGACCTGAGCCACATTCGCAAAGAGGAAATTCTGGACGCTTTTGAACGTTGCATTCTGGAGCAAGGACTGGAAAAAGCCACCCTGCAACGCACTGCGGAGGTGGCAAAGGTCAATCTGGGCACCATCCACCATTACATTGGAAAAAAAGACGCCATGCTGCGCCTACTGACCGAACGCCTGATGCAGAGGGCCAGAGCGGGGGTGGCAGAATTGCAAAATGCACTGCCTCCAGAGCAACGCTGGCCTGCCCTGCTGCAAGCGTTTTTCCCAGCAGACACCGACCCCACCAACCGGATCCTGACCGAACTGGTCAAAAGCAGCGAAAAATCACCCGATCTGCAGGCTTTTTTGCTGGACATCAACACACTGTACAGCCAGTTGATTTCAGAGGAACTGCACACCCAGCATCCAGAGCTTTCACCTGAACAGGCAAACCAGATCGCTTTTGCAGTGCTGGCTCTGTCCTACGGCGGTGATGTGCTGGTGGGATTGGGTTTACCCAGCACCAGACGTGACCGCCTGCCTGAAATGGTGCAGGCATGGATTTCCCACCCCACCCGGAGATGACATGCAAAACCGCATCACTGCCATTGACACCCTGAGGGGATTTGCCCTGCTGGGCATCCTCCTGATGAACATCACCAGTTTTTCCATGCCCATCGAAGCCTATTACAACCCAAACGTTTACGGAGGGCAGAACCTCTGGAACCAGATGGTGTTCGGATTGATGTACGTGCTGGCCGATCAGAAATTCATGGCCCTGTTTTCCATGTTGTTTGGAGCCAGCATGCTCTTGCTGATTCAGAAACTCGAACAGAAAGGCCAGCCTCCGGCCAGAGTGCATTACACCCGAAATGGCTGGTTGTTGCTGTTTGGCATCCTGCACATGGTTTTTTTGTGGGAGGGTGACATCCTGCTGGTTTATGCGCTGTGTTCCTTCGTGTTGTTTTTCTTCCGCAGAATGCCTGCCCGGGGGCAACTGGTCGCCGGATTGCTGGTGTTCTTCTCCCCTGTCGTTTTGAACCTGCAAAGTCAGCAAACCCTCCAGACCTTCACACCCACAGAAATGCAAAAGCTGGAACAGCTCTGGAACCCTCCGGCCTCCAAAATCCAGCAAGACATCCGTGCTTTTCAGGGCACCTATGGTCAGCAGCTTTCCCGAAGGCTCACTCTGGATGCCTCCTCCTCTCCCTCCAGAGCAGAAGACCTCTTTGGACTGCTGGTGCTCACCGATGGGTTCGCCAGAGCCTTTGGCATGATGCTGGTCGGCATGGCCCTGTACAACTGGGGCATCATCACAGGCAAAGCGTCCAGGAGGGTGTACCTGAACATGGCAGGCTGGGGACTGGGAATCGGACTTCCCCTTTCTCTGGTGGCCTTGTTCTTGCAGCACCTCAATGACTGGGAGGTGACCTACAGCCTATTCACAGCGAAAACCATCAGTCAGGTGTACACCCCCCTGATGGCCTGCGGATACCTGGGGGTGGTGATGTTGTGGATTCAATCCGGTCTGTGGAGCAGGCTTCAGAACAGGCTGGCCCTTGTAGGGCAGATGGCACTCAGCAATTACATTGGGCAAAGTGTACTTGCCAACCTGATCTTTTACGGTCTTGACCTGTTTGGTCAGGTGAACAGGCTGCAACAACTCGGGATGGTGCTCCTGATCTGGGTGTTTCAAATTCAGTTCTCGGGTTTCTGGATGCAAAGGTTTCAACATGGACCGCTGGAATGGCTCTGGCGAACCCTGACCTACCGCAAAAGGGCTCCACTGGTCAGGTCCAGCAACACCAGAGCAACAGAAGGGTGACACTGAAGGAGGCGAAATTCCCAGCCTCCCGAAACAGATTTGCACTGCACGGAAGGCCTATGTACCCTGAGAACATGCAGCTTTCCCTCCACTTCCCTGAGCTTCACCGTTTTATTCTGGAACAGTTTGAATTGCCTCTGGACTCCCTGCATGGCCCCTCACACTGGGCGAGGGTGGGCAGGATTGGCAAGAGGCTTGCCCGTCACAGCACCGCCGATCCTGTGGTGCTGGAATTGTTCAGTCTGTTTCACGACTCCAGACGCAAAAACGACGATTGGGATCTGGAGCATGGACCAGAAGCCGCCCGTTTCATGGTGAAACTGCGGGGCGTGTATTTCGATTGCACAGACCTGCAATTTGAGCAGTTGCAGTATGCCGTGCAGCACCACACCACCGGAAAACCCACCGATCACATCACCATCGGGGCCTGCTGGGACAGCGACCGTCTGGACCTGATGCGGGTGGGCATCCGGCCTGATCCTGCCTACCTCAGTCTGGAGCACTCCAGAGAAGAAACCACCATTCTGTGGGCCATTCAGCAGTCTCTGGAAGAAATGGACCCGGATCTGAACCTGCTGGATTCCTGACTGGGCTTCAGTCCTGTGAAGGCAGGTGGGCAAAATCCTCTGGCAGCAAACCGTGCTTTTGCAGGTCGGTCCAGAAATCTGTAGGGATGTGGGTCTGGTAATCTTGCAGGTTGCTGTGCAGTTGCTCGAGATTCCTGACCCCAAGCAGCACCGAGGCCACCGCAGGATGGGCCAGAGGAAACTGCATGGCCGCCGCCTTGATGGAAATGTCGTATTCGTCGCACACGTCCTTGATGGCAAGGGCACGCTGCAACATCAACTCTGGGGCCTGACTGTAGTTGTATTTGGCATCCGGTTTGGGGTTGGCCAGCAGTCCACTGTTGAAGACCCCTCCCACCACAATTTTGGCTCCGGTTTCCAGACATTTTTGCAGCAAGGGCATGCTGTGTTGTTCCAGCAAGGTGTAGCGTCCGGCCAGCAGGAACACATCAAAATCTGCATTCTGCAGGAGTTCCAGAGGCATTTCCCACTGGTTCATGCCTGCACCAATGGCCTTGACCCTTCCCTGTTCACGTAATTCGGCAAGGGCAGGATAGGCCCCTTTCAGAAGCTCTGGAGCGGTGACACCCACAGCATCTGGATCATGGATGAAAACCATGTCCAGGTGGTCCAGTTGCATGCGGTCTAGGGTTTCCTCAAAAGACCGCATCACACCGTCATAAGTGAAATCGTAGACCACGTTCAGGGACAGGCTGGTTTTGAACACCCGTTCTCCATCTGCCCCGAGCTGGGTGGGATGGGGAGGGATGCCTTCGCGCAACAGGCGACCCACTTTGCTGGACACCGTGAACTCTGGCTTTCCTTGCAGAAATTCACCCAGTCGGAATTCCGATTCGCCAAACCCGTACCAGGGGGCCGTGTCAAAAAAACGGATGCCTGCATCCAGAGCAGCCTGAAACACCGCTCTGGCCTCTTCTGCTGAGACAGGCCGGAAAAGCCCTCCCTGAACGGAAGCACCCAGTCCGAGGCGGGTGACGGTGGCTCCACGACCGATGGAAACCGTTTCGGTGAAGTTGGGGGAAAAAGAAGATGCCATGAAGAACCTCCTGAACATGTGCAGCGGGATGTCCTTCAAGCATACCCATGAAAGACCCTGAAAACTGTTCAGTGGTGTAAAAGCGTTCAGCAATCAGCCATCAGCGTTCAGTGAAAAGCCCACCAGAGCTGACGGCTGATAGCTTTTGACATCAACACTACCAAGATCAGCAACTTGACTTTGCCCTATCCTGCAAATCCATCAGCCGACTTCAAGCTGCATGAACGGCTGGGCAGCCACATCTGCCAGCGTGTACTCGTTGAGCTTGGCGTAAAAGGCGTCTCTGGCTTCCAGCAAGACACATTTCAATTTGCAGTTGCCCATCAAGGGGCAGGGACCCACACTGCAATCGATGATGTCCGATTGCGGTTCGGTCTGGCGCACCAGATCCCCGAGGCGGATTTCAGCGGGGTCTCGGGCCAGACGGATGCCACCGTTTTTGCCTTTGCTGCCCCGAATGATGCCCATTTTGGACAGGCCGTGGGCGACTTTGTTGAGGTGGTTGTAAGGCACATTGAAGCGAACAGCCACTTCCTGCACGGTGGTTCTGCTCTGTTCGGGGCTTTGCATCAGGTGCATCAGCAGGCGCAAACTCAGGTCGGTAAATCGGGTCACTTGCATAGAGAAGCACCACCCCTTCCAGGTGATGCTTCACAGTATCAAATTTAAAGTGGGTTGTCTCAGGGATGAACAGCCCTCTGGGCATCCACTTTGAAATCTTGTGTCGGTCCAAAGGCTTCAAAGAAGCGGTTTTGTGGCGCAACTTGCAAATCGTCCAGCAAATTCTCAACAGCCTGCATGAAACCAGAGGGACCACAATAGTAGAAGTCAGCATCCTGAGAGACATGTTTCAGCAGTTTTTCACGGGTGATCAGGCCCTGTTCGTCAAAATCCAAGCCTCGCACATCTTCTGAAGTGGTTTCGGTGTAGAAGGTGACCACTTTGACGTTGCTGTTCTGCTGTTGCAGGTCCTGCAATTCCTGACGGAAAGCATGGTCTGCTTTCTTCTGAACGAATTGCAGCAAAGCAACGGGAACTTCTCGGGCAGCTTTCGCCATGCTGAGCAAGGGGGTGATGCCCACCCCTCCGGCCAGCAACACCACCGGACGGCCCCTTTCTTGCAGCACAAAGTCTCCCATGGGAGCATGGACCTCCAGCACATCGCCAGTCTGGATGTGGTCATGCAGGAGGTTGGACAGCAAACCTGCCTCCAGGGTGGGATCTGCCTGTGGAGCCAATTCCCGCTTGACGCTGATCCTGAGGGTCTGGCTGTTGGGACGGTCAGAGAGGCTGTACTGTCGAATCTGGGTGTAGGGCATCTCTGGGGTCTTCATGCGGACACTGACGTACTGGCCGGGCTTGAAGGGGGCCAGAGGTGCACCATCTGCGGGTTGCAGGTACAGCGACACAATCTGTGCGCTTTCCTGAACCTTTTGAACCACTTTGAAAGCTTTGAATCCTTCCCATGAAGCGGTCTGGTACAGGTTGTTCTCGACGCCGATCATGATGTTGGCAAGGATGCCGTAAGCCACGCCCCACGCCTCGATGATCTCGGGGGTGGCAGCGTCGCCAAGGACCTCCTGAATGGCCGCCAGCAGGTTCTCTCCGACGATGGGGTAGTGTTCTGCCAGAACATCCAGACTGGCATGCTTGTGGGCAATGCGGGTCACCATGCCAGAGAGGAACTCGGGCTGGTCCAGGTATTCGGCGTAAGCCAGCACAGAAGCGGCAAGGCTGCGGGATTGGGCTCCGGTCTTCTGGTGGGTCAGGTTGAAGACGTTTTGCAGCTCTGGATGCTGTGCAAACATCCTTTTGTAGAAGTGGCTGGTGATGGTTGCACCGTGCAGTTTCAGCACTGGAACGGTGGCTTTGATGATTTGCAGTTGGGAAGTGGTCAGCATGTGGTGCCTCCTTGAATATGCATTAAAAATATATATTAAAAACGGGCGAAATGTCCCGGGAGATACCCTCTAGCATTTTCCAAAAAAAGTGATACAATCTATTCCGTTCCTGAGTTCAGCTCAGGCAACATTCCCAGGGAGAGGTGTCCGAGTGGTTGAAGGAGCACGCCTGGAAAGCGTGTATAGGGTAACACCTATCGCGGGTTCGAATCCCGCTCTCTCCGCCAAAAAAACGCCCCATCGAAAGATGGGGTTTTTGCTTTGTAGTGACAGTGTAGTGACTAACTTGCGATTTGAGATTCAAACATGCATAAACGGGACTACCCCAAAAGACCAGTCAAGGTCACGGCTGCATTTTCCAGTTCGTCATCTTGAACCCGCCTGTATTCCTCCAAGGTGATTCGAACACTGGAGTGTCCCACGATTTTCGCCACAACTTCCGGCAGCACCCCTGAACGGATGGCCAGAGTGATGAACGTGCGGCGCATGTCGTGTATTGTGCCCGTCCTGATTCCAGAGCGTTTCAGGACAATCTGAAAGTTCTGCCAGAAAGGAATGTACCTGAGAAGCTTGCCGTTCATTGATGGAAACAGCCAACCCTCTTCATTCCACTGCGGGCCGGCAGCCTTGCGGTCCTCTTCCAGTCTAAACAGCCATGCCGCCAGAATGGGCTTTACATCCTCTGGCAACCTGACTTTCCGCCTTGCAGCTTCGGTCTTACCACCAGAAATCTGCAAGGGATACGTCTTGTCATCCCGTCCGGATACGCTGCGCTGAATGTTCAGGGTTCCATCTTGCAGGTTCAGATCATCGATCTTCAGAGCTTGTATTTCCCCAATGCGGGCACCGATGCTGAAGGCCAAACAATACAGGGGGTACAAACGGTATTCACGTGCCACCTCAAGAAACTTTTGTACTTCTTCACGGGTCCAAGCGATCCCGGTTTTGCCCTCAGCTCTGGGTGCTCTGGGAGCACGGATGTTTGCAGCAGGGTTCTTGCTGATCACCTCCAAGCTGACTGCCTCTGCGAACGCTCGGCGCAGCAGTTGCAGGATTTTCATGCGTGATCTGTGAGCAAATTTCTCACTGTCATCAATCACCTGCTGTATGTGATAAGGCTGGATTGCCTGAAGTTGGATCCGCCCAATCTTCTCTGTGATGATTCTGGCCAGCCGGTCATTCTCTTTTTTACTGGTGTTGGCCAGCTTGGAATTCCACCTTTTCAGGTGTTGGTCCAGCCATTCCGCCACGGTAATGGATTGTGGGTTCACCAGGGCGCCCCGACCACTGTCGGCGATCAACTCAGCCAGTTTGGCTTCTGCTTTCTTTTGGACTTTCCGGTCTTTCTCGGAACCCTTAAAATACCGTTTGATTGTTTTCCGTTTGCCTCTGGAATCAAGACCGAGGTTGATTTCTGCACACCATGAGTCATGCGCAGCGGAATAGTAAACACTCCCCAGGGCACGACGCTCTGGTGGACCAGCTTCTTTTTTTGGCATGATGCACCTGCGTTATGGAATCAGTCGGAATCCACTCCGGGTCTGAACGGCATACACCCTGCCCAGAGTTTTGGAGTCTTCAGGCAGTGAAAAAGGGGCATATGCTTTTTGGTCAGGGTTGTCGCTGTAAAGGTAGGGGCGGTCACAGGTTTCATCCACCCAGACTCGTTTCACGCAAATACTGCCATCAGGTAACTCAAATGCATACACCCTGCCATGCCTTGGCTCATCATCATTTGGGTCCACAAAAACAGTGCTTCCATGAGTAATGGCAGCAGGGGAAGGCATCTCCATGCTGTGCCCATACACGAAGAACAATTGTGTTCCCGGTCTGACGGCTGCATGCATCACCTTGAGGCTTTTGGTGGGTGGCGGGGTCTCGTCAGGGTAGTATGGCTCGCTGGCATTGGCAACACCAGAATAGTCCAGCTCGATTACTGTTTTAGCGTATCCTTTGGGAATAAAACCACTGAATCCAAATCTGTGCACGTTGCGGCCTCCTTAAAGGGGTTTGTTGGGGAGCAGAAGGTAAGCACGACCAATCACTCTGGCGTCTTTGATTGGAATGGGCAGGTGTTCAGGGGAATTGTTGTCTGCCACCATCCAGAAGTCGCCTGTTGCGGTTTTCACGCAACGCCTTACATACACATTCTTTCCCGATTTCAGGACAAAAATGCTGTCAGGTGTTGGGGTCTGCTCGTCGAGGTCCACCAGAAAAATGTCATCATTGCGGATGCTGTTGTCCGCCAGTGATCGCATTTCATCTCCAGCCATCTGCAAGACCAGCATTCGGGGGCGGTGCTGGGCAGGTGTCAGGATGATGGGGTAAGGCAATTCAAGTCCTTCTTTGGGCTGGTCAGCCACCTTCAAGGGATAGACATGGTGAAGGCTGACATCACTGGCTGGAATTGCGTTTCCTCTGGTGGGGTTTTCTTTGGGGCTGGTCAAGGATTCGATCACGAGACGTTTCGACTCGAAGCGCGCGCGTGATTCCTCCGACATGGCCTCTACAAAGTCCTTCAGGGTGATCCCAAAAACTTTAAGGATTTTAAGAACGTCGTCTATTTCGATGCTTGCGGGGTCTGTGTAGCCATTTTCAAGTTTTGAGATGTAGCCCTGGGACAAACCGGTTCTTTTGGCAACTTCAGATTGGCTGATTTTCCCCTCCCCTGTTGGGGGGCGGAGGCGCCAGTCTGAAAACTGTTCACCGAAAGAAATTTTTTGTGTCGCCATAGTTACCTCGATGTGATGCGGACTGCGCGCGTATCTACACACTATCATGACGGAATAATCATACTTGAAATTATTCCGTTGTAATGATACGATGATCAGGCCTGAGGAGTTCCCAACGGGAGCAACAACGGCGGAGTTGTTTGACAGCCGAATAGAAATGAGTATGGCACGACACAAGGAAGATTCCAGAAAAATCTGTGTGGTTGAGCAAGCGTGACGCGGAATGAACGGGAAGGGTGATACTTCCCGTTTTTTAAGACTTCAAATTATTACAACGGAATAATATTTTTCGAATGTCCATTATCAGGAGGAAATATGCAGCAACTGAACCATTTGAGAATGGCTGCGAACCTCACCGCAGACCAACTGTCCAAAGCCGCCAATGTCGGCACCAACCACATTTATGTGCTGGAACGCCGACCCACCGTACAGGACTCTGTACAGCTCATGTTGCGACTGGCCACCGCTCTGGCCAGCAGATTGGAACGCCCTGTGCACGAAGTCTTTTATGAGATTTGCGCAGACGCTCCCCTCTCCCCTGCCCCGGAGCAAAACACATGTCCGGTCTGAGCATAGAAATCCCTGGACTGGCCACCTTGATCGACGCCCTTCCACAACTGAAAGCCGCTTTAGAGAAATCCCAACCCATCAAACCCCTTGGGGTGCGAGAAGCTGCTGAATTCCTCGACATCGGCACACAGGAAGTCTACCGGCTGGCAGGGGCACGACTCCTGCCCGGCATCAAGGTGGGCAACGGCTGGAAGTTCGATCCCAGAGATCTTTCCGACTGGGTCCGCTTCAGTGCCCTGGTGGGCAGGCAAATCACTGTCGATGAACTACGCAACTTCCAAGAGAAAGACAAAACCCCCGCTGCTACGGGGGTTAAGAAAGGACTGTAGTTGTGAAGAAAGCTGTTGAGACTCACCAAAAGGCTAGCACGGAGCCTCCAACCGTGCAACACCCTCCGCTCACACCGGAGATCGCCCAACAGATGCTGGACACCTTCGAGGAACTCAGACGATACGCCGGTTTGGATGCCAAGCAAATCGCTTTGCACATTTACCTGAAGCAACTTCTGGGCTACCCCATCAGCGAACGGACGTTGAGCCCTCAAACCTTGAAGCGCATCGAGAAATTGAGGACTGCATCATGATCCTCGCGCAGCACTTGAATGCCGCTCACATGGTTCTGAGAAACGCCATTCTAGCCCATGCCAATGCCATCGAGGCAGAAAAGAAAATCTGGCAAGAGCTGAGGGCAATCAGCGACGTGGAAAAAAACTTGAGGCCTTACGAAAAAGCAGCAGAAGCAGTTCGCCTCGCCAAAAGGGATTTGGACATCGCCCAAGTGGAGTGGGAACACCTTCAAGCCCAGTTGCTTCTTCGGGACATTGAAACACGGAGGAACCGATGATCTGGATTGCTCTCCTCATTCTGGCTGGACTGCTGGTGGCCATTGTTCTTCACGCCAAAACCCTGCGCCTCAGAGCCCTTCAAGAGGAACAGTGGTGGGCCATGGCCCCAGAGGAACCGATCTACAGCTACACGGACCCCACAGTACGCATTTACCGCCATCACCTCGCAACCGTCATGAGGGCCAGAGCCCGGAAGGGCCTTCCTTCATGACCCCCAGTGACCGGCGAACAGAAACCTTCCTTTACCAGTGCATCCGCATGGCTGAATTCTTGAAGATTTCACCCCAAGAAGCCTTTAAACGGCGGTGCTGGGAAATCAGCCAGCAATTCCCGGACCTGCCTTCCGTACAGGTCCACACCAAGGAGGACCCCCAGTGATTCACCGCAACACCATTGATGTGTTCAACCCAGAGCACTTCAAGAACCTTGCCAACATGGCAGAGACCTTCATCCGCAGCCGAATGCTTCCCCCTGCCTTTCAGAGCCCTGAGCAAGTCATCGTGATCATCTGCAAAGGGCTGGAGCTTGGCTTGCAGCCCTTGCAAGCCCTCTCTGGAATCAACGTGATTCAGGGCAAGCCGACAGTCAGCCCCCAGTTGATGCTCTCATTGATCAACCGCAGCGGAAAACTGGAAGACATCAAGTTTGAAATCGGCCCGGATTTTGTGGCCTGCACCATGAAACGCTCTGACCGCAGCCCACACACTGAGCGTTTTGGGACCAAAGAAGCACAAAACATGGGGTTGGCCAACAAAGACAACTACAAGCGCCAGCCGACTGTGATGTACAAATGGCGCGCGGTGGCCGCCTGCGCCAGAGTGACTTTCCCTGACATCATCGATGGCCTCTACACCCCCGAGGAAATGGGCGCGGACGTTGTGATTGACGAAGAGGGGGGCATGGAAATTGTGCCTCCCTCTACCCCCAAAGAAAAAACCCTCAGTGCCGAGGCAGCTGGGCGACTGGGAGACAACCTTGAAAAGTTTGGCTACATCTGGCCACTGAAACTGGCCAGTGACCTGGTCGGGCGAGAAATCAAAGCCCTCGGTGAACTGACCATCTCTGAAGGGACGCAGGTGTACAACCACGCGAAAGCCAACCCCATTCAGCACCAGCAACCCACAGCCACAACGCCTTCTCCAGAGAAGACCTCGCCTCTGGTCGGCAAGATCATGGGCCACCTGCACAGCCGGTTCAAGTTTCCCCAGCAGGAAACCGAAGAGGACCGCTCAAAGCGACTCAGCTTCATGGCCTTCCTCGCCAACCGGGACAGCGCCAAAGGGGTCACCACCTCCAAGGGGTTCAGTGAATCGGAACTTCAAACCATTCTGGACCGACTCAGCAAAGAGAAAGACCCCGAAGCGCTGAAAGCCCAGTACCAAGACTGGCTTTCGGATCTCCCCATCTGAGGTGTTGAATGATCATTCCAAGCAAATACCAAGCAGCCATCTTCGAATGGATCAAAAACGGCAGCGGACACGGCATCGTGTCCGCCACTGCCGGAAGCGGCAAGACCACCACGCTGGTGGAGGCCTCCAAGCTTCTCCAAACCCCTGACTCCATCTTTCTGGCCTTCAACGCACACATTGCCAGCGAACTGAAAACCCGGCTCGGGAATCGCATGGAAGCCCGAACCATTCACTCTCTGGGCCTTGAAGCCCTGAAACTGGCTTACCCAGAAATCGGCAGGAAGCAACCGCAGAAAAGCAAGTACAAGGACATCTGCAAGTCGCTGGTGGATCGATTTCAGCAGCAGAACCCCAGCGTGGAAGGTGCAGATGAGCTCTTTGACCCCCTGCAGAGCATCGTTCGATTCGCGATGCTCACCCTCTGCGAGCTGGGAAGCCCAGAGGAATTCAAGCACCTCACCCGCTCCTATCAGGTGGAGTACCCCCCGCAGTTTGCTGAAACCCTGCGGGACCTTGCTCGGCAGGTGATGCGCTTCGGAGAGCGTTACGTGGATGAGCAAGGGGTGTACAGCTTTGACGACATGGTCTGGCTGCCAGCAAAACACCAATTGCGCCCCAGACAGCAGTACAGGTGGATCTTTGTGGATGAGGCCCAAGACCTCAATAAAGCACAAGTAGAGGTGGCATTGGGAGCACTTGCCCCAGGTGGTCGGATGCTGGTGGTCGGTGACCGGATGCAGGCCATCTACGGGTTTGCTGGTGCAGACCACCGCAGCATGGACAACCTGAAAGAACGCCTGCAAGCCACAGAGATGCCCCTCTCAATCTGCTACAGGTGCCCAACGTCACACATCCAGTTGGCAAAGCAGCTTGACCCCACCATTGAACCTTCCCCCAATGCAGCCACTGGAATCCTCGGGGCTGTCCCAGAAAACATGCCCCTCAGCAGGATGGTCAGAGATGAAGACCTGGTGCTCTGCAGGATGACTGCTCCACTGGTGGAGAACATCTTCGAGCTGATCCGGGCAGGGATTCCGGCACGCATCCGGGGGGCCGACATCGGTAAAGGGCTGGTCAGCATGGCTGAACGGGCATGGGAAAAAGCCAGAAACCCCTATTGGTCCATCAGCCAGTTCTATCAGGCCCTCAACAATTACGAAGATTCACAAATCCAGTTGATTGACCGGAGGCGAATCCCTGAGGACGAAAAAGACGAGTTGATTGAAGAACTGTCAGACAAGATCGATGTGCTGAAGATCATCGCCAGCCAGAGGGAGCACCTCAGTCTGCAGGACTACACCCGGTACATTGAGAGCCTGTTTTCGGATTCCAGAGCTGGAGTGGTGCTCAGCACCGTCCACAAAGCGAAAGGCTTGGAGGCGAATCGGGTGTTCATCTTGAAACCCGGCCTGATGCCTCATCCGAAAGCCAAAACCACCACGGCAATGCAGGCAGAACAGTGCATCGAGTTTGTTGCACTCACCCGGTCAAAGCACACATTGGTCTTCGTGGGCGTCAGCAACCGCCTTCCCATTCCAATGCCAGTGGTTGAACTGGTGAATGGAGAGTTGCGCAGCACTGGTCAACCCAGCCTTTGGGCTTAAGGAGTGAATGCATGCCAGAGCTTCCCTTGCATGGCAAACGAGGTGCTGGCAAGGTCACACTTGTGGATTCTGAGTGGCTTGATCGCCTGCAAGTCCACAAGTGGTACCTGAGCAAAAGCGGGTATGCCTGCACCAAGATTCAAGATGGGGTGTTCTCCAGATGGATCACCCTTCACCACCTGATCAGAGATGAAGATGGCGGGTTGTTCATTGATCACATCAATGGCAACAAGTTGGACAACAGGGTGCAGAATTTGCGTTCTGCAACCAAGGCAGAAAACAACCGGAACCGCAAACCTTTCACTTGCAACAAGTCAGGCTTCAAGGGTGTCACGATGCGTGGCCCCAAGGAGTTTGAAGCCAAAATTCATGAGGGGGACAAACAAATCCGGGTAGGGACGTACCCTCACCCTCTGCTTGCAGCCATTGCCTACAACGCTGCGGCTCTGGCCCTCTACAAAGAGTTTGCTTACCTGAATCCCATCCCTGAGAACTACATCGAGGTTGTGATTCAGGACTTGGCCAGCACAGAGGCAGCAGATTGATGGGCACCCTCAAAGAAGTGCTGGAGCAGTTGTTCACGCAGGCCAAGACAGAAGAAAAATCCCAAGATGTCACGGTTGCACGGGGACTTTACCTCCGTGCAACCTTCGATCACGGGATGAGGAAACTGCTGCTGGGCCGTAAAGCCCCAGCAGATGAATCGAAGAAGGGTCCCAGCCCGAAAGAAGTGCAGATCTGTGCTGAGCATGCAGGCATCCGGTGGTACACACAGGACGCTGGCTACAGCGCAATGAAAGGCATGCATTGGATTCTGATTTCTGAAACACCCAACCCCCACAGGGAAAAGTGGATCAGGGAAATTCTGGAAGCCAAGGCTTTTCGTGATGAGCACTGGGCCAAAGGTTCAGTGGGGTGGGACAACTACCAGAGTGGCTTGAAAAAGCTCTCTGATGCCGAACTGGAAAAGGAACATGTGTTCAACGTCAAAACCCTTCCCAGTCCCCAGAGTGAGCAGATGTGGGAAGCGCTCCCCGGCCTCCCCGCTGAAGGCTCTACTGGGCCTAAATCGAAGCGCAAGAAGCAATCAGAGGAGAAGCAGCCTCCCTTGCTTGGAGGTGGCTCGTGACAGCTTTTAAAGGGTTTGAGCCTCCCAACTACACCCAGACTCCAAACAAGTTCTTCGAGCTGGTCCCGTTCATGAAAGAAGCAGAGCTGAAGATCACTTTAGCGGTCATCCGGGAAACCTTCGGGTGGCACCGGGAAGCTGTGAAGCTCACCGTGCCGGAGTTGATGAAACTCACTGGGTTGTCAAAGCAATCGGTGCTGAATGGGTGCAGTGCTGGAGTCCAGAGGGGCACCCTGATTCAAGCCAGTGAGAACCCGGATGGGAAAGGCCCTTACAGTTACACGCCGAACGTCAACTACTTCGATCCAGAGGGGTCTAAATTTTTGACGGTCAGCAAAAAACGCAAGGGGGTCAAAAATTTAGACGGGTGGGGTCTAAAATTTAGACCCTCAGCAGTCAAAAATTTAGACCCCTCACAGACCTTAAACACCTTCCAGAACTGTGTTTTTTCAGGCCTAAAGAAAGTATTTAAAGAAACTTCTAAAGAAATAAATAAATACGTACTGAATCCTGAAATCTCACCCGTGGGTCAGAACACCGGAAACCCCTTCAAACCCCGTTCTGGAAAAAAGAGGACTTCCAAGTCAGTGAAGGGAAACGACCAACGCAGTTCAAAAAGTTCCGGGGGCGGCCGCCCGCCAAAACCGATTCCGGATCCGCTGGAAAAAAACCGCAGCCAAGTCAAAGGCATCCTCGGAACTGCCTTCGGGTGGGCGCTGTTCAACAAGTACCAAGGCATGGTTGCCAAAGTGCCACGCCAAAAGTGGCTTGACCTGCCCATCGACCGGGTGATCGAACTGCGAGAACAAGCCAAGACCGATTGGGAAAGTGCCGGATCCAAAGATCCGAAATACCGCCTGTGCGACCTGCTGGATGCAGAAGTCAAACAAGGCATCCAGTCAGCACCCCAGTCCAACACCAAATCAGAAGGGTGGTATGACTACTGATGACCCAGAAATTGAGTCGTGAACTTCTTGGAGCTGGTTGGACATTTGGAGGTGGACAGTCCACGCCCGTTCAATCCCAAGACCCTTCCCTCCCCCCTTGCCCCATCTGCGGTGCGCCAGCGCAAGCAGGTTACGATTACACCCGTTGGGACAACATCGCTCATAACTGCCTGTGCTGCCTGAGCAATGAAAGCCAGTATGACCACCAACTCAGAACTGTTTTGTGGCCAAGCCGGAAACAGGACCTCCGAAAAAGGGATTTGCTGAAGACCGCAAAGTCTGATTTCCTCTCCAGCCTGCCCGTGGAGTACAGGCAGTACACCTGGGCCAGCCTGCAAGTCACAGAGGCAAACAGGGCAGCCCTGCAATCCATCCGGCCAAACGGGATCACCTGTTACCAGCCCCTCGGGCAAAAAGGCAGCGGATCCTTATACCTCTATGGGACACCGGGAACAGGGAAAACCCATCTGGGTGTCGCCATAGCGCAAGAAATCTGCGAAACCCACGTTTGCAGGTACTTCAGTGCGAAAGCCCTGAAAAGCCAGATGCAGCAAGCCGCTCTGGGAAACGCAGAGTGGCCAGACTTGGTGACTCCAGACCTGATCCTGTTCGATGATCTGGAGAAAATCAATCCGACGGCATACACCTACGAATGGTTCTTTGATGCCCTGGAAACCCGACTGAACAACAGAAGGGGAAGCATCTTCACCAGCCAACAAAGGCCCGGGGCGACAGCCTTGCGCCTCACTCCAGTCGATCACGAAAAACTGAAAGCCGCCAATGGCAACCCTGCCCTCCTCAAAGAGGTGGAGCAAGAACGGCTGTTGCAGGCTGGAGCTCTGGCCAGTCGGATGAGCGCAGGCCTGAAATTCGAGATCACCGGCAGAGACAACCGGGCGAACCACTGAAATGGCCAAGTCCGGCAAGCTGAACAACCAGCCTGCCCTACTGCCCCTCTTCGAAACACCAGTCGAACCCGAGCCCACCAGACCGCTGCCCGAAATCCACTTGGGCATGCAGGTCTGGTGGAAGTGGGAACACAACATCCTGACCGTCAAAGAGCGCGGTGAGGCCGGGATGTTCTGGTGGTGTGAATGGCCCAGAGGGAAAGTCAGAGGCACATGGGTACCCGTACAAGAACTCAACCCCATCGAAAGGAGCACCACCGCATGACAGGAACCACAGAGAAACCCAGCAAGAAACGCACCAAGGCTGAAGCTGCCCCACCCATTGAACACGCTCCAGTTCCAACAGCACCCAGCGAAGGGGAATACCAGAAGGTCCCCTTCAACACCACCTTTCCTTCTCCCCTCAACCCTCGAAAGCACTTCGAGGAAAGCTCCATTCAGGAGCTCGCAGAGAGCATTGCAGCCCACGGAGTGCAACAGAACCTTGTGGGTCGCCCTGTTGGCGAGCAGATCGAGATCATTGCTGGAGGGCGACGCTGGAGGGCAGTGAATACCTTGGTTGCCTCTGGCCGGATCCCTGTAGATTTCCCGGTGCCGGTTCTGGTGAAACCCCTGACCGATCTGGAAGCCCTTGAAATTGCCACTGCCGAGAACGTCCAGCGCAGGAACATGACCCCTCTTGAAGAGGCCAACGCTTTTGCGCAGATGGTGGATCTGGGCGACACCGTGGATGAAATCGCCCGGAAGTTTGGGTACAAACCCAAACTGGTGGCCAGCCGGGTGAGGATCTCGAAACACCTCTGCGCAGAAGTCAAACAACACCTTGAGGAAAGAAAAATCACCCTCGGACAGGCAGAAGCCATTTCACTGGCCCACTCTGCAGCCCTTCAAATAGAGATCCTGAAAAATTACCACTGGGACCCCAAGCACATCATCAATTTCCTGCAGAAAGGCCAGTTCTTGGTGGAGTACGCACGGTTCGATGTGGCAGCCAGCAAACTGCAAACCCACAAGGATCTGTTCGGAGATGTGCCGGAATACTTCACCAACAAACAGAAAGCTCTGGAACTGCAAATTGAGGCCCTGAGAGAACAGGGTCTGCGTCTCAGGCAAGAAGGTCAATTTCCTTGGGTAGAGGTGATTCAAAACGACAACAGCCACTGGCCTTCCAACTGGGATGACCGGGAAGAATACATGACCGTCGGCGAAGAGCACAAAGAACTCTGCGGGTTTGTGCTTCAGTTGATGCCATCGACCGGGCAGGTCCGAGAGTTGAACAGGGTGGCCAGACGCAAGGAAGTGAAAGCCAAAGAAAAAGCCCAGAGGGTCGCAAAGTACCCCGAGCCCGAGAGCGCCAACTCCACTGAACGCGGGATCACCCAAGGGGTTCTGCTGGACACCCACCGCTTCAGGCTGCTGCACCTCCGGAGGGCCATCAAAAACGATCTGAGAATTGGTTTGGTGCTGACCATCATGGGGCTTGCCGGAGAGCATGAGATTCACATCCACCGTGATTACATCAATTCCGTCCCAGACCCAGAGAAAAAAGCCTTCGAAGCTGCCATGATCCAGCTCACCACAGTGCAGGAAACCCCCATCTTCCAACCCCACTTCCGGGAATACTATTCCAAAGAACACACTGACCACATGCTTTTGCTCTCAGGCAAAGAACTGAGGCCCCATGAGCTTTACCAGCTTCTGCTTCAACTCTCTGAAACCACCCTCCTCCAGGTCCTCTCAATGTTGGTGGCCAGTCAATTCGGGGATGTGCCAACCCACAATCCGAAGAATCGTCCCAGCCCACTGGCAAATCTGATCGCCAGTCAGCTCGGGGTGGAAACCGAAATGCGAAAGCACTGGGAGCTCACCGAGGAATTCTTGAAAGGCCACCCAAAAGACATGGTGGTCGATCTCGCCAAAGAAGCAGAGTTCCACTGCCCGGGCATCTACGAAGTGATCAGCAACCTTTCCACCCGAAAAGACATGATCACGAAATTCATGGAGTATGCCCAGCAGCTCCGCGAGAAGGAATGGGTGCCGCAACTGGTGCTGTTCGATGACACCCCAGAACCATTTAAGCCCTTGAATGACCTTGAAGGCGAACAAGCAAAATAACTCACTCCAGAGGGCATAAAACTGCCCTCTGCCCTTTTGGAGAAGTGACATGGCCCACCTGATTCTGGTCGTCATTTTGCTCTTGGCCCTCTACGGCATCGTGCAAGTGGTCTTGGTGACCGAAACACGAGACCTGCAGAAAGAAAAGGACGGTAACGAATGAACCCACATGACCTCTTCAAACTCTGGTCCAGCAGCCCCAGCATGGTGGTGGTAGACACAGAAACCAGCGGGTTGACCATCCAGAGCGGCATCATCGAAATCACCATCATGGAAGGCAGCAAAACCGTTCTGTTCAACCAGCGAATCAACCCCTTACACCCCATCCCTGCAGAAGCCACGCAGATTCACGGCATCACGGACACAGACGTGGCAGGCTGCCCCACCTGGAAGGACCTTCTCCCGCAAATTTCAGAAGTGCTGGCAGGTCGAAAAGTGGTCTTCTGGAATGAAGAATTCGATACCCGAATGATGTTCCAGAGCAGCCACCAGAACGGTGTGGTCTGGCCCGGCATCAAGGGCATGGGGGCCACCAGTCACTGTGCCATGAAGGAATATGCCAAGCTCATGACCCTCCCCGGTCAGAAGGAAGCCAAATTCTTCAAGCTCCTCAAAGCCTGCCAGTTGGAAAAACTCGATCCTTCTCTGTACGGCGCTGCGCACTCCAGCATTGGGGACTGCCAGAGGGTGGTGGATGTGATTCACGCAGTTGCGGCCCGCTGGGAGGGCTGATGCAACGGGACCTGCTGGCCCTCACGGTTTCACCACCGTGGGGGTTTGCAATCCTCCATCTGGGAAAGAACGTGGAAAACCGCGATTGGTTCCCAGAACGTCACGGGATGCGCCAAGGTGAGCCATTCTTGCGTCCCGGTGATTGGTTCTTGATTCATGGCGGCCGCTCTCCGTTCACAGCAAAGAGAGGGGACATCCAAGAAACCGATTACGGTCATGAATTCAGAGTGGCCATACGCCTGCTGTCCATCGACTTCAACTCAGGCAAGATGCCCCAAGAGCACATCAACAAGGAATACCTGAAAAGCATCTCAACCCCCCTTGAAGATGGGTATGAGCTTGATTACGCCCACTTTCACCTTCCGGGTCTGATTGGTGCTGTGGAATACCTCGGATACCGGAAGGGGTACGAGAGTTACTGGTCAAACGGCAGGAGCAAATTCCAATGGCTTTTGGGCCGCAAGGTGGTGTTTCCAGAAGCCATTGAGGTCAAAGGCGCTCCGAAGCTCTGGCAGGTGCCTGATGATTTGCGCCTGCAGGCCCGTGAGCAATTCAGATTGGGACGCCAGTCCCTGAAAGGATCACCATGAAGGAAGATTCAGAGCAATGACCAACCTATCCCCTGAAGAGAAACCCATCATCGATGTGTTGACCTCTGAGGAGCAAAGCCAACTGGACCAACTTGAGAGCACCATTCAGCAGGCAGTTGAGCAAGTCAAAGCCGGGTGGCATGCCTTGAAGGAAATCCACGACAAGGGGCTGTACAGGCTGTACGGAACGTGGGAAGAATACCTGCAAAAACGGTGGAACATCTCAGCCACCCACGGCCACAGGCAGGTTGCAGCAGCAGCTTTGGACACGATTCTTTTGAATGCCGGAGTGGTGGTGGAGGCGGAGCGCAGGCTCCGCCCCCTCACCCCCCTGCTGGACCTTCCGGACGAAGATCAGGTGGCCATCGTGCGAACCCTTCGGGAAACCTGTGGTTCCAAGCCCTCAACGGCTCAAGTGAAGGCCTTCGCTGAGGTGATCAGACAGGTGCATGACACTGGGTACCTGCCTCACCCTGAAACCGGAGAGCCAACACCATGGACCGAGATCCCTCCAGAAGTGCGGGGACAGACTTTCCAAGCTGCCATCACCCAAGAGGCATACCACAGCCTGCAACGCCAACAGGGGCACATCGAAGAAAGCAAGCGCAGCAAGCAAGTCGCTGGAGATGTCGCTTGGTATGAGTGGCCAGTCGAAGAAGTCAAAACGCACACCCACCACCGGTTCACCCTGACCATCGAATCAGATGGAAATGGCGGTGCCCGGTGTGTGGCCACCATGACCCACAGGGACACCGGAGAGGAATTGTACGCAGGTGATCCCATCGGCTGGATGAAAGCAGCCGTCATGAATTTGGTTCGAGAAATGGGGGGACATGTCAAAGAGAAACAGGCTGCACCGGGAGAAGCTTCGATCCAAGAGGCCTCCCATCATGAAGAAACGGCGGGTCCTTAAACCCCCTGACGGATACCAACCCAGAATTCCTGCTGACCCTCCATGTCCCACATGTGAGGGTCTCACCTTTCCAACAGACCGGATCAATCTCTGCACGGCTTGCGGTCGGGTGATCCCCGGAGATGACGGGTGCATCTGAATGGGCTTCGAGTTGAATTACGAACGCTATGAAGCTCTGGCTCACGCCGGAGACCAAAGGGCAGTGCTGACCCTGCAACGGTTCTCTGAAGCAGGTGACCGGAAAGCCTCCAGAATCCTTCAGGATCTCCAAAAGACCCAGAAACCCGAACCTCAAAAAACCACACCGCCAGTGGCCATCAGAGAACCACGGCAGATCCGGTTCACCATTCCTGCGATGCCTTGGCAGACCCTGCACCAGTTGCCCGGTGGTGGATTCAAACCTGTGACCAGCCGGGTGTTGGTCGGTTACTACACCAAAGGGAAAGCCTTCAGTGCAAACCCACGGGCAAAGCAGTATGACGCGTGGAAAGAACATGTTCGGGCCCACCTGCCTGAAGTTCTGGCCCAAGGGGTGTATGCCAACACCCGAGACAGCCGGGCAGACTGCACCATCCTGCATGTCTGGTTTGAATCCCAGCATCACTGCGACGTAGAGAACTTGAGGAAGGGCATTGTGGACACGATTTTCTCTCAGGAGTCTACTGGCAAGAAACGCACTTCCAACTTCGACAAGTGGGTCAAGGGTTCCATCCCTTGGCCTGAATACGACCCTGAAAACCCAAGGGTTGACGTAGAGGTCACCCTCTACTGAAAGGGAAACATGACAGCAACTGAAGTGAAAGCCCACCCCCTGCTGTTCAGAACAGAGATGGTTCAAGCCATCCTCAGTGGACAGAAAACCGAAACCCGACGCGTGGTAAAAATGCCCCCCGCTGTGCATGCAGACAAGAATCTGGCTGTCACTGAGGATGGTCGGGAACTCTACTACCCGGATTATCCAGATGAAGGAGTGATCGGAGTCCAACAGCGCAACTGGCAACCGGGGGATTGCATCTGGGGCAAAGAAACCTATGCAGATCTGGCAGACCAGCGCTCTGAGAACGGTGTGATCGGGGCCCACCAGCACCAGTGGATTTACAGGGCAGATGGCTGTGAACTGTACGGGGAAACCGACGACCCTGAGGCCGTCTGGTTGCAGGACATCAAATGGAAGTCCTCTCGGTTCATGCCGCGCGCAGCGTCCAGACTTCTGTTGCAGATCAACAGCATTCGAATTGAACGCCTGCACGGAATCTGCCAGGGCGGCTCAATCAATGAGGGCATGCTGAGCCTCTCCAAGAAACTGATCTTTGAATTGTTCCCAGATTACGCAGAAGCTTACAGGGAAGCAGAGAAAGCCCGGCAGCAATACATCGCCCTGCATGGAGACTGGCTCCCAGGAAAACCACCCTTCCCGATCATGCCTCTCGGCCCATCTCCTCTGGAGCGCTTTGAGAAATACTGGGACAGCATCAACCCCAAAGCGCCATGGGCATCCAACCCGTGGGTCACAGTGATCGTCTTCAAGAAGGTGATGCCATGAGAAGCGGATACGGCCACTCAAAGTGCTGGCAAGACTGGTACCCCCTCCCTTACCGTTACTCTTGCCCTCTGCGCTGGCTGGAAGACATGTTGTGCAACACCCAATTGACTGGAGGGGCATACGCCTACAAACGGGTGCGCTCCATTCCCAATTTCCATGAAGTGTTGCAGCTCCAGCACAAGCCCCTCAAAGGATTGCCCATCGTGATCCAGATTCTCAGGCAGCCCATTCGAATCCGCAAATACTGGTGGCGATCATGAGTTTCAAAGTGATGGTCAAATGCCTGAACCGTCGCGTTCTGCTGTGCACCGCCACGGAATTTGATGATGCCTGCTCCAAAGCACTGGCATGGTGGTGTAAGCAGGCAGGAGCACCAGACACAACCAACCTCAAAGGTACATGGTTAGAATCTCAGGCCAATGGTCACCGAATTTGGTTTTTTGTCCCTGAAGTGGCTACGCTGGATGCAATGGGTTGGACGCTTCCAGGATGTGAAATTCAACAGGTGGCATGATGTCAAGAAAAGAGAATTGGATCTCACCCACGGGTTAGACTCGTACTTTTGGTAGCATTCAGATCAAGAAATATTATTCAGTAATAATATTCCTGAAGCACACGATGATTCCCTCTGGAGTTGCCATGACCATGAATGCCGAACCCCAACGCAAAACCCGCAAGCCCCACACCATCAAAACCAAAGACCCCATCAGCCTCACCAAGGCCGACCATTACAACTTCAACGCCCTGGTGAAAACCCTCGCTTACTGCACCTTCTGGATGACCAGTGACCTGAAAAACGAGCGTGGCCACTGGCAGATCCAATACAAAAGCGCATGGGAATACATCAGCGACCACCCAGATGACCCAGAAAACATGCTGCTGGTGGTTGAAACCAGTCTGGAAATCAGAGGGCTTGACGCCCAGTACCTCAGGGGGGAATTCTTGAAGCTCTCCCCTGACTTCCAAGTTGCCATCCAGACGTACTTGGACCGCAAGCCAAGGGCCGTCAAACCCAGCAAAACGTATGCCGAGGAACGCTGGCTGAAATGGATTCTGGACCCCGAGCAGGCAGAAGCCACCAACGCCAAACGCGCTGCTGCTGGGCTGCCCCCCATGACCAAGCAAGAGCGGGATGCACTGATCGGCAAAATCACGGTCGAAATGCACCACCCGACCAAACTCACCAACCAGAGCAGGGCCAACCGCAACATGCTCGGAGACCAGAAGAACTGGATGGACACCCCATTCTTCGTGGAGCCCCCAGACCTGCTTGACCACAAGTACGCCCCTCAGTTGCTCGCTTGGAGGCAACTCCTGTACAAAGTGCTTTGGGCCTGCACCCTCGAAATCCACACCACCCAACGCCAAAAGCCAAAGCCTGAGCCGACCCCAGAAGACACCACAGAGCCTCAGACCAACTGAGGGCCTTCTGTAATTTCCGGAAGTGCTATACTCAAAACACTAAAATCCCCCAAAGTCTACCCACCCGAGAGTCATATGCTCTCGGGTTTTTGCTGCATTCCGAGGTCAAAACGTGCAACAACGCATCTGGATTGAATACGGCCCACTCTCCAAACTCCTCACCGCCAAATTCCCCGGGAACCCCAAGAGTCACGCCATCACCGACCTGCTGGTCAGCATGGAACGCTTCGGGTTCACCAGCCCAGTCATGCAAGACGAAACCACCGGATGCATCCTCGCTGGCCACGGGCGTCTTGAATCGCTCCAGCAACGCAAAGAAGCAGGCCAACCCCCACCGGATCGCATTTACGAGCAGGACGGCGAATGGATGGTACCCATCCTCAGGGGTGTGGGATTCCCCTCAGACGGCGGAGAGGCCCGAGCTTACGTGCTGGCCGACAACCGACTCACCGAACTGGGCAACTGGGATCAAGAAGCCCTCGACGCTTGGCTGAAGCAAATGGCCACCGAAGACATCCCCTTGGACGGCACCGGATTTACTGCAGCAGAAGTTGCCAAACTGCTCGAGGAGCCCTCAGCACCCAACCCCACCGCTCCAGACGCCTTCCCGGAATTCGATGAAGACATCCCCACCGATCACCAGTGCCCCAAGTGCGGGTACCAGTGGAGCGGCAAGAAGAAATGACCGCCGAAAAACCCCCTTACCAGATTCCCAGCATGGCCGAAATCACCCAACTGCCCTGGAATGGTTACAACGTGGTCAGCACCTTCAGTGGAGCCGGAGGGAACAGCACCGGTTACCGCATGGCAGGCTTCCGGGTGCTCTGGGCAAATGAGTTCGTTGAAGCCGCGAGGGACACTTATCAGGCCAACCACCCCACCACCATCCTGGATGCAAGGGACATCCGCACGGTCACCGCAGCCGACATCATGCAAGCCACCGGACTGAACGCTGGAGAGCTGGACCTGTTTGATGGCTCACCCCCCTGCGCAGCGTTCAGCACAGCCGGGAAGCGCGAAAAGGCATGGGGGCAAGTGAAGGAATACAGCGACACCTCTCAGGTGGTCGATGACCTGTTCTTCGAATACACCAGACTCCTGAAGGACCTGCAACCCAAGACCTTCATTGCAGAGAACGTCAGCGGACTGGTGAAAGGCACCGCAAAAGGGTACTTCAAGCTGATCCTTCAGGCCCTCAAAGCCTGCGGTTACCGCGTGAAAGCCCCACTGCTGAACGCCGCATGGCTCGGTGCCCCGACAGCCCGTGAGCGACTCATCTTCATCGGAGTCCGAGAAGACCTGGAGTTGGAGCCACCCATCCCCACTCCCCTGCCCTACCAATACACCCTCCGAGAAGCCTTTGGGGGCGCAGATGAAATCCCAGGGGAATTCAAGTCCTTCAGCCGGAACACACAAACGTACCGCCTCTGGAGCTGGCTGAAAAACCGCAACCAGCGGGAATTCGAGAAAGCCGCACAAGCCGTCCTCGGGCGATCCACCATGATGCAACACTACCGATGCACCTACGACCGCCCCGTGAACACCGTGGTTCAAGGCAGCCAGTCCCTCTACCACCCCCTGCACCCCAGAACGCTCACCATCCCAGAACTGAAACGCGTCTCCAGCTTCCCAGATGACTACGTCCTGACAGGTAGCTTCGCCCGCCAATGGGAACGCATCGGGCGAGCCGTACCCCCCCTCTTCATGCGAGCGATCGCAGACACCCTCAGAAAGGAGGTGCTCGACAAATGCAAAACCTGAACGTCCCAGAACGCTGGACCTTCGAGAACCACGACGTGGCCAGAGCCTTCGATGACCACGTCAGGGAACAACTCCCCTGGTACGATCTCGTGACCTCCGGCATCACTCACCTTGCCCGGCACTACGCCACGGAGCACAGCGTCATTTACGACATCGGGGCCAGCACCGGAAACATCAGCAGGGCCCTCACCCCCACCGTGCAGGAACGGAAAGCCACCCTCATCGCGATTGAACCCAGCCACGCCATGCGCGAACAATTCCACGCACAGGCCCAACTGATCGTCAAACCCGCCGAAGAAGTGACCTACCAACCCTTCAGCGTGGCCATCCTGAACTTGACCCTCCAGTTCATCCAGCCCCAGAATCGAGGCCCACTCCTCGAAGAACTGAAAGCGAAGCTGCAACCCGGAGGGGCCATCATCCTTGTCGACAAATTTGAGCCCCCAGCAGGCTACGCAGCAACTGCTCTGTACCGCCTGACTCTGGCCGGGAAGCTCGCCGCTGGCGCCACCCCTGAAGCCATCATCAAAAAGGAGCTCAGCCTCGGCGGTGTGCAGAGGCCCCTGAAGCACTCGGATTTTCAGGACTGGGTTCCATGGTTCCGCTTTGGGGACTTCGCCGGATACCTCTTCGAGAAGTGACACTGCTCATTCCTGATCCAGTCGTGCTTGAAGGTTGGCCCAAGCATTGTTGCTGGCAATGTCAAATTCCGAAGGGTACCTGTCGAGAATTTTCAATGGCGAACTAACGATGAGTTCTTGTGCCCGGGGGAGTTCCCCCAGTTTTTCGGGCCACACCCCAGCCCAATAAAAATAAGCCATTTCCTCATCTGGGTAAAAGGGTTTCGATTTATCACTTGGCAGGCAGGATACAAATGCCAAATGGCGTGGAGCTGTTGACTGCAAGAGCTGTACTTCATAGCATGCACACCCATAGAAATGGTTCCGAAAAAACCAGTCCATGTCTTCAAATGTGGGGCAGACAAAACAGCTCCGTAATCTGCTGGGCTTTTCGGGAAAATGCTTGCGTCGTGTTTCTTCCAGCAGGATCTCACGCTTGTAAAGCTTGTGGGTCACACCTGTACCCAAAATCACCCTTCCAAAATTCCCTGGGAGAATCACTGCTCCGGGCACCAACTGCACACCTGAGGCATGCAAAAAAATTTCACCTGTCATGCTCCAGTCTCCCACAGAAAGAGGTGACTTCCTACGTCCCCGAGAAAGAAGGACCCCGCAAAACCTCGGGGCAAAAAAGACACCACCCGAGCCCCCCCACGCAAAAAAGTCGGCGCGAAAAACGTAGACTGGCACCGCTGGAGGGCCCTGTACGTCTACGCTGAATCCCCCATCACCTTCCAAGACATCGCCAAGCTCGAAGGGGCGCCCAGTGCATCAGCCATCGGAAAGAAAGCCGCAGAAGACGGCTGGACTGCCGAAAGGGAAAACTTTAGAAAAGAGGTGGAAAAACGAATTGCAGCTCGGGCAGTTGATGAAGTCGCAGAAGCCCGACTGCTGCACGCACAAATCAGCAAAGCAGCCCTCCAAAAAGGCACACAGATCCTCAGGCACAACCCCGCAGAAAAAGGGAACTTCAGGGACGCAGCGAGACTCATCCAGGTGGGGCTCACCGGGCACCGCCAAGCCCTCGGCCTTGACCGCCCAGAGTTCACTGAAGGTGAGTATTTCGACCGCATGCGGGATGAATTCATGAAATTCCTGACGTCAGAGGGGGTGGGTTTCACTGCGGAAGAAGCGAAAGACGCTATCAGACGGTTTGTCCTCTTCCTTAAAGAGAGGGGGGTATAGCCTCTCCAGCATCGAGCTGGCCGCAGAGCGCGCCATCCGTCAAGTGGAACTTCGAGAGGCAGCCCAGAAACCACCCGAAGATGAAGCCCCTCAGGACCTCACCGTCGAGCAAGAAAAAGCCCGAGCGGTTCAACACCTGAAGTCAAACTTTCACGCCTTCGTCCGCGCAGCGTGGCACGTCATGGAACCCATGCGCCCCATGGTGGACAACTGGCACATCGAAGCGATCTGCTTGCACCTCCAAGTCATGGCGCAAAGCTTCGGGCAGCCAGAGGGCCTGAAAGACCTCCTGATCAACGTGCCTCCGGGCAGCTCCAAGTCCCTGCTGGTGAACGTCTTCTTTCCAGCATGGGTGTGGACGTGGCTCCCAGAATGGAGGGCCATCTTCGCTTCCGGAGACATCAGTCTTTCCCTGCGTGACTCTGTGAAGTGCCGCGACCTCATGAAGTCCACGTGGTACCAAGAGAACTTCCAGCCTGAGTGGAAGTTCAAAGGGGACCAGGACGTCAAAGGGAACTTTGCAAACGACCGGGGTGGGTTCAGGATGTCCACCAGCGTTGGCGGTTCCGGCACAGGCCACCGTGCAGACAGCATTTTCGTTGACGATCCCATCAAGGCCGTGGACAGGCACAGCGAAGTGGTCCGGCACAACGTGCGAGACTGGTGGGACACCACCATCTTCAACCGCCTCTCGGACATGCAGAGCGGCACCAAAGTGGTCATCATGCAACGGTTGCATGACGAGGACCTCTCTGGTCACATCTTGCAGAAGTACACCAGCTTCACGCACCTCATGATCCCAATGGAGTATGACCCGGACCGGCATTGCAACACGCCGTACTGGTCTGACCCCCGAACGGAATTCGGGCAGCTGATGGACCCCGTTCGTTTCCCCCGCAGCGTGGTCGATCAAATGAAAGTTGCCCTCGGCAGCGTGGACTACGCAGGTCAATGCCAGCAGACCCCAGCACCCACAGACGGCGCGATCTTCAAGCGAGCCAACTGGCGTTTCTGGTTGCCGATTGACTTCGCGCAACTGGCCACCCGCACCGACATGACCAGTTACCGCAGCGAGACTGGCGAGATGATCCAACTGCCCATCAAGATCCTCCCTTACACCCTAAAGGAGATCTGCGAGCAGTCCGGCATCTTCGACGAGATGCTTGAAAGCTGGGACATGACCTTCAAGGACAAGCAGACGTCTGCTTTCACAGTCGGTCAAGTCTGGGGACGGATTGGAATCGACAAGTTCCTGCTGGATGAAGTGCGCGGACGATGGAACATCAATGTGGTGCTCAAACAGTTCATTGAACTGTCCGACAAGTACCCTCATGCGGCTGCCAAACTGGTCGAAGACAAAGCCAACGGCCCTGCCGTGATGGACCTCCTCAGGGGCACCATCTCGGGCCTGCTCGACGTGCTGCCATATGGCGACAAGGTGTCGAGAGCGTGGGCCGTTCAGCCATCACAAGAAGCCGGAGAGTGGTACCTCCCCCACCCCGCCCTTTACCACTGGGTGCAGGACTGGATCAACGAATTCACCCGCTTCCCGAACGGCTTCAAGGACCGCATCGACACGGCATCCCAAGCGGTTCAGCAACTCAACTTGAATGCCCAGAAGACAGGCCACCAGAAGAAACGGACCGTCATTCACCACAACTAGAAAGGAGGTTCACCCCGTGGATTTCATGACCGCACTCACCGCTGCACTGAAGCCCGCAGCGGCCAGCTCTGGCCCTCGCACCCTGACCACCACCAAGGCCCTTGATTACCTCAAAGGAGAACAGTACGGGCAGAACGGCGCTTACTGGATGGGTCGGACCAGTGAGAAAACCGAAGTTAAACAGGAAATCGAGAAACTGTTCGTTGCAGACAACCAGATCGGTCCCTGCATGGCCCGGCATGTTGCTGCCATGCTCGGCAAAGACCCAGAGTGGGACCTGCTGGACCTCCAAGGCGAGGTTTACGAGGGTGAGGAAGTGGATGCCCTCTCCAGTTGGTGGGATGACTTTCAGGCGCACCGCAAACTGAAGCAACTGGCCACTTACGTCTGCGCTGTCGGCAAGGCAAGCCTGCGCATCTACATCCCCAGCAAGTTCGGAGAGCAATTGCAGGCCAGCAGGCCGAAGACCATCCCCGATGCCCTCCGGGTCATCCGGGTGCAGGTCGTGACCCCGATTGATGGGGGCCCGGTGCTTGATGAGTTCGATGACCCAATGGGTTACTACTACCTCTACACACCACCCGGCGAGAAAGACGCCAGGGTTGAAGTGCATGAACCCGAGAAGGTCACCACCTATCAGGTGAAGCAAGGCAAGCTCGGTGCAGTCATCACCCCTGAGGCCCCCAACCCTCTGCTGGAGCACAACGATTTTTTGATGCGGACCTTCAGCCGTGACGGTGACCCCCTCCTCACCCAGTCGGTGATCGACAAACAGAACCTGCTGAACGAAGAGTGGACCTACATGCGGAAAGACAGCCAGCTCGCCGGGTTCAGGACGGTCTACACCATCAACGCTGACGATCCAGTGGACCAGACCGGGAAAGCCATCCCATGGGATTTCAGGCCGAACACCGTCATGTCCATCAAAGGCATCTCCCAGACCTCCAGAGATGGAAGGGACAGTTACACCGACCCGCAAGTTGGTGTGCTCAACCCCGTGGACCCCAGCGTTTTCTTCCTGCCGAAAATCCAGCAGGCCCGAGCCGCTCTGGAATCCGACTTCAACCAGACCTGGGTGACTGCTTCCTACATGGCTGTCTCTGGGGACAGCAAGCAGGAGAGTCGCAAGGCCTTCGAGCAGTTCGTGATGATCGATGGTGGCATGGTCGGAATGGCCATCAAGTGGATGCTGGAAACCGTCCTGCGCTTCGCCTCCAACATCTCAGGTCGGAAGCTGCCAGAGGGTCTGAGGATAAAGCCCCGCCTGTACCTCGACATCTCCAGAGGGAACCTGCAGATCTTTCAGGCACTCGTAGAACCCTGCGTGAAGGGACTGGTCAGCATGGCCACCCTGATCGAAGCGAACCCCGCAGTGACTGATGCTGAGGCAGAGCGCACCCGCCTGCAGGAGGATGCCAACCGGAACACCCAACTGGCCATCAACCTGATCACCGCTGGAGCTCCAGTCTCCGTGGGCCTGCAGATCTTGGCAAATGCTGGAGTCACCGCAGTCACCCCAGAGATCATCCAACAGCAACGTGAACTGGAAACCGCCAACCTGCAAATTCAAGGCTGATCATGGCCCTCAACCAGAAGCTCCAGAAGATTCTTGATGACCTGGAAGGCCAAGATCAAAAGCAGTTGGACAAAGCCCGAGCAGCCGTCATCAAACTGTATGCCGACTTCGACCGCAAGAGCCTTGCCCGTCTCCTCAAAGCCGCTCTGGAAGCTCCCCCTGCACAGCGAACCCAGAAGCTCGACCAGGTGCTGACCGCTTTTGATCAGGCCACCCAGCACCTCAAGAGGCCCCCGCAAGCCGTTCAAGACATCATCCGCATGGCTGTCGGGGACCAAATTCTGTACACCGACCAGATCCTCAAAGCCCTCGACCCCAAGTTCCGGTTCAACTCCACGCCGGGCAGGGAACGGAAGTTTGCAGCGGATTCCCTTCAGCGCTTCGAGAAATACTGGACCAAAGAATCCAGCAAGTTTAGAAGAAGCATCAAAGGCGCACTGCAGAACGCCACCCGTCTGAAGTGGACTCCGGAACGGCTGGCCACCGAGATTGAACGGCGCACTGGGGCCAGCAGGGCCAGAGCGGTCCTGATTGCCCGGGACCAACTCCTGAAAGCCAAAGCTTACGCCAATGAGCAGCGGCAAAAGGATTTGGGCATCACCCGATACGTCTGGAGAACCCAGCGGGACGGAGATGTCAGGCCTGATCACAAAAAGCGAGAAGGCAAAGTCTACGAGTGGGGCAACACCGACAAGGACCCCGGTGGTGACATTCAGTGCAGATGCCACGCCATTCCTTACCTTGAAGGTTACCGCGATCCCGGTAACCCATCCCTTGAGAATCTGCAAGACTACAAGAAGCGTATTGAAGGGTATGGGTACAAAGTCGGCATCAAAGAGAAACCACTGATGCAGCTGTACGGTCGGGATGCCGTGGCTGGATACCAAGATGGCACGGTGTTGCTAAACCCAGCATCTCCCTTCTGGATGGATCCTCAAGCTGAAATGGGTCAAATGAGCCGGGTCGGATGGAGCAGTACCGATCACCCAGACCACCTGATCTTTCATGAAATTGGTCACCACCTGCACCGCCAGAATTCCCCCAATCGCTTCAAGAACAGCGCCAAGCAGAAACCGGGCTTGAAGCTTCAAGAAACCATTCGCCGGGAGGTCAGCAGGTATGCTGCTGTGAACATGCAGGAATTCGTTGCAGAGGTCTACGTAGGCCTTCGAACAGGCAAAAAGTACAGCAGGGAAATCATGGCTGCTTATCGAGCATTTGGAGGGGTTGAACCATGATCCACCGCCCCCCGTGCATTTGGTGCAAGCACAAGAATCCCAGAGGGGCTGACCGGGACTGCAAAGCCTTCAAGATCATTCCTGATGAAATCATCTTTGGAGAGCACAATCACTTCTATCCTTTTGCTGGGGATGGAGGGGTGCTGTTTGAGCCTTTGGAGAATGCTCCTGGGTGGGTGCTGGACGCTTGGCCACCCCCGGAAGCAGGAAAATAACCCGAACCGCTCACCGTACAGGTGGGCTTTTTCTTGGAGGTTTTTATGTCTGTGAAAACCACTGGAGTGAACCGGCCACCTCATCTTGAAATCAAAGTGGATGAAAGCGGCGGAGGAACCATTTTTCTGGGCGGCGTAGAACTGCCCTGGGTGAAGTCTTTGAAGCTGAGTATGGATGCTGAAACGCAAACCAATTCGGTTTTCATGCAAGTCATTGTTGGTCAGGTGACCGTCTCTGTTCCCCCTGACCTGCTCACTGTTGGCTTCCTGCCTGCAGACCAGTTGGAAGAACCCACGGAGGCATGATGGGCGACTTGCTCGAAGAGTTGATGAAATCCATTGGCACTCAACTCAGGGGCTGGCCCCTGTTTTGGTTCATCCTCATCATGCTGGGCCTCTTCGTGTTGTGTACTTGGCTGGACATCCTGTGAGGTGCAATCATGGCTGACATTCTGGATGCCAGCAAGATCCTGGAGGTTGGCATCCGGGCAATCAATGCAGCCCGAGAGCACTTCGGGCTGGCCAGTGAATGGCGAATTTTTGCGAACGTGGGTGAAGTCCCAGAGGGTTGCAGGGCTGCCGTGCAGATGCACTCAGATTACCTGAATGCCTACGTGACCTTTCACCCCTTCTATGAAGATCCAGAACAGGTGTGGGGGGATGCAGGGCATGAAGTCGCCCACCTCCTGCTGGCCGAACTGGAACCAGTGCGAGCCCACATCGAACAGGACGAAAAGCACGGAAGGTACAGCCCACTGGACAGGATGTTCAGGTTTGGGGTTGAGCGCACTGTGAGCCGTCTCGAAGCCCAGTGGAAACGCATGAACCCTTACCCCGGAGAGCCAGAGGAAACCCCTCCGGAGTCGTGAAGGTGTGGCACTGACAGGGTCAGGTAAGTCCAGCACATTGGTCCATCAACCTGAAGCCAGATCAGGGCAAGGTGCCCGGGTCGTTTGAGGCATCCAGCAGGGCTGGTGTAAGTCCCAGTTGCAATTCAACATCAAGCCCAGACCGGAGCAAGGTGCTCGGGTCGTTTTCGTTTTGCTCAGGGAGCGAACATGCACAAGAAACTTGAACAGCTCGCCATCGACAACCTCATCCAGTTCAACACCCAACACGGGCCCTTAAACCGCCTGCCCCGCATCCTCTGGAATGGAGGCCAGCCCGCAGAGGGAGGCAACAACGGTGGAGGGAACAACACTGGTGGCAGCAACTCCGGAGGCCAAGGTGGTGCCGGAGGCAACAACAACGGTGGTGCAGGGGACCGGGATCAGGGATTCCGTGCCGCTCTGGACCGCATGAACGGTGACGCCACACGTCTTGCTGATCGCCTGTACTCCGAGAACTACCAGCAGCGTGAAGAAATCCGGACGCTCAGAGGTCAGGTTCCCCCACAAGGTGGGACTGCACTGACACCTGAGCAGGCAGCCCTCTGGCAGGCATACCAATCCCTCGGGGCCCCCGATGAGATCCGCGCAGGCCTGACCGAACGTGACACCCTCCGGTCTGAAAACACCACGTTCCAGCGGACACGAACGATTGGACAAGTGGCTGAAATTCAGGGCTGGAAACCTGCAGAGTTTGAAACCTTCCTCGAAGGCAAAAATCTCGATTTTGTCATTAGGGAAGATGACAAAGACAAGTCGAAAAAAGTCGTTTTTGTGAAGCACAAAGACAACGACAAGGATGTTGAGACTCCACTCGGGGAATACTCCAAGCGCTGGGGTGCTCTGGTGGAGGCCTTCGGTGGGGCCCAGAAAACCATCGTCACTGGTGGAGCTGGATCCAGTGGATCTGGCAAAGGTGGCGGTACTGGCTCTGCATCAGATTTCCTCAGCAAGAAGTACGGCAAGAAAGACAAGTAAAGGAGAAACACCATGGCTGGAGTCAGCAACAAAACCATCACCAAAACAAAACCCGTATGGGCTGGAGATTTCCTCTCCAGAGAGCATGTGCTTCCCGGAGGTGTTCGCCTTGACGCCACTTCCTTTGTGGCTGGACCAGACGGAAAGAAGCGCGCAGTTGCCGGAACCCCAGTCGGCAAGAAAAACAATGAAACCACGTGGGGACCTGCAGCTGATGATGACGATCAGGTGCGTCTGCTCGCCTTTGACAGCCCCGACATCGACGCGAATGCCGATGGTGACCTGTACCGCCCTGGTGGTCTGGTTTACACCGACAAGCTTCCTGTCACCCCGTCAGCTGCGGTCCTGACCAAGCTGAAAGCCACCTACGATTGCACCACTGGTGGAGGTTATTAAATGAACGGAATTGCTGCTCTCGTCGCAACCATGATCGCCAGAGGCTTTCTGGGCGAAATCGCCAACAATGCAAGGGCTCAGTTCGGTGTACAGGGACGCCAGTACCTCGGTGCCACTCTGCTGCCCGAGCGCCTGGTTCCAGAGAACATGTACACCGAAACCGACATCAGTTACCGGACCATGCTTGCCAATGCCGGCACCCGGTACAGCCCTGCTGTGAAAAAGGGCAGTGCGATGGTCGGGGACATGAAGGTCGAACTGGGCAACATCGATGTGGCTTCAGAGTTCACCGCTGAAGTTTATGATGCCCTGCAGAAAATCCTTGGCCGAAATGAAGAAATGGAAGCTTTGGCTTCTGTGACCGGATGGCTCGACAACCAAATCAACCTTGCCTTGCGTGAACTGATGGAGAAACACCGCTGGGAGGCTCTCGCGGATGCCCAGGTGCTTCGCAAGGGAGCCAACGGCTACGAAGAACTGGTGACCTACTCCAACCCTGCAGGCCACCGAGTGACCATCGACTCTGGCAGCATGGCGAGCCCTGAGGGGTGGTACGATCCAGACCACAACCCCCTTGAGGACATTGATGCCCAGGTGTCCTTGCTTTCAAGCAAGGGCTTCACGGCTGACCGCATCATCACCAGCAGGTCCAGAGCCATGCTTGCTGCACGGCACCCCAAAACCCGCGCAGCCATGGGACGCTTCACCATCGACAACACCGGTAACCTCCAGAGCCAAGGGGCTTTCGCCAGCATCACCAGCCTGAGTGCCTTTTTGGTGGCTGAGGGGCTTCCCCCCATCCAGACCTATGACCTGATGGCTCGAACCGAAAACGGAACCATCCGCTTCTTGGATGAAACCAAAGTGATCATTGCCTCTGCCACTGGCCGCGATCAGACCATCGATCTGGGAGATGAGGCGATGCTGCTGCAAAACACCCTCGGCTATACCGCCGTGGGGCGTGCTGCCGGCCAAGCCACTCCGGGCATCGTGATTCGCATGGAGCATTTCGAGAACAAGCCCCCCAGAATCGAAGGCGAAGGCTGGGCCACCACCCTCCCTGTGGTGCAAGAGCCTGAAGCCATCGCTGTGCTCACCGTCCCCAACCGCACCGCCTAAACCCACTCCCCTGAATCCCATCGGAGGAACACAACATGTCTGAAGTCAAAACAGACCGTCACGGCAGCACTGGCACCCTTCACAAGGGGAAGTTCGTCACTTGGGATGAACTTGACCAGATCAAAGCTGCTGAAAAGGAGGCGGGTCAAACCGCCTCTCAGCCTTCCAGCCCTGACCAGAGTCAGTTTGATGCCCTGCAGAAAGAACTGACCCAGTTGAAGACCAGCTCCAGCAAGACCATCACCGAACTGGGAGCAGAACGCGACCAGTTGAAATCAAAGGTGTCCATCCTCACCACCGAAAACAAGGCCCTCAAAAAGCAGGTGAAGGAACTGGAAAAAACCCAGAAGGCTGCAGGGCCCAGCGCCCCTGTACCATCTGACAAAGACCAGAAGGGTGAGCCAGCAAACCCCTCCACTGAAAGCCCCTCCAGCACGGAAGGCTGATCATGGATTTGCTGGAACGCCTGAAGTTGAAATTCAAACCGCAGGCGTTCGGTGATGTGGTCACCGCAGACGGCATGGACAGCGATGCACCTCCCACGTCAGATCCTTTCACTGCCCGCCTGACTGCCTACATTGCCGATGCCACAGCCGTGGTGGCCACCTTCACCCGTCTGACGGACCCCCTGCTGATCACCAACGCTATCTACCAGTACACCCTGTTTCTGGCCTATGACGACATGATCATCCAACTGATTCAGGCCTTCGATCAGGAGCAGGCCGGACAGACCCAGACGGCTCGCACCAACTTGAACAACCGACTGGAGGAACTCACCAGCCGCAAGAACGAGGCGAAAGCCAACTTTGACCGACTGGTGACCCCTCCGGTGGAAGAGCCCCGCAAACCCCAGAGGTCAGGGAATGTGGACGTCACGTCGGGGTGGTGAGCATGGCGCGCTTCAGGAACGTTGAGCAGTTGGAGCGTGACACCCTACGCAGATTCAGCAGCTTCAAAGAGAAATCCATCCGGGGTGGAGGCATCCTGACCTTCAATACGGCAAAACGCGTCCTCAGTGACGGGGCCGACCGGGGTCGAGGTAAGCTTTACCCCAGACGGAACCGCTCTGGTGGCGTGAAGCGCAGCAGGAAGAAAGGCTCCATGGGCAGAGTGGAGAAGTACCGCGCTTCTGCCCCGTGGCAGCCTATCCCAGCCCGGAACTCTGGAGGGTTGATCAGCGGGATGCGTCTCACCATCACCAAAACCGAAGCCAAAATCTGGAGTGCCGTTCCTTACTACAAGTTCCTGATCAAAGGCACCCCCAGAATGAAAGCCCGGAACTTCATGAAAGTCGCAGCTCGCAAAGTCCGACCTGAGATCGACGCGTTGTTCCGGTTGTTGATGGAAAAAGAAAGCAGGTAGGCATGCACCTGGTGGCCACCCTTAACTTTTTGAGAGCAGCTTGGAAGGAAGTAGGCATCCCAGAGAAGAACATCCACCTGAAGAACTTTGAGGCCCTGCACGTCGTGGCAGGGTCCAAAGTGCCTCCTCCGATGGTGCTGGTCTTTCCTGCGGACGGTCAAGGCAAAGTGGACCGTAAGGGGAAACCCGCCATCCGCACTGCTGCCCCAGTCCCTGAACTGCAAGATTTTGAAGATGCCATCAAGGGCATCCAGAAGTCTGTGTTCACCGGGGAAATGATGTATGACAGCATCTTGGTGGCGAAAGATTACACCCAGTTGGAAATGATCCTCAACCGCTTCTTCAAGTATCTGGCGTTCGCTGAGCCTGCTGACATGAGCGTCAACCCTCCAGTGAAATTGAAGATTCCCAGTGATGGGCAGATCGACATCGACTGGTTTTCTCACAGCCTGTCCGGGTTTGAGGTGGTCACCTTGCACATGACCTGTGATGCGTCGGTGTACTACCAGACGCCCATCGTCCCCATGACCCTCATCGTGGATTACCAGATCGCAGGGGGAAACCCCGAGGAGTAAAACATGGCATCCAAGAATGCACAAGCCCCTCAGGAGACACCCACTCCTGAAGGCATCACCCCTGCCAACACCAATCCGGGTGAAGGCACAGAAACCAAAGATCTCGTCCTGAGCATCGAGCAGCATGCCTTGCAGCTGCAAGTGGAGGAATGGCAACTGAAGGGGGTCAAGGCCCGCAACGGTTGGCCCATCGGCCAGAGGATGCGGCGAAGCACCTTCGAAGCTGCGCTGGATGCATGGCTGCACGGCACTCCCCTGAAGAACGCAGAGCCTGAAAAGGCAGAGCCCTCTCAATCTGAAACCAAGGAGGCATGATGTTGCCAGGCGTTCAAACCATCATTCGCGACGGCCAGCTCGGCAGTGCACCGCCCTCAAGTGACGGCATCCGCGTGGTGATCGGTCCAGCTTCTGCTGGGACCATCAATGAGTTCGTGCCGATCACCGACCACTTGCAGGTCCGCAGCCAGTTTGGTTATGGGCTGCTCCCTGACGCTCTGGCCAAAGATTTGTCTGAAGGAGGCGGTTTGGCTTATGCCATGCGGTCCGCAGCCAGCATTGCAGGCACAGTGACCCCAGCAGAGAGTAACCCTTCTGACCCAGAGATCACTCTGGATGGAACACCCAATCAGCTTCTTGCTTTCGTCGTAGAGATCCTCAAAGCTGGTGCCAGAGGTACCGCCACCTTCCGGTATTCTTTGGACGGTGGGGACACTTGGAGTCCAGAAATCGCCACGGCTGCCAGTTATGCCATTGCTGGTACCAGTCACACCTTGACGTTCGCAAACACCACCAACTACGGGCTTGGCGACACCTACAGTTGGGCTGTGACTGCACCCCAGAGCAGCATTGCAGATCTGCAAGCTGCTGTTCAGGTGGCCATTGATCGTGATGAAGGATTTGAGTGGATCCACATCCCTCAGCCTTCAGACAACAGCTTCTGGACTGCCATGGACAGCATGATGCTGCAAGCCGAGAACAGCAACCGCTACTGCTTCATGATCTTGGAGGCCCCATTGCCCAACGATGGCGAGACGGTTGCGGCATTCAACACCCGTCTGTCTGGACTGATGGCCAGTTTCAGTTCAGTCAGCAAACGCATCATGGTTGTGGCCCCCGCTGCGGAAGTCGTGGATTCCCTGTCTGGCCTGCAGCAGTTGCGGAACATCGCAACCCAGATGTCTGCGCGCCTCGCGAAATACGAACCTCACATCAACCCCGGCTGGGTCCGCAAAGGCCCCGTGTCGAGTGTGACGGTGATCGCTCCTTTCACGCAGGGTACCCAAGGCAAGCTGAGCCTCTGGAACAACGCTGTGGCCAGCAACCTCGACAATGCCGGTTACGCCACCGTTTACACCTTGAAGCGCCGCAAAGGGTGGTATTGGAATGGTGGCCGGATGGCGGTGCCCAGCACATCTGACTTTTACACGGTCACCAACCGCAGGTTGATGGATAGAGCTTGCGAAGAAGTGCGCGACTCCCTGCTGGATTCCATTCTGGAAGGCATCGACCCCACCAACCTCACTCTGGCCTTGAAGCACATGGTTGCAGTGGCTGAAGCGCCCCTCCGGAGGCGTCAGGCCCGAGGTCAAATTGTGGGCTTCGAGGTGTCCATCCCCGCAGGTCAGAACCTGCTGAGCAGCCGGAACATCACTGTGCGGGTGGGCATCATCCCTTTGGGGTACCCCAACACCATCTATCTGGACATCGGGATGCTCAATCCCTTGCTGGAAGGAGCAGCATAATGCCACTGAACGGCGTTTACTACAACAATGAAGCCATCAGCATCCGGCTGCCCAGCGGTGAGACTGTGGACTGCACCAGCATCAACTACACCGCCAAGCGTGGCGTGAACCGCCTGAAGGGCAACAAGGGCCGCACCAATGGCTTTTCTCGCAAGGCCGGTGAGTACGATGGGGACCTGGAAGTTCGCCGTGAAGAATTCCAGCTCATGCAGGAAAGCCTGCCAGATGGAATTCTGGGAAACACGGTTTTCCCGATCACGGTTTACGGTGAGAAGTCCGACACCGAGAGCTTCACGGACACCTTGCCTGACGTGTTGCTGGAAGAGGTCGGCACCGGAACCCAAACCGATGATGAGGACATCAAAGTGAAACTGAAAATGGTGATCCTCTCACCCATCAAATTCGACGGCAAGAGTCCATTCAAAGGGGCTTAAACCACCCACAAGCCAGAGGAGAACAGGTGCTGTTCTCCTCTTTTCGTTGAACTGCACTGGAGAACCCCATGTCTGAAAATGAACACCTGTACACCATCGTGGTCACCCTTGATCCTGACGCTGAACCTGAAACGGGTGCCACCGAATACCGTTTCCGCAAACCCCAGAAGGACAACCTGAACACCTTCTTCAAGAAATCCCAGGACGGCAAAATCGTGGAAGCCAACCAGAACCTTGCTTTGCAGTGCGTGCTCCCTGAGGACAAGAAGGCTCTGGCTCAGGAGTTCGAAGAGAACTTCGGTCTGGGCAGCCGGATCACCAAGAAGCTGCTGGAGTCCAGGGGTTTTACGGCGGGGTAACCGATCTGCCTTATCCGAAGCTTTCGGAAATAGAGCGGATGGAAGCCCTGATTGTCCACTACCTGAAGGCAGAGCCATGCGATGACTGGGACGCCTTTTTGATGCAGGCATCGAAAGCCCGGTGGTTGCACAAGCATGTTTTCAACACCACCAAAGCGGCTGTCAATCACGGTCTTGCCGGAAAGGAGGGAGGGTAATCTTGGATCCTGCCTTGGAATGGATTTTAAGGGTCATTGATCAGGCGTCAGGACCCACGCGCCATATCATGGGCAACATGGCCGGGTTGGAAAGGCAAGCCCAGCTCACCCAAGCCTCGCTCGAAATGATGAACTTGGGTGCAGGCATGGTGGGAGGTGGTTTCGCCATGGCCATCCCACTGGTCTTTGCATTCATGCAAGCCTCTGATCTTTCAGAGTCAATGTCCAAAAACCAGCAGGTTTTCAAGGGTTATGCCACAGAGATTGAAGAATGGGCAGAAAACTCAGCTGATGCCATGGGTTTGTCTCGGAATGAGGCCATTGCAGCAGCATCCGATTTCGGTAACCTGTTCACAGCCCTTGGGCTGAATCAGGGTGTGGCCGCCGAATACAGCATGAATCTTGGGCAACTGGCTGCCGATTTGGCATCGTTCAACAACACCAACGTCCCCGATGCCCTTGAAGCCATTCGAGCCGGAATGACTGGAGAAATGGAACCACTGAAACGTTACGGCGTGGCCCTGACAGATGACCTGCTGAAACAAGAGGCATTCACTCAGGGTTTGATCGCCACAACAAAGGTAGACCTGACACCAGCCATCAAGATGCAAGCCGCATACTCTCTGATGTTCAAACAGACTGCTGTTGCACAAGGAGATTATGCAAGGACAGCCAGTGGGGCAGCCAACACCACACGCACACTCAGGGCCCACGCTCTGGATCTGGTGACCACCTTGGGTGAAGTCCTGTTGCCTGTCGGCTTGGCCATTCTCACTTGGTTGAACCGCACCGTCCAGAGAATGCAAGTTTGGGTGGATCAAAACCCGGTTCTCTCCAAAGTGATTATGCTGACAGCTGTGGCCGTAACTGCTCTGACCACTGGTTTGGGAAGTTTGATTCTGTTCATGGGTTTGACTGTCTTTGCGGCCACACAACTCTCTGGCGCGCTGACCATGGCTCGCGTTTCTGCAACCGCGTTACAGAATGCGTTGATCTTCAGGGTCACTGGAGGTGTGCCCACTGCACAACAAGCCACCCTAATGGCCTCATCGTTCGGTAGATTGCGGCTGATGGCCCAAGGGGCTCTGCTGCCCGTTCAAACGTTGTTCGCCACCCTTAGGGCAGCGGTGGTCAGCAATCCGGTGATTTTGGTGATCACTCTGGTTGTGCTCGCCATTGCTGGCCTTGCCCTCGCCTTCCGTCATGCATGGCAAGCCAGTGAGCAATTCAGGGACAGTGTACGTGCTGCCCTTGAACCCCTGAAAGCATCTTTTGAAGCTCTTCAGGGCCACATCACAGCACTGAAAATGCAGTTCCACTCCATGATGCTGGCCTTCCAAACCAACCCAGCGTTCATCAAGTTTCGGCAAGGATTCGAGACTGCCATCATTGTGGTGGCTTACAGCCTCGGGTATCTGACCGGGTTGCTGATCCGGTGGGGTGTGCAGTTCGTTCAGTGGGTGATGGAGAACTTCGGCTTCTGGATTGATTTCGTGACTGGGGCGTTCATGTTCGTGACCGGCTGGCTGGAAGGGAACCACACGAAAATGCAGGCCGGAATGCAGAAGATGCTGACTGCCATTGAAGGTCTCTGGGAGAACAGCTTGCTGTACAAGATTCTCGGTACCATCATCGGCTGGGGTTCCGCTGCACTGCAATGGATGACTTCTGGAGTGCAAGGCATTCTGGACAGTCTTGCTGGAACTGCTTCTGACTGGCTGGAGATCGGTCAGACGTGGATTTCAAACCTGTGGGATGGAATCTCTGGCCGATGGAGCAGCCTAAAAAAAGATGTTGCGGATCTGGGTTGGGGCATCGCTGAAACCCTCAGTTTTGGGTTGATTCAAAATCCGAACCCACGAGAAGCTGCAAATGAAACTGGGGTGCTCATCAGTACTGGTTTAGGAGATGGAATTCTCAGTGATCCTCACCCTGAATTGGCCATCAGGCAGCAAGGGGAACTGGTGAAGGAGGCTTCACGGGAAACTTTCGAAGTTCGCTCACCCAGCCGTGTGTTTCAAGGCATCGGCCAGTTCCTCAGTCAGGGTTTGGCTCTGGGGATCTCTGATCAGGCAGCCAGAGCGGTGGCCAGTGCACGGCAATTGTCGAGCAGTGTGGTCGCTGCTGGAGCAATTTCATTGCCAGCCATTGCTGCTCCAGCAATGCCAGATTTGCCAACTGTTCCAACCCCTGCCTCCGTCATGCAAAACGTGGCTTTCACCAGCACCCCTCAGGTGGATGCACCTCCACTCAACGTGATGGGCTTTGACGTGCAGAGCTTGAACCTGCCAGAGTTTCAATTTGCTCAACCCAGCATCGGCTTTGAGTCTCCGGAAATGAACCCGAGTTTCATGACCCCCATGACCGGGCAATTGATTCCAGAGATGAAAGAGGTGCCGAACGCACAGAAAGGAAGTGAGAGCAAGAAGGGTCGGTCTTCTGGAAGGCCAACCATTCACATTGAGAACCTGCACCTGCCCGGTGTTACCGATGCGAATGGTTTTGTGGCCGCGTTGGGAAACTTTGATTCACTGCTGGAGGGCTTTGACGATGACGAAGACTAGCCGCATGATTCGAGCTCCGGGCGTGGATGAAACCGTTAAATGCGGAGATTTGACACTCCCCGGTATCCTACAGGGCATCAAGGTCAATGGTTCTCTGGAAACCCAAGAGGACAACCTTGAAGACACCAGCAAGAAACAGGTGGTGGTGAAGGGTTACACCACCCAGACCGTGCAGCTTTTCCTCACGTTGACCGGGACCCCTGAAGAAATCAATCGGGACATTGGTGTGATTCAGAAGGTCTTCCAGGTGGACAGGGTGAAAGCTGCAAAGCCGACCACCAGCAACAAAACTCCAACCGTGGTGGGCTCTGGTTTCGCTGCTGCAAAACTGGTGCCGTTTCGCATCGTCAATCCCCACTTGGATGCACGTCGAATCAAAGTGGTCCTGTTCGATGGTTTCACCACCGATGAGGATGACACCGACGATTCAGTGCGCTGCACCCTGTCGTTTCATGAATTTGATGCAGATGTGGCCAAGTTGGAAGCCAAGATCAAAGCACAACAAAAAAATGCTGGAGGCAACGGCGCTGGTCCAAATGGGAATCCAAATGACCCGAACGGAAACGGAGGTGATAAAAACAAGCCCAAAGCTCAAGGCTCAGGCCAGATCTCCAATCCCCTGCAAGCATACGTGGATGGTGCCAGTGCAGGACTTTCTGGTGGAACGTATAACCCGATGGGTGAAGTGACGAAATTGAGGGGCAACTGACCTCACCCGTCGTAGTATTGAGGCATGGGTTTACTCTTGATCGTCATTGGAATCATTGGTGGTATGGCATGTTTGGTTGGGGGGTTCTTCTTCTGGCCATTGCTGCTAGGTGCAGCAGGTGGGTTCATGCTGGTGGTGTGGGGCATGCAGATGCTCAGCAAGACCAATGCTCAAAAGTCTGTTGGGGTCAACGTAAGGCAGGGTGGTAAAGTCGTGGTTTCCGAATTGAATGGCCGATTTGTGGTTTCCACGTTTGGCATGAACAACACAGGGGAAGAAATGGGGCGTTACCTTTCCCACAAGGAAGCCAAGAATGAAGCTTCACGGTTGGCTTTGCTGCACAATTTGGATTTTGTTGATGAGACCAAATCCAACATGCAGGCACAATAAAGCGTAAAACTAACGCGATCTGTGTAAAAACCTTCTGAGAAGACCTTATCACTGGCATTTAGGATCAGGCCCCCTATTTTCAATTCACATATTCTGGGCAGTGTGGCAAACTGGAAACATGCCCATAGTCCCCTTAGAAAAATTTGTAGCCAACAACATTGGTGCCAAAGAGCGTCCTCAACAAGTAAAACATCTTTACTCAATTCTTTTGCCAGACGAGAATCCTGTTTGTGGTATATCTGGCTTTTTTGGCGATGGTGCTGACTATGGTTTGCTGACCCTAACCAATAGACGAGTCATTCTCATTGCCAAAGGTATTTTCTATGGTACAAGAGTCGAAGAAATTGACCTCTCTAAGATTTCTTCTGTTGAAGAAAAAAGTGCCATGGTTTTAGCGACAGTTACTGTACACACATCCGGCAATAAACTTGAGCTCAAAAGTATTACAAAAGAGGAAGCCAGAAGGTTCGCCAATACCTTGAGAGAAGCATCGGCCAAAAGCACCATGAAAGAAAGCAAGCCCGCAGCGCCACCCCCTCAACCAGATGATCTGCTTGATAAGTTGGAACGTCTAGGAAAACTCAAAGCCCAAGGCCTTTTAACTGAAGAAGAGTTTAGTCAGGCAAAAATGAAATTGCTTCAGTAAACCTCCTCAGTAAACTGACTGTCACCTTCGGGTGACATTTTCTTTTGGGGGTTCACATGCAAATTTACCGCCCGAGTGCACTGGTCAACAGTGAATCCGCTCGGGATGTTGTTGTTTCAGCTTCCCTCGCCCATCCATGGCGGTTGGCCCGCTTCTCTGGAGACAGCCAGTTTACCGATGTGACCATCGAAATGGATACCTCCGGCACACCTTCCAAGGTGTTCATGGGGAACGTGCAAGATCCCGGTGCTTATGCCTGGAACAAAGGCAATGGACAAGCAAAAGGGTTACCGGGCTGGAGAAAGGTGGTGAAGCCCAGAGGCTTCACGGACGTTCGACTGGAAACCGTGCTGCAATGGATTGCTGATCAAGCAGGCGCACGAATTCATGTGGCCACCCGTGGTCAGATGATGCGCACGTATTCCATGTCCAAAGGGACTGCTTACCAGTTGGTAATGAAAGCCCTGAAGGACTGGCGGAATGATTCTCTGCTGACGGAACTGGATGGTGGGGTGCTGTATGTGGGGCCAGAATCAGCCTGTCCCTTGGCAGTCACACATGCATTGCAGTTGGAGTATGGGGAGAACATTCGCCGCTTGGAGCAGGTTGCTTCTGATCGCTGGAAGATCATCACGCATCTGGTGCCCGATCTGCGTTTGCTGAATCGTCTGAAAATCATGCATCCCTTGATCACCGGCACTGTAAAGGTAGTAGGACTGGTGCAGTCTGCAAGTCAAAACACCTGCACAGAAATGGAGGTGGTTCGTGTCAGTTGATCGTGCCTTACGGCAATTCAAGAAGCTCCTGTTTTCGTTGTTCCCGTATATGCGGGATGAAACCCATTTGCCCATGAAGGCAAGAGTGATCGCTGTTCATGGTGAGGCAGGAAGCCCTGCGGTTTCTGGAGGGCCCCGGTTTTACAGTGTGGACTTGGAGCCCTTAACCCCTGATGGCCAGTTGGATGACAGGAAAGCCATCATGGTTGATGTTCCTCTGGATGTTCCGTTTTCTGGAGCGCAACAAGGCGTCTTCTGCCTGCCCACAGTTGGCTCTCTGGTGCGGGTCGGCTTTTATGGGGGTTCAGCAGCCCACCCTTACGTTGACGGAATCCTGCCGGACGGCCACAGCGTCCCAGAGGTGCCACCCAACATGCTGGTCTTGCAGATCGGCGGTAAAACCCTATCCATTTACAAGACGGGTGGAAACCTGCTGCTTGACACGAACGCCGACTTGATCATATCGGCCCCAAACGCAAAATTTGAGGTGCTCACCGCCACCATTGCTGGGAACACCCGCGCTGTCGCCATGGTGGGCAGTGACGTGACCATCATCGGGACTGACTCGAGAGGCGGTCCGATCAGCGCCACTGGAACGATTGCCTCGGGCAGCAGCAAGGTCCGGGTGGGGGAATGATCACTGATCTGCTGTTCGAAAATGGCGATTTCGTCTTGGATGCAGCTGGAGATTTGCAGGTGATCACGGGCATCCGTGTGATCGCTCAGGACCTCTCGGCCCAGTTGCAATGCCCTCCAGGGGCACACTGGGCTTTCCCAGACTTGGGGGTTGACCTCGGGGAATACCTGCTGGCTGGCCTTGATGAAACCACCGTGCTGGAAATGCGTCAGGAGGTGGAAATCGAAGCCATGAAAGACGACCGGGTTCTGGATCTGGTGGCCACTGTGACGCTGGAAGATCTGCGTTCATGCCGGGTGGCACTGCGCGCAGAACTGACCGACGCGACACTCGAAGACCTCAATTTGGATTTTCTGGTGAAAGGAGACACATGAGCCCTGCGCTTCCAGAGCTGACTTTACCGACCCTCAGCGAAGCGGAACAAGAACTGCTGACCTATTTCCCACCAAACTTCCCTGTGAACAACTCGAAGCCCTTCGGGGTGCTGAGGACATTCACACTGCTGGCTGCCCAATCGGGGCTGGACGCTCAGGCCTTCATGGCCAGTTTGGTCCCTCAAGGGTTCCCACTGCTGGCCACCGGCTTTTGGCTGGATGAACACATGGCGTCCGTGGCAGAGGAGCGAATCAAAGCTTCATTTGCCGCAGGCAATGTGAAAGTCACTTCTGCTGCAAATTCAACTTTGCCCGCAGGGGACTTGCTGCAAACCGAGCCAGATGTTTTTGGTGAACGGCTGTTGTTTGTGGTGACACAGGACACCCCTCTGGTGGTAGGTGTGAACACTGTTTCTGTCCGGGCATCTCAGGCAGGAGCAAAATACAATGTTGGAGCTGGCCGCATTACCAGTCTGGTCACCGTCAACCCAGTGGTGACAGGCGTGACAAACACTGCTGATTGGCTGACCAGTGCAGGTGTAGATGAAGAATCTGATGACCTCTTGAGAGAGCGGTACCTGCTCGCTTGGACAGGAATCAGCACCGGGGGTTCATGGCGGTCCTATGTCCGATGGGCCAGAGAAGTCCCAGGGATCATCAAAGTCAAAGTGCTCGATGATCACCCCAGAGGTCAGGGCACAGTGGATGTTGTGGTTGCACCTCCTGCAGGCCTGCCCACACCTGAGCAAATTGCTGCCGTGAACAGCATCGTGCAAGACAACCGTCCGGTGACCGCTGATGTGCTGGTGAGAGGCCCAGATTTGGCCCCACAGAATTTCGCTTTCACCTTGTACAAGAAGCCCACTTCCAACACAACAAACACCCAGTGGCAGGCGCGCATTCAGGCTGTGATTGATCAGCAAGGCATTGGGGATGCGTTCTACAGCAGTAGTGTGGTCGATGCCCTCATGGCCACAGGGGAACTCTTTGGGGTTGTACCGACCAGCACGGATTACATCACGGTAGATCCAGACACACTGATCACTGCAGGCAGCATTGCGGTCACGGTGGTCTGATGCCCCTCAACGCATCTCAAGAACAACTGAAAGATCAAATCACCCAAGTTTTGATCGACGACCTGCCCCCCGAAAGACAACCCAGATCGGGGGGCATTGCTTGGGAAATGGTGCGGACGCTGGCCCACCAGCAGACATTGCTGTCCGCCCGAGCTTTGGACATCTGCTGCAACTGGCTGGCTTCGCAAGCTGATGCAGAGCACTTGCCTTTGATCGGAACCCTAAGGGGCATTGAGCGGTTCCCATTCGAGGATCTGGAGGTCTTCAGGGCTCGGGTCGTCGGGGCCAGAGCATTCTGGCAGAAGGCAGGGACCCTGCCCGGCATCAAGCTCGCTGCCCTCCAGATGGGTTACTCCAACCCCCAGATCATCGAGCACTTCCACCAAGAGCCGACCGCCTGGGCAGAATTCAGCATCATCCTGCAGCCCGGCAACACCGCCTACACCGCTTGGAAGTGTGGGGATGGATCTGCAGCAGGCCCCACCCTCACCGTCGGCGTGGGCCTCAGTGAACCCGAGAAAAGGCGCGTCCGAGCCCTGTTCCGCGACGTGAAACCCGCACACGCCAAAATCCGCAACATCATCTACACCACCGGCCTGATCTGCGGGGCGTTCACCGCTGGCCCCACCGCCATCGTCACCAGCACCACCAGTGCCACCACCATCATCTTCTAAGGAGGAACACCATGGCAGAACCCACACCCATCAACATCCCCAACGACACCCAATGGGTCAACACCGTTCAAGGCATCGGCAACGGACAGGGAGCCGACGAAATCAACCTGAACATGGCCGCGACCGCTCTGGTGAAACGCACCAACTGGCTCAAAGCCAACACCCTCCTGCTCTCCGGCAACCAGACTGTGGACGGAATCAAAACCTTCGAAGACAGCCCCATCATCCCAGAGCCCACCCAACCCGAGCATGCAGCCTCAAAAAGTTACGTGGACAGCCGGGCAGGAGCCACTTTCGCAGGCTTCTATTACCCGGCTGAACCCCTCATTCACTCATTGCCTGCCGGTTGGACCGCTGAGATCGTCGGTGGGGATGTGGAAATCACCCACAATTTCGCTTCCATGGCGTATGCCGTGGTCATTCAAGAGCTGGACAGTGCACGCACATACTCCCTGGCTGGCTTCGGACCCAACGTGTTCACTGTGGGTGTTCGAGATGGAGCTGGCACCCCGGATGCCTTCACCTTCCAAATCGTGCGGTTCTGAGGAGGGGCAGTCATGAAAACCCCGAACGTCACCGTCAGAATCAGCGATTCAGGCTCCGGCCTTGGAGGGAACATGTCCCCTGCCTACAACCCCAACGAAATCAGCCTGATCCGCCAGCAAATCGCGGACCTGCAAGCCCGCCTCGACCAGCTCGAAAATGGCGGAGGTGGCGGGGAGCTCGCTTACCCCATTGGCATGGAACTCATCGACCCCAGCTCCAGCGTGGATCCAGCCCTCGAAGACCCCTTCCCGGCCATCCAGAGTGGCAATGTCCCTCTGGTGGTCCGGGAATACGGTGGGCCAGAGCTGGGATTCGTTCACCACTTGCGCCTGTTCGCCCCAGAGCAAGCAGGCATCCAAATTGCAGCCCTGATGCAATCCCTTCCAAACACCCTCCTGCCCAACTCTGCAGCGAACGGAAGGATCCTGCGCATGCACGCAGGCGTGTGGGAGGTCAGCGACCAGTACATGGAAGTGGCCATGTACTTCCCTGCGCCCGGAGAACAAATTTACGTGCCATCAAGGGACGTGGAATTCGACACCAACAACCTCCCAGAGGCCACCTTCGGAGCGGGTGTCGTCGAGTATGCCCTCTGGGATGCCGATTTGAATGACTGGAATTCCTTGGGAAGCACCGCCCCCAGTGCCGTCCCTGCGGGACTGGCCATGAAAGTCACCGTCACCAGTGGCCCTCTGGCCCTCAACCTCCCAGGGTGGTACAGGGAAATCGCTTCAGAAACATAAAACCCCGAGTGATCAGACTCGGGGCCTCTCGTGCGGGATGAAACCATTATCTCGCACGGGGGGTTGCTCGCAGGTTGTCTTGCTCGTGCGGCGAGGCTCAAAGGAGATGCATGAAAATCCCTATCGTTACTCTGGCAGCTCTGACTGTGGCCACCGCAGTGGAAGGAGGTGTTCCCACCCCGCACACGGTTTTCGAAATGAACGCTGGGGACTTACGGGTCCTGCTGACCCTGACCCTCGCAGTGGGGTTCGTGCACTGGCTCAAGTGGCTTTCTGAGCCCAGATCCCGGCGTGGCCACCCCACCAAACTGGTCGGTGACATTGGGGTCGCGATGGTGTTGTTCTGGGCTTTCGCGGCCATCTTGCAATTGTGGGGCAAACTCAACATGCCTTACTTGATCATCACGGCAGTCGCCGTCGGGATGTTCAAAAAGGACTTCCAGAGCAAATTTCGAACGTGGGTCTTGTCCCTGTTCGATGAGAAGAAAGCAGGTGGATCATCATGACCGTTTACGAGTTGGCCGTCTTCCCCCTCGGTTCTGTCTGGGTGCTGCTGTTCATTCTGGGTTGCAGCGCCGCAGCCCATGGTTGGGCATTCACGCAAACCGTGGCTTACGCTCGGGTGCTGGGCCGCTCACCCATCTGGTGGCTGCTGACCCTCGGTTTGCTGGGGTCCGCCATCGCCCTGTACTTGCAGTGCACCGTGATCTTCACGGACCGCATCCCACCCTTGCGGGTGATGGATTTCATTGCTTACGCCAGCCAGTTGTTCATCGTCTTTTCGGTGATCTGGTACTTGAAGACCAGACGGCTGACTGTGGAACTCAACCCCTACCGGAGGCGCGCCAATGACCGTCCTGATCACGCCTGAACTGTTGAGAGCCGTCCGGCCTGATTTGCCGCTGACCATCGCCAGAGTGCTGGCCCCTAAGTTGCAGGATGCTGCCGAAGGTGCTGGAATCACCACCAGACTGCGGGTCGCACACCTGCTGGCCCAGCTCGGGCATGAAAGCGGCTTCCAGCCGAGGGAAGAAAACCTCTGGTATTCCGCCCCTCGGATCTGTCAGGTGTGGCCCTCCAGATTCCCAACTTTGGAGAGCGCGAAACCTTATGCCATGAACCCAGCCGGTCTGGCCAACCGCGTTTACGCCGGAAGGTTAGGCAACGGGAATGAAGCGTCCGGCGACGGCTACCGCTATAGAGGGAGGGGCCTGCTGCAAATCACAGGCAGATCCAATTACCGCACTTACGGCAAACTGATCGGCTTCGACCTTGAAGCCCAGCCCGAGTTGGCTTTGCAGTTCGGCATTGGATCTCTGGTGGCAGTCGCTTACTGGACCCAGCGGAACATCAACCGGCTGGCCGATCAGGATGACTTGCAGGCGGTGACCCGAGCGGTGAACGGTGGCCTGACTGGGCTGGAAGACAGGGGGGTGCTGCTGCGCAGAGCGAAAGCCTTCCTGAAGTAAGTACCTTACACGTGTCAACCACAGGTTTCCCGAGTCTCCCGGCTCGGGATTTTTCTTTCTGGAGGAACCACCATGGAATGGACCCTGAATCAAATCAAAGCCGACCTCAGGCTGCTGGCCATCAAAGCCATGTCTGAAATCGAACACCAAGCCAGAGTGCTGCTGGCCACCGAAGGCCAGAAGCTCCTCGGGGCGGAGAAACGCCAACTGGCTGTGAGCGCTGTCATGCAGGGCTACGCTGCCCTCACCGTCAACATCCCAGTGCTGAATGCCACCCAGATCGATGACCACCTGGTGCGCCGTTGGGCAGAAGAAGCTGTGGACTGGGCCTGTGAGCAACTGTGCGACGTGATCAACAAGTTGGGCCGCACCCCGGTGGTGGGGGCTCCGGAGTTGCAGCCTGCCAGAGTGGAGGATGCCCAGTGAAGCGGGCCTTCTTTGCAGGGTTGCTGGTTTGCGCTTCTGTCTCTGGGTGCACCCTCATGTCGTGGGGTGAAGATCCTTACGGGGCCACCCTGCAAGTGCGGGAAACTGAAGTGCTGCTGTCCTCTGGGAGCAGAGATGTGCTGGGAGGCACCCTCTTCTTGTGGGGTACAGACCTCCGGGTGAACGAACCCAGTTGTCGGGTGGTGGCCACCCATCTGGAGTGCAGCCTGCCGAAAATCCCTGAGCGGAAGAATTACGTCCTGCCTGTCGCTGGGCACAACATTGTCGCGCAGGCCCTCATCGAGCGGCCCGATGGAGCCCACCACTGGGCCGCAAAGGAAGTCAGCCATGCCCATTGATGACAGAAGCGTTGATGCCGTCAACAAACAACCCATTGGGGCCACTGCTGTTTTCGTGAAAAAGGCCGATGGCAGCGGAACGAAAGCATGGGATGGTGCCCTCGGGGCCGGGGAGTCTCACATCGGTGAAGTGGGTGGGCGTTTGGCTGTGGCCTCTGCAACATTCCAGAGGCCCGGCGACACCACTGCATATGTTGCTGGTGATGTGGTCTCCAATTCCACTGTGGCGTCCAGCCTCATGGAGTTGGAGATCGCTCGGGTGAATGGGGGCAGTGGGTGGCTGGAGAAAGTCCGGCTGATCACCAACAACAAAAACACCACTGCACGTTTCCGGGTGTGGTTCTACAAAATCAGCAACCCTGCGGTGGCCGTCGACAACGCCAAAATGACCCTGCTCTGGGCCAACCGGGAGAACCGTCTCGGCTACATCGACCTGCCCCCCATGGCCACTGAAGATGCAGCATCGGACAGTGCTTCCGCTCTGGCCAGTCCGGGGAACTCGGCGAACCTTCCATTCACGTTTGTCACTGGAGAACTCACCCGGAAGTTGTTTGTCTTGCTGGAAACCCTTGACGGGTTTGCTCCTGCTGCGAACCAGCAGTTCTTTTTTGAAGTCACCGCTTCGCTGAATTGAGGTCCGCAAATGACATTTCGACATGGCAGACGCAGAACGGAACGCAAGCTGATCATGCCACTGGACGGGCTGTCCTGTTATTTGGACTACCTCCCTGGGCAGAACAGTCAGCTGGTTTATGACGCCTCCGGGCTCAGTCTGGGAGCGTGGCAACTCGGCAGCACTCTGGCCAGCGATACCAACGACCCCGCTTGGACCCCTCAGGGGCTGACGTTTGATTCGACCGATTACCACGGTCTGCCGTTGCAGGCCGTCAGATCGATTGGGTGGGTGTTTTATACCCCCACCAACATCACCCCGGCAACCCCGGAGATCAAAATTCTCAATGACGCCAGCACCACCAACCTGAGTCTGGGAGCCAGCACCGGAGCCCTGACCAACGAGGTCATCACCCTCGCGTGGGTGGATGGGGCTGGCACTGGCCGCGTGGCATGGACTGGAGCAGGCATCCAGATTGCCGCAGGATGGCATGTGCTCCAGTGCAATTTCGATGGCGTTGCATGGCGGATCCGGCTGGATGGGGTATTGCTGCCTCTGGCCAGCGTGGGCAGCAGTCACCGCGAGTTGCCAGCTGCTGGCCTGCGCAGGCATGGCAGTTCCCCGAGCAGCATGGTGGGCATGACGAGCGCCGCGCTCCGACTCGGGACGGTCGGGCTTTCGGTTGCCGGGGAGCAGGACGAAAGGGATTTCCTGAAACTGGATTGCCTCCGGAAGCATGGGGTGGTGCTGTGAGGTGGTATATGGGGTGGCAGGAACTCCAGCAGGTTTACCCTGCTGGTGTCGCCGGGTTTCAAGCCGTGATGCCGTTGGGGCGGGATGGGAACCCCATCCAGTTGGGTTTGATGAGTGACTTGCAGGCCACCAAAAGTCTGGATCAGACCGGCAAGGAATGGGTGTACTTGGAGGCTCCAGAGTTGACGCGGGAAGCGTTGGCGGCTGTGTTTGATTTGGCTGCAGGTCTAGGGTTTGCGGAACCAGAGAGCATGTTTGTGTGTGCTGGGCCTCCGGAGGGCTTTTACTTTCCTGAAGACGATTGATTTGAAATTGAAATCCCCTCTCGGGCTTCGGCTCGGGAGGGGATTTTTTTGTTTGATTCAGCACATGGCGCACGGCCTGCTCGGCCCTGCTGCCCTGCCCAGAGTGGGGCTTGTGGCTGGGAGCACCATGCACCAGTTGCAAGGATCACTGGTGTGCTCTGGTCGGATCATGCAAACCGAGCAGTGACCTGGGTCAAATGCAGACATGATTGGGGTGCAGTTGCCGCAGGGACCAGAGGTACTGGCAGGTAGGGTGCTGCACCCAGCGCATGGGCGGGCTGCGATTGCTGGGAGGCTCATGCAGTTGGAGCAAGGGCCGGAGGTGATGGCGGGCAGGGTGATGGTGGTGCAACTGGTGCAGCCTTTGGGTGGGCCGAGCAAGAGGGTCAGCAGGGCAGTAAGTGCGACCAGCCAGAGGGGATTGATTTGGATGGTTTGTGCATGGGTTGCCGGGAAGGTCATGTTCTCCAGTGTAATGCAGTGGGGTAAGATGTGGGAGACCGCTCAGGAGTGTGCCGTCAAATTGATTCCCCTCTGGCTTGAAGCTGGAGGGGTTTTTGCTGGAACCTAAATTTAAAGTGTAATTCCAGAAAACAAAAAATATGTTATACCAGAAAATACCAATGCTGGTTACATTTTTAACATAGCTTGGTATTTAAAAAGCAGAGTCCTTATTTTTACTAGATTTCTCGTCTGTGTAAAATAGGTGAAAACCCTAATTTAATCTCCACTTTATTACTGAATAATCAGGCAAAGGAGATTTATGAATAGACTCTGCTACGGGAACAATCTCGGGGTATTACGTGAGTCATTTTTCGATGAAAGCGTAGATCTGATTTATTTAGATCCTCCTTTCAACTCAAAAGCGGATTACAACGTAATTTTCAAAGATCATCAGGACCACAAAAGCACTGCTCAGATTCTGGCTTTTGAGGACACTTGGCACTGGAACGCCGAAAGCGAACAGATCTTGGCTGAGCTCGTGGTCACCCACGGGCCTCTTGCAGAGATGCTTCAATTGATTGTCCAAGCACTCGGGAAAAATGATCTTGCTGCCTACTTGGTGATGATGGCCGTGCGGCTGGTGGAATTGCACCGGGTGCTGAAACCCACTGGGAGTCTGTATCTGCATTGCGACCCGGTGGCCAGTCACTACCTGAAGGTGTTACTGGATGTGGTTTTTGGTGCGAGGAACTATCGGAATGAAATCACTTGGAAGCGTCAATCTGCACACAGTGATGCCAAAAATAAGTTTGCAGATGTCTCAGACATCATTTTGTATTACAGCAAATCAAAAAAGGCGACCTTTCACCCGCAGTACACCGAGCATGATCCAGAGTATGTGCGGAAGTTTTATCGTCATGATGATCAAGATGGGAGAGGGCTTTACCAACTCGCAGATATGGCCAGTCCAAGTCCTAGACCGAACATGATGTATGAATGGCAGGGCTTCCGCTGTCCGGACAAAGGTTGGCGGTATCAACGGGATACCATGCAGAAGTTGCATGATGAAGGCCGTATTCACTATCCAGCCTACCCAAATGGTGAGCCCGATTTCACCAAGCGCCCTCGTTTAAAGCGTTACCTCACTGAACAAGAAGGCACGATTGTCACCAACATCTGGGATGATATTCCTCCTGTGCAAGCACAATCCCAAGAGCGCCTTGGTTACCCCACGCAGAAGCCTGTGGCACTCTTAGAAAGGATCATTCTATCCAGTTCAAATCCGGGTGATGTGGTGATGGACCCCTTCTGTGGGTGTGGAACGGCGATTGCTGCTGCCCAGAAATTGGGTCGCCAGTGGGTTGGCATTGACATCACACACCTGTCCGTAGCCTTGATGCAAGCCCGCCTGAAACGAGACTTCGGTCTGGAAGCCAAGAAGGATTATCTGGTGGAAGGCACCCCTGAGGATCTGGGTGCTGCGCGCTATTTGTTTGACAGTGATCCTTTTCAATTCCAGTTCTGGATTGTGGGCATGCTTGGAGCGCAACCTTATGGGGCCACCAGTGCCCGGATCAAAGGCAAGAAGGGAGCGGACACCGGAATTGATGGCTTGTATTACTTCCGGACGCCGGGCGGAGAGCGGGTAGAGAAAGTCATTGTGTCTGTGAAGGGCGGGAAAAACTTGAACCCCAGCATGGTGCGGGATTTGCGGGGCACCGTGGAACGGGAGAAGGCAGCATTTGGGGTGCTGGTGACATTGACAGATACCACCAAAGGAATGCGTGACGAAGCGGACAAGTCCGGAGTTTACAAGTATGGACAGCGACCCATTCCGAAAATCCAAATGTTGACGGTAGCAGAGATATTGCAAGGTCAAAAACCTGTGGTTCCAAGTGGCTCATGGAATGCCAGTTTCGAGCGGACTGTACAGACAGTGTCGAGCAGGAGGGATAAGTCTCAAGGGATCCTTTTTGATCATCCTTGACCAAAAAAAGGGTCCCAGTGCTGGGACCCTTTTTTATTTGGTGATCACCACCAAACGGACCCGAACTCCGGTCTGCCGGAAAGCGTCTGGGCCAGAGAATGAACCCTCAGGAAGTGGGATAACTGTGGAATGCACCTCATCGAGCCAAGTGCGGAACTGCTGGGATTGCCGGTCCTGCCTACTGAATGGCCCCTCTGAGCAGATGGCCACCAGAATCCCGAAGCGGGACAGCAGACTGTAAGCATGCTGGATGTGCTGCATGTCCTGTCCTTTCTCGAAGGGTGGGTTCATGACGATCCGGTTGTACTGACCTTCATGCTGCAAGAAGTCCCCCTGAACCACGGTGTGCCCTTTCTCCTGCAGGATGCTGGCCAGAGTGAGGTTCAGTTCCACGCAGGTCAGGCGGGCATACCTGTGTTTCTCCCGGATCCGGTCTGCAATGTCTCCCCTTCCAGCACTGGGCTCCAAGACTGTGTGATGGTCCAGGATGGTGGCTTCCTCCAGCATCTGGTCCACGAGGGGCAGAGGGGTCGGGAAGAAACCGGGGATCTTCACCCCGAGCAGGGATTGCTCTTTTTCTGCCTGCGCTCTGGCTGCCGCTCCAGTGTCTCCAGCGTCCAGCGTCCGAATGGCCTGTGTTGCGTCATCCCAGTTGCGCTCCTCGATCCCGAGTCTGGTCAGCAGGGGGGTGTCCAGATCCCCATAGGTGAGGATGCTGCGGTATCCCCTTTCTTCATGGGTGATGGGGCGCAGCAGTTCCCGGACGTGCCTCTGCTTCGTGACCTTTTGCAGGATGGCAGGGAGTTTGCCTTCCTTGGCAACACTGGCCAGAGTGAACAGCAGGTTCTGGATGCGTTGCTCTGCATCCCGTTCCTCCAGTTTGGACTTGCGGAATCTGGCCCGGCGAGCTGTGAGGGCCAGACCATCAAAGGCAGGCACGGAAAGCCGGTCAATCTTGGGTTGCATCTTCAGGGCTTCATCCTCCAGCCGGGCGGCATAAGCCTGCTGATGCTCTGCACTGAAGGGTTGGGACACCTCGGGGGCCAGAGCGGACGAGCGGTGCACGTCATCCACCACCCAGCGCTGTAGGGCGTAGGCAGCCGTGGTGGGGTTCACGATGGCCACCCATGCCCGGTCACTGGAGGTTTGAATGCCGAGTTCTTCAAAGCCCTCGTGGTGCTGCCAGCGCTGCATGACCCTTTCAACGAAGGCTTTGGAGTGGGCCCGGCTGGTGGAGAGGTACCGCAGGTGGCTGCGGGCAGGTTTGCCTTCCCACTGGATTTCGTGGGGCACATCCAAGTCCTGATCGCTGTCCCATGTGCATCCGACCAGAGGGGAACCCACAGCCTCGACGGCTTTGGCGTTTGGTCCGTCCGTCCATTCGATGGTGATGCTGTTGCCATGCCGGGTAACCACGCTGAATTTCACTTGGGGCCAGAGCAATTTGAGGTCCTTGCGGATTTTGGCGGCGCAGTCCTTGGCCTGCACATAAGGAAAAGTGGTGGCACTCATGCCACCACCCACACTTCTACGATTTCGCCTTCTTCAATTCGAACACCCAGTAGAGCCCGTTCAAGTTCTGCCTGCGTTACAGCATCTACCACCATCGCTTGGGCGTCCTGTGCCACAGGAAGGATCATCCACCCTTGCGGAAGCTCGATGCTGAGGGAGGTGCCATTCCAGGGTTCCCGAGCAGACCACTGGACGGGGGCAAAAGTATCACCCGTGGGTGAGATCTGGGCATACACATGCTGGTGAGCAGAGAGAAGTTTTTCTGTTGCGGATTGGCCAATCAGTTCTGTGAGGTATTCCCTGGTGAGCTTCATCCACCCACCCCCTTCATGACTTCCAGCAACCGCAGTTGATAGCGGATACTGTCCCAGTGCAGTTCGGCCTGTTCATGGGCAACTCTGGCAGTGTGGTATTCATTTTCTGCGCGTTGCAGGGACAAAATTTCTCGGTGGCACTGAAAGCGCATTTCCTTTTCGCGTTCCTCTGGGTTTTTTCCGGTGATGGTGGCCACACTTTTGGCACTGTCGAGGTCACGTTTGCAGGAAGTCTGGATGATGGTGGCTTCAGAAAGGACCTTTTTGGCTCGGGCCAATTGGGCCTCAGCTTCTTTGATTTCAGCAATGGTCAGTGGGAGGGTGACAGTCATGCTGTCACCACTTTCAGGCCGAATTTGGCTTCAACATCACGGGCAGCAAATTGCCATGCTTCTGCTTCGGTCATGCCAATCAGCAGTCCAAATTCGACTGTGGTGTCGAAGACCCAAGTGGGGTCTTGCTGAAGGTCTTGGGGTTGGGTATTGTGTTCCATGGTCCTTGCACCTCTGTAGGGATTCCAGGTCAGGGCGGTTTCGTTGGTAGCGGGTCGCCCTTTTCTGTTGAACTAATTGTATATCTCTGACTCAACAATGTCAATATAGAAGTAAACAAAGTTAATCCTCAAATCAACTTTGTGCTACACTGATCGCATGACCCGAGAGGAACTGGAAGCTTTCATTCTGACCAAAGCCAAGCAAGCCCCACATGGCTTTCAATCCCAGCTCGCTGCCCGGCTTGGGGTCACACGGTCGTACATTTCCCATTTCTTAACAGGGAAGTCTCCTGTCCCCTATCAACACCTTTTTGAAATCTTGGATGCTCTCGGATACAAGCTGGTGCTCCAGCCCAAAAATAGTGACAGCATAGTGACTGGTCACCCCACAAACAGTGATGAGCAGGCATGAAGCCTCAACCAAAAATCATGTAAAATCACTGTGCCAAAGGGAAGCCATAAAATCGCTGGTGAGTAAACATCAAGCTCCAACACTTCTGGAAAGCGTGTATAGGGTAACACCTATCGCGGGTTCGAATCCCGCTCTCTCCGCCAGAGTTCAAGCCCGGTTTTCCACCGGGTTTTTTTGTTTTTGTGCATCACCCCTTCACCCCCATCTGCCCTTCTATACACCCTGCACCCTCCGGACTGGATGCATAGGGAAATTCCCGGGTGAGCCTGTATTCTGAACCGTGCCTGAGCTATATTTGACAAGGCACAGCCCCATTGATTTTGTTTCCCAGCTTGACATCACCCGAGGAGATGCCCATGATCACCCCATCTTTGATCCATGCCCTCAATCCCAATCTGAAACAACCCGACGTGACCGCCAGCAAATTGCAGAAAGCAGCAGACCAGCATGCCATCAACACCCGCCTCAGGGTGGCGCACTTTCTGGCCCAACTGACCGCCGAATCGGGTCTGGTTCCGCAGCAAGAAAACCTGAATTACTCTGCCAAACGATTGACACAAGTGTGGCCTGCCCGTTTTCCCACTTTGGAAGCTGCACAGCCTTATGCCATGAATCCAGAGGCGCTGGGCAACAAGGTGTATGGTGGGCGAATGGGCAACACCGAGCCGGGAGATGGTTACAAATACCGGGGCAGGGGTTTCATTCAACTGACTGGACGGGCGAATTACACCTCTTATGGCCAGCAAACGGGTTTTGATCTGGTGAACAACCCTGATCTGTTGTTGCAAATTGGGGTCAGTGCACAGGTGGCAGCAGCATACTGGACAGACCATGGCCTGAATGCTCTGGCCGACCAGAACAACCTGCAAGCCATCACCAGAGGCATCAATGGGGGCCTCAACGGGCTGGAAAGCCGTGAAGCCTACCTGAACAAAATTCTGGCCTTGCTGGATTGAAAGTCCACCAACCCCTGTCCCCTGAACAACAAGACCCTCCAGAGAGGGTCATTTTTGCTGTTCGGGCTGAATGCCTGTTTCTGTCCGGGTGAAGTTCAGCCGTTCGTAAATGCTTCTCAGGTTCTCTTCCAACAGTTCATGGTCCTGAGAGAGCACCACAGTGGGCACTGGGATGCCCTCGAAGCGCATTTGTTCTGAAATTTCGAGGTCACGCCAGTGCTTTCCAAACACTGGAAATTCATTTTCCAGATAGTTGTGCAGGGCAGTCAGGCGATGCTGTCCATCAATGACCAGCCGACTGAGTTCGGGGTTCTCAGGGTGGAGGGTGATCACCAACTGTCCGAATCCCAGACCCAGCCATACATTTTCAATGAACTGGATCTGGTGGTCGGTGCTCCACTGCAATGCCTGATGAAAGGCAGGCAAACGGTGACCACACACATATCCTTCTTGAAAGCGCATGCGAATCTCACGGTGGCGGTTGGTGAAATGAATCAAGGTGTAAGGCTGGGGTGGTCCAGCACTCAGAGGGGCAGGAAGGGTCATGTGTGGGTCCTTTCAGTGGAAAAACAGAAGGATTCTTACAAAAACAATCTTACCCAATTCTGACATCAAATCCTGCAACATCCACGATTCCGCCGAACTTGCAAGAAAATTCTGAACATCAAAAGGACATCTGCATTTCCAATGTGACAGATCGTCTCAAGCATAAAGCCAGAGGGGAAAGCATCCACCTCTGGCTTGAATGAAAGACTTACACCAGTTGCTCAAGAATGGTGGGATCCTGAATCTGGCGGTCACGGGCCAAGAGCAGCACCTTGGAGACCACCTCTGCGGTTCTGGGATCGTTGTCTGCAAAAGGCAGGAACACCCTTCCCTGATGCTGGGCATGCACGGGAACAATGCACACGTATCCTCCGGGTTGTCTGTGCACCACCCCAGAGCCCAGATGCACCGAGTAATCTCCGTAATGGCCGGAGATCAGGGCGTGGTGTCCTTCCAGCCTGACGTTGTCTTGCTTCAGGAGCCTCAGGGTTTCGCGGAGCAGGCTCTGGCGCATCTCCACGGTGGATTGACTGGCCTCGGGGTCCACACCGCCCATGTGGGCCACACTGACCACCAGATCGAGGTCACGCATGGTTTCGCTGAACAGACGGGGAGGCACGGCTTCCAGAGGCAAAGGATCATATTTCCCACGTTCGGTGAACATCACGGAGGAAACGGTCAGACCCTCCACTTCCATGGGGGTGTAGTAGCCTTCTTCAAATTCCAGCCACACATTGATGCCTTCGGCGTGGAAGGTTTTGCGAACCCCTTCTTCGGGGACACTGATCCAGTTGCGGGTTTTGAGCAGGGCCAGAGCCTGTTTGGGATTGACCTGATGGCCCTCATAGCGGGTGCTGCGCATGGCCCCCTGTTCTTGCTGGGTCAGCAGGTAATGCTCACGGAAAATCTGCTTGAATGGCTGCTGGATGCTGTGCTCAAAGCAGTGTTTTTGCCATGCCCTCCACTCGCCTGAAACCAGAAGGTCATGGGGGTGGGCGATGCGATACCCTTCATCGGTCAAGGAAGATGATGTTTCAAGCTGCTGAAATTGCCCATCAGAGAAAAAGCCCAGATCCCGCTCTCCCCTGACCCAGAGCAGGTTTTGCAGCATGGGTTTCAGGACTGGGTGGTTCAGGAGAGACTCCAATTCGGAAAGGGCGAAGTGGTCTCCGCGCACCATCGCAAATTCGAAGGCTTCTTTCATGCGGGATTTCTGTTTGACCAGACGGTTTTTGGCGTCTTGCAGGTCTTTGTATTCAGGGTGTTTTTTGAGGGCTGCAGGAATGCTTTTCAGGGCTTTTCCGGCTTTCAGGATGTGCAGCTCGGGATCTCCGCTTGCATTGACCTGCAAAGTCACCTGCACCCCATCCAGCAACAGGGTTTTGCCGTTCAAGGCCTGCACCTCTTCGGTTTCCATGGCCCACATCAGGCGCTCGGGGTCCAGATATCCAGCCGTTCGAGCGAGGTTCTGCAAACCGATGCGCCCAGCAAGTTGCTCACTGGCCTGTCTTTGCGCACCGAATTGTTTGCTCTGGGCAAGGAAATTCTGGATGGTCCGGTAACGGTTCAGGACTGAACCTTGTTGTTGGATGGGCAGCAGACCAATGGCACGAACACTGTCCTGATGGCGTTTTTCTTCGATTTGCTTTTGGAGGTCCTGTTCCTGAACCTCGCCCTGAATGGACCGGGCAAACAGTTCTGCCCGCTTGTGACCTCCAGCACTGGAAGCGTATTTGGCAGCCTTGTAAAGCGCAGCGAACCGTTCCTCCCCGAGCGCCACGTACACGTTGCGGAACCACTGCACATCCACGGCACCATCCACCAGATCTTGAGGGGTCAGGGGGGTGCGCTCAGAGATTTCGACCTCCCAGACTTCTTTGATGTCCCGGTCCACAAACCACTGCTGGTCGCGGGTGTGGGCGTGCAGCCAGTAGATGGCGTCTGCAAGCCCTTCCCACCCGAGGGTTTGAGCAACCAGAGCCGACCACTGTGGCGCGTACATCGCCAGATCAAGCAGTCTGGCCTCCGAGACCTTGAAACTTTTGACCAGCTTTTTGAAGTGCTCTGGGGTGTCCGTGGCTGCGGGGAAAGACACCCGGATCAGGTGGCTGAACACCGCACTTCGGCTCTCGTTGTGGTAACTGTATCCTCGCACCAGAGGGTCTTTGCCCATCCCGGCAAGCATTTTGAGGGTGTACTCGGCCCCTTCAAGGTGACGGATGGCTCTGGCAGCCTCGCTGGTGATGGTGCTGAGGTCGGCTCTGGAGGTTTCGATGGTCAGGATCCGTTCACGGACCCTCTGCACCAGTTGCTGGATGGAGTCGTGGTGGGGCAAACGGGGGCTGGGTTTGCGTCCGGAAAGCTGCTGAAGGGCATCAAAAGAACTGCGGTAACTGTAACGCCCACTGACCCCGTGCTCGCCGATGAGTTGGTCCAGCACATCGTGCTCGGAAGCCTGCCCATCCAGAAAAGCCTGCAACAGCAGTTCCAGAGGTGCCCTCATCCGGGAAAGCTTCGTGAAACCCCGATCCATGAAGGTGTACAGCTTGAAGAGCCTCTGGCGTTGCACGGGTGTCCATTTTTCCGCCGGGAACACCGACATCTGGTTGGCATACACCGTCAGGATTTCACGGGGATCTGGCTGATAATGGTCCACCTGCACAGGTTGTTTCATGCCCGGATCCATGGTGCTCAGGTGGCTTTCCATGGCATCCAGCAAGAAGTCCAGAGCAGGACCCGCCTCGGTGTGGGAGCGGAGCAGCATCAGGATGGCATTCACCTGCGTGTCGTATTTCAGTGCGGGCATGTTGACTTTGCCCAACAGAGGATTGAGGGCACCAGAACGCCGAAAAAACCAATTCTCAGTGCCAGCACCATTCTGCAGCAGGAACATGCGCACCAGATCTTCCGGGGTGCCTTCAGGACGGTGGTTCCACCAATTCAACCAGAGGTCTTTTAAAGGGAAAAGCTCTGGGGTACGGGTGGCCACATGGTTGAATTGCCAGCCATTGATGTTGCCCAGCAGTTCATGGTGGGTTTCGGTGCCCCACTGGTAGGTGACGGGGGTTTCGCGGTGCTGGTCCACCAGATGGTCCAGTTCAGAGAACAGCTTCAGGACCCTTGCATCTGCATAATTGCGATCCACGAATTGCAGCTCTGGAACAGGTGCAAGTTTGGCAGGATCAAACAACCCGAGGCCATCTTTCAGGGAAAGCTGCTCCTCTGGGGCCTCCAGTTGGTCCAGCAGTTGCTGCTCGTTGGGGTTTTTGGGTGCAAAGCCTTCCAGAGCTGCTTGCAGTTGCCCTGCTGGCATTTTGCGTTTCTGCAACTGGAGCAGCAACTCCAGTCCAGCCTGACGCTGTTCGGTTTTGCCTGTTCCAGTCAGGCGCTTGGCACTCTCCAGCACGGCTTCTCTGGGCTGGGCCAGCAGGAGTTGCAAACCGCCCCTGCGCAAGTCCGCAGATTTGCGGGTCAACAGCCCTTCGATGTGTTGGGCCTCAGAGGGGTTCAAGTCCAATTTTTTGATCTGAGCGAACGCAGATTCGCGCACCTGAGAACTGCTGTCTGCCAGCAATTTGAACAGCAATTCACGCAGTTCAGGAGAAGCCTGTTGATGCTTGCCCAGCAACTCTGCCACCTGTGAACGGCTGTAAGGTTCCATGTCCGGAATGTGAGGAATCAGGCGGGTCAGGGGCCGGTTCCCGAGCGTGTGGGGTAGCAGGGCAACCACTTGCGCTCTGGACGCCACCGTGACCGTCCAGGGCCACAGGATCGGATCGGTGGTGCTGCGGTCTGAGGCTCTGGAAGCCAGATCTTCAAGGACATCAAACAACCCCGAGGCATCCTCGCCTTGCTGGATGGACCACCGGTTGGGCAAAGCCAGCGTGGCAACTCGCAAATCAGGGTCCTGAAGCAAAGTGAGGTCATGGATAGCTGCCTCTGGAAGCTTGCAGGCTTTCAAGAAACTGGCAGCAGCATAGCGTCTGGCTGCGTCTTGATCCTGCAAGAGCATGGCCGCATCTTGCACTGTGGCCGGGGCATCGTAAAAACCCAGAGCCCAAAAGGCCAGAAAAGCCTCTTCGGCTGATCCCTCTTGCAGGGCTTTGTGGGCAGCTTTGGTGTCCTTCAAAAAGCCCAGAAAAGTTTGCACATGGCGGGTCAGGGTTTTTTTGTCAGAGGCCTCATACATCCAGCCAAACCACACATCGATGGCCCGCACCACCGCAGAAAAACGCAGCAGGTCTTCTTGCAAAATCAGGACCATCATGCGCTGGAAGGCCTCTGGATGGGACTCGTCGATGGTTTCCAGAATCACCTGCCTGAGGCCTTCTTGCCTCTGGGCGGCGAGCAGCATTTTTTCCATGTAGGTCCAGCACTCTGGATTGCTACAGGTCAGGAAAGCTCTGGTGATGTGCCGTCCCATGGTCCCGATTTCATGCTCACCAGAGGCGGATTCTTTCAGGATGGACAAAACCTCCTGATGTCCAGCGTTGATGGCCTCTGCAAACAGGTAACCCAGTTCATCCTTGTGGTAATTCTCCAGCCTTGCAGCCCACGCAGCAAACCATTCCAGAGGCTCATCGTGGTCACGCGTCACCTGCCAGAGGTTCAGCAGCCAGTTCAGGGCTTTTTCCCGGGTCAGGGGATGGTGGGGCGCTCGAAAAGCCCGACGGTCATAGCCCTCTTCGTAAGGGTGGGTGTTCATGGCCTGCCAGACCTGCTCAATCAGCTCTGGAAAACGGGGAAACAGCACCCCAAACACCTGAATGCGCTCTGGAGCAGGGAGTCCTTCCAGACTTTCGGTGATCCCCTGGCGTTGCAGGGCGCGTTTCTGGATTTCCTCTTGGGTGTGTATATACCCGCCCATGGTCAATTGCTGAACATCCCGAGCAAGTGCAGCCACGGGATCGGAAACCGCCTTCAATCTCTCTTCAAAAGGTTTTTTCCAGTCGATGGTGTGGCTTTTCAGGCGTGCTTGCGCTTCTTCTGCCCGCATGTCAGCCTCCTGCCAGAGCGGTCAGGCGCACAAACAGGACTTTGCTGTGGTCGGCAATGTGCACCGTCTGGGAGAGGTCTTCCAGTTGCTGGTCTTCCAGAAACACGTAATACAGCCCATCTTTGAAAGCAGTGATGGCCACCTCGATGGCTTCCTCTGGATTCACCTCTTGCAGGAATTCTTGACCGCCAGAGGTGATTTTTCCTTGCTCCAGACCTTTTTGAAATTGCTCTGGGGTGAGGATGCGAATCAGTTGCTGATCCTTCTGGTTCTGGTTGAAATCTTTCACCTGTGCACGCACCACTTCGGTGATGAGGTCTTGCAGGGTGAGGACCGTGCTGGAGAGGTGAAGGGTCTGGTGTTCAAATGCTTTTTTGCGTCCAACAATGCGGCTTTCCAGAATCATGGGGCTCCTTGCAGGGGAACTGAATTGTAACTCCCATCATTATATTCTGTTTTTAACATAATTTCTAGGGGCTGTGGGAGAGGGGGCGTAATGGGTGAAAGGGCTGCGCTTGCCGAGAGCCGAGAGCCGAGAGCCGAGAGCATCGTGCTGCACGTACAAAAAATGATCAAGGGATTTGTAGGGGCGAGGCGTGCCTCGCCCAAGAAATGCATTTGCTCAAGCATTCAGGGCGCAGCACGCTGTGCCCCTACGAGGGTGGTAACGGTTTTTCTGCCTTCTGCCTTCCGCCTTTTTTGCTCTCGGCCCTATGCTCTCAGCAGGGCGCAGCCCTCCTCCCCTACCACCCCTACCCCAAAAAAGGTTAGATTGATCCAACCATGACCCAGCGCAGTCTGCCCGCCCTGTTCACCGCTCAAGCCCTCTCCACCAGTGCCACCACCATCGGTGTGGCCCTTGCCAGCATTCTGGCGGTCAAATTGACGGGATCGGAAAGCTTCTCAGGGCTGCCCTCTACAGTGAATCTGCTGGCCTCTGCGTTCAGTGCCTATTTTGCAGGTCAATTGATGGCCCGTTATGGCCGTAGGGTGGGCCTGACCCTTGCCTTCATGCTGGGAACCCTCGGGGCGACAGTGGCTTTCTGGCAGGCTCTGGATGGGCATTTCTGGGGCTTCATGTCCGGGATTTTGCTGGTGGGTCTGGCCACGGGTGGCATCAACCAGACCCGTTATGCGGTCAGTGAACTGGTGGAACCCCAGAAACGCGGTCAGTACATCGGCTGGCTTCTGACCTGCAGTGCGGTTGGAGCAGTCGTCACCCGTCTGTGCATTCCGGGCCTGAAAACATTGGCAGCCTCTTATCAGCTTCCAGAGAACGAAGCTGGCTGGCTCCTCAGTGCGCTGTTTCTGGCGCTGGCCAGTGTGCTGGTCGGCATGTTTTTCACGGCCAGACCCACCGATGTACCCAAAGGGGGAAAACAAGTGCAGGTTCCTGTGATGGACCTCCTCAAAAACCCTCAGATTCAGTTGGCTCTGGTGGGGATGATGGTCGGTCAGGGCATCATGCTGATGCTGATGGTGATGATGCCTGTTCACGCCCAGCACATGGGGCACGGACTGGAAGCCATCTCCACGGTGATGACGGGGCATGTGGTCGGGATGTTCGGACTGGCGTGGATCACCGGACGCTGGGTGGACCGTTTTGGTCCCAGAGCCATGATCCTCTGGGGCAGTGCCCTGCTTGCCTTAAGTGCCATCCTTGGGTTGCTGGGTCACAGCATCACCGAAATGGGGGTGGCCCTGTTTGTGCTCGGGGTGGGTTGGAACCTGTGTTATGTGGCCGGTTCCAGCTTGCTCACAGGCAGCCTGACCCCCGAGACGCGCGCTTCAGCACAGGGCAAACTGGACGTTTTTGTGTGGGCCTCTGCTGCTCTGGGCGCGTTGGGTGGAGGGTTGCTGGTGGCTCAGTTTGGTTTTGCAGTGATGTACAGTGTGGCTTTGCTGGTCAGCATCCTGACGCTGATTGGGGTATATTTGAAGCGTACAGCAGAAGCTCAATTTGCTTGAGCAAAAGGGTGTGCACCTGTATGCGGCTGTGGGCATGACCGCAAGTACACCTTTGGCTGTTTTGAATGAAAAAAGAGGCGGGCATGAAGAAAAAAGTGACATTGTTTGATGTGGCACAGGCTGCGGGCGTTTCCCCGAGCACCGTTTCGCGCATTGTGGCCGGAACCGCTCGGGTGTCCGAGAAAAAACGCAAGCAGGTGGAAGAGGCCATTGCAAAACTCAAGTACCAACCCAATCTGGTGGCCAAAGGTCTGGTGCAGGGCCGAACGCTTTCTCTGGGGGTCCTGACCCAAGACATTGCTTCTCCGTTTTATGGGGCTGCATTGCTGGGCATTCAGGAGGCTTTGCGCGGCACCGATTACATCCCAGTGTTCACCGACGGTCACTGGCAACCCGAGGACGAAGCGCAGGCCATTCAGCGTCTGATGGGCCGCATTGATGGTTTGATCATCATGGGTGGGCATCTGGAAGGTGACTCCCTGAGTGCCATTGCAGAATCCATGCCGATCATCAGCATTGGCAGAACCATTCCTGGTTTTGAGCACCACTGCGTCCTGATTGACAATTATCAGGGGGCCAAGAACATTGTCCATTACCTTTTTGAACTGGGTCACCGCCGCATCGCACATATTTCTGGACCGGCAGACCATGCAGATGCCCTAGAGCGCTTGAAGGGTTACCATGATGCCCACAAAGAATTCGGCATTGAAGTCGATGAACGCCTGATCGTGCAGGGGGATTTTCAGGAGGCTTCTGGAAGTCTGGCCATCGCCACCCTGCTGGAAACCCGCGCCAACTTCACTGCGATTTTTGCCTCCAACGACCAGATGGCTTACGGGGCAAGGCTGGCCCTGTACCGACGCGGCATTCGGGTCCCAGAGGAAATTTCTCTGGTCGGCTTCGATGACACCCGCACCTCTGAATACATGATGCCTCCCCTGACCACGGTCCGGCAGCCCATGTATGAATTGGGTTTGCTGGCGGCCCAATCTTTGCTGACCTTGCTGGACGGTGAAGATGTGACCTTGGAGAAGATCACCCCACAGTTGGTGATCCGCGAATCGGCCTCCAGAGCCCGCTGAAACCTGCTCCAGATTGCCATTTCCTGATCCAGAAACGGTAGCATGAACAGCATGTTGCCTGCTCTGGATGTTTTTTTGACTTTTTTGAGGCTGGGATGCACCAGTTTTGGGGGCCCTGTGGCCCACCTCGGTTATTTCAGAGAAGAGTTTGTGAACCGCAAAAAGTGGCTTTCAGATGCCGATTATGCCGATCTGGTGGCCCTGTGCACTTTCCTGCCCGGTCCCTCAAGCAGTCAGGTGGGAATGTCCATTGGCAACCTCAGGGCTGGAACTGTAGGGGCAATTCTGGCGTGGGTGGGGTTCACCACCCCCTCTTTCCTGATCATGCTGGCCCTTGCTCTGGGGGCACAGGAAGTCCTTGGCGGAGGTCTGGTGCGTGCCCTCAGCCTGCTCACCCTCGGGGTGATCCTGAGCGCGGTGCTGGGCATGGCCAAGACCCTCACCCCAGAGTGGAGCCGCAGGGGCATTGCACTGGTCTCTGGCCTCATCATGGTCCTGTGGCCCACCGCATGGACCAGCATCGTGGTGATTGTGCTGGGAGGTCTGTATGGCCTGCGTTTTTTCAGGCAGGCAGGTGAACACCAGAGCACTCCGGTTGCCTTCAGAAAAACCTGGGTCTATCTGGGGGTGGCTCTGGGTTTGCTGGTGGTTTTGCCTTTGCTGTCCTTCACCCCTTATTTGGCCTTGCTGAGTGACATGTACCGCACAGGCAGTCTGGTGTTTGGCGGAGGTCATGTGGTTTTGCCTTTGCTGCAACCCGTTGCCACCTGGCTGACCCCAGAGCAGTTTCTGGGGGCTTACGGTGCTGCGCAGGCCATTCCGGGTCCAGTGTTCACCATCAGCACTTTTCTGGGGGCCACTTTTCCACAGGTGAACCCCGTGCTGGGAGCCGTTGTTGCCACAGTGGGCATTTTCCTGCCTGCCATGCTGCTGGTGCTCGCCATCATGCCCGTCTGGAACAGCATCAAGACCCGCCCGGCTTTGCAGGCTGCCTTAAAAGGGGTCAATGCGGCTGTAGTAGGTTTGCTGCTGGCTGCCTTGCTGGACGCTGTGGTGCACATCCGACCCAACACTGTTCTGGAATGGCTGTGGGTGGTTTTGAGTTTTGTGGGGTTGCACTTCTTGAAGTTGCCTGCCCATTTGGTGGTGCTGGTGGGTGGGGCTCTGGGTTATTTCCTGTTCTGAACAGGTGGTCTGGGACACAAATCGGACCAAGAAAGCTCTGGTGTTCCAGCCCACCAAGAACAGAGGTCCTGTTTTCTGACTGTTTGGACCTCACGAAGAAAAATTCGCAAAGACAAATTTCATAGCACTTTGCGAAATTGATCACCGAACATGGGTTTCATTCCACTCTGGATAAGGGTTTTTTCGGATGGATTTTTTATGTCTCTTGACTTTTTACCGTTTCCGATGTCATCTATAAAACAGGCCGATGGTTTCAGCCAGTGGCAGAGGCTTTCCCGTTTGCAGCAAAAAAGACCGAACTGAACGCTGTCTTTTCTTCCCTCTGTACGATTGGTCATAGATTTCAAGCTGCAATCCGCAAATTCTGAGTGTGGATTCTCAAGGACCAAATTTGTCCTGAGGTCGGCATTTCAAGTGAGGAGCAGGACATGACATTAGCAGAAGATCAAGCCATCAAAACAACCCGCAAAAAGGTGGAACCCTCTCACGTTCCGGGCATGGGAGCCATTCCCACCCCAGAGGGGGTCAGTTTCCGGGTGTGGGCACCCCACGCCACCGCCGTCTGTGTGGGTGGTGAATTCAACAAATGGAGCAAAACCGAACACAAACTGGCCAAAGAAAAAAACGGCTACTGGTCGGTGTTCGTGCCCGGACTGAAACCCGGAGCCACTTACAAATTCAGAATCAAAAACAAGAGCTTTGATGAATGGAAAATGGACCCTTATGCCCGGGAAGTCACCAACTCCACCGGTGAATGTGTGGTGTACGACCCCACTTTTGACTGGGGAGACCTGAAGGAATACCGCGTTCCCCCATGGAACGAAATGGTGATTTACGAAATGCACGTCGGCACCTTCAACCCTGCTGGAGAAGGCGAACGGGGCACTTTTGATTCTGCTGCCGAAAAGCTGGATTATTTGTCCGACCTCGGGGTGAACACCCTCCTGATCATGCCTCCCATGGAATTTGCCGGAGACATTTCTTGGGGTTACAACCCGGCCCATCCTTTTGCTGTGGAAGGGGCTTACGGCGGTCCCCATGCCCTGAAGCGCTTTGTGAAAGCCGCCCACGAAAAAGGCATTGCTGTGCTGATCGATGTGGTGTACAACCACTTCGGCCCCTCGGATCTGGACCTCTGGCAGTTTGATGGCTGGAGCGAAAACGACAAAGGGGGCATTTACTTCTACAACGACTGGCGCTCAGCCACCCCTTGGGGAGACACCCGCCCAGATTATGGCCGCGAAGAAGTCCGCCAGTACCTGCGCGACAACGCCCTGATGTGGCTGGAAGAGTTCCAGATGGACGGTCTGCGTTTTGACGCCACCGCCTACATTCGCAACGTGCAAGCCAATGAAAACCCCGGCGATGACCTCGAAGAAGGCTGGGGCATCCTGCGCTGGATCAACGATGAAATCGAAGCCCGCCAACCTTGGAAAATCACCATCGCGGAAGACCTGAGGGGCAACGCTTTGGTGACCGCCCCCACCTCTGAAGGAGGCTTGGGTTTCGATGCCCAGTGGGATGCTGGCTTCGTGCACCCTGTTCGTGAAGCCCTGATTGTGCAGGAAGACGTGCACCGCAACACGCAAGCGGTGGCCAACGCCGTCACCAACTGCTACAACGGCGAAGCCTTCAGTCGGGTGATCTACACCGAATCCCACGACGAAGTGGCCAACGGTCACGCCCGCGTCCCAGAGGAAATCTGGCCCAACAACGCCGGCAACCTGTACGCCAAGAAACGCTCCACCCTCGGGGCCTGCATCACCTTCACCTCTCCGGGCATTCCGATGGTGTTTCAGGGTCAGGAGATGCTCACGGCAGGCTGGTTTGACGACAACAACATGCTGGACTGGGCTGCTGCCGAAGAATTCAAAGGCATCACCCAGCTTTACCGCGACCTGAAGCAACTGAGGCAAAACGCTTATGGGCACACTGCTGGCCTCAAAGGTCCCCATGTGGTGGTGCACCGTGTGGACATCGACAAAAAGATGCTGGCCTACCACCGCTTCGATCAGGGAGGCCCCAAAGACGATGTGATTGTGGTGGTGAACCTCTCGGGCGAAACTTTAGAGAACTTCGGGATTGGCTTCCCCAGAGGGGGCCTGTGGCGCACCCGTTTCCACTCCGACTGGAACGGTTACGATCCAGAGTTTGCCAACGTTTTTAGCCATGATGTGGAAACCGCAGAAAGTGAAATGGACGGGATGCCCTTTTGTGGACACGTGACGGTGGGTCCATACAGCGCGATCATCCTGTCTCAGGATGAGTAAAGGAAGGCCCGAGGACCGGGCCTTTCTGGAACGCACCCTTGAGTTGGCACGTGAGAGCATCGAAATGGGGTCTTCCCCCATTGGTTGCGTGATCGTGGACAAAAACGGCCAGATCATCGCTGAAGGTCGCAACCGTGCCCACGAGCCGTGGCCGGACCATCCCCACGAAATCGCAGATTCCAGTTTCGCCCATGCAGAGATGGTGGCTTTTTACCGCCTTGGACGCATTGAGCATCCAGAGGAGTGCACCCTGTACTCCTCTCTGGAACCCTGCCTGATGTGCGGAGGGGCCATCGGCATGGTGCAACTGGCCCGCGTGGTCTGGGCCTGCGATGACCCATGGGGTGGCTCTGGTCGCCTGATCAAATGGGACGCGCACCCGGCCTATGAACAGACCAAAGTCTCCAGTTCACCGTTTGAAGATCTGGAACAGGAAGCCGCAAAACTGTTTGCCCCAGAGGCCAAAAAAGCCTACCCCGATGAAGGCTGGGAGGCATGGCAGAAACGTTATCCAGAGGCCACCAGAGGGCTTTGATTCCAAGAAAAAGACAGGGAAATCCCTGTCCTTTTCTTTGTTGCATTGATCAGATATGGCTTGTGGGGGTTTACTGGCCCAGAAACTCCAGCATCCGCTGGTTCAAGGCCTCATCCTCAATCAGGAAAGCGTCGTGTCCGTGAGGGCTTTCCAGTTGCCAGTATTCACTGTTGGACAGGTGGGCTGCCATTTCGCGCACTTCACTGGCGGGGTACAGGATGTCTGTCGAGATGCCGACCACCAGAGTCGGGACGGTGTTTCTGCGCAACTCGTCTTCGGTGACTTCAAACAGGTCCATGGCTTGCGTGATGAGCAGGTAGGTGTTGGCATCAAAGCGCTTGAGAAGCTTCTCGCCGTGGTATTCCAGATACGTCTGGATGGCGCTCTGGCCGGGCTTGAATTTGGATTGCCCTCCCTGCGTCATCTGGTAAGACTCTGGACTGCGGTAACTGATCATGGCGATCTGGCGGGCAATGGCCAGACCGTGGGGTTGCTCGGAATACCGCCCGCCCTTCCATTCCGGGTCAGAGGTGATGGCGTTTCTCTGGGACACATTGAAACTCTTGGCCCACGCGCTGTGTCTGGGTGGAGCCCCAACGATGATGGCTTTTTTCAGGCACTCGGGGTAACTTCTGACCCACTCCAAAGCCTGCATGCCGCCCATGCTGCCCCCAATCACGGTCAGCTTTTTGATGCCGAGGTCCTTGATCAGCTCTTTCTGAACACGCACCATGTCGTGAATGGTGATGGGGTCCAGTCCAATTTCTTTGGGTCCAGAGGTCCCTGAACACCCGCCCAGCACATTGGAACACACAATGAAATGCTTGGTGGGGTCCAGCGTCTTGCCCTCTCCAAACATGTCGGCCCACCATCGGTGCACTGCACTGGTGCCTGTGAGGGCATGGCACACCAGAATGGCGTTGTCTTTTTCAGCATTCAGGGTGCCGTAGGTGTGGTACCCGACCCGGATGTTGCTGAGGATCCGTCCAGAGTCCAGAATCAGGGGCTCTTTCTCAAAGAACCATTTGTAACTCGGGGTGATGGTGTAATCGTGCTGGCTTTTGGCCACAAAGGTGAATGGGATGGCTCCCTCATCGGTTTCGAACGCAAACTCAAAGCGCATGTGCTCCCCTCCAAAAGTGAAGACTCGGGTGGTGGGGGACAAAAAGATTCCCCCTCTCGTGGTGTTGAGAAGGGGAAATGGTGGTTTACGCCCTTCTCTTATCGTTCCCGAATGTCACCATCGTGGTTCTTCGGGCTGGTGAGCACCGTACCGTGATGAGGGCCGGTTGCTGCGGCGGTGCGGGCCAGATCCCTGCGCCGACTCTGGATAAGAGTTGCCTGTGTCTCAAGGCTAAATGTCAGTGTAAAGGGTAAGGATTTGAGGTGTCAACCATCCGGGCCAGATTCCCAGGGGTGACGCACGTCGCGAAGGGGTTAAGGTAAGACATGAACCCCGAGCAACTGAAACTCGCAGTCCAGCACTTCTCTGAGCTCCCTGATCCCCGGACAAACCGAGGGCTCAATCAACCCCTCATCAACGTGATCGTCATTGCCCTGTGTGCTGTGCTCAGCGATGCAGACAGCTTCTATGACATGGAGGATTTTGGGGAACTCAAACGGGATTGGCTCTCAAGCTTCCTGGACCTCCACACCGGTATACCCTCCCATGACACCTTCAATCGGGTCTTCGCCAGGCTCGACCCTA